>DLMX01000090.1:27511-31140 GCA_002479405.1 Methylophilaceae bacterium UBA7525
TCCGCCGCAACCACCAGAATCACAACGTCGGTCGCCTTGGCGCCGCGTGCGCGCATTGCGGTAAAGGCTTCGTGACCCGGGGTATCGAGGAAAGTCACCATACCGCGCGGCGTTTCAACATGGTAGGCGCCGATGTGTTGCGTAATGCCTCCGGCTTCGCCTGATGCCACACGCGTACGGCGGATGTAATCCAGCAGCGAGGTCTTGCCATGGTCAACGTGACCCATGACTGTTACCACAGGTGGGCGCGGCTCCTGCACTGCTTCCGCATGTTCGGCATCCTCCAGGAAGGCTTCCGGATCGTTCGCGGCAGCTGCCTTGGCCACATGGCCCATCTCTTCGACGACGATGATGGCGGTTTCCTGATCCAGCACCTGGTTGATGGTGACCATCATGCCCATTTTCATCAGAGTCTTGATGACTTCACCGGCTTTCACCGCCATCTTGTGAGCAAGATCTGCCACAGAAATGGTTTCCGGTACCATCACCTCATGAATCACGGGTTCCGTTGGTGCGTTGAACGAATGCGGACCCTCATCCCCGTCCCTGTGGGTCTTGGATTTGCCTTTATGACCACGCCAACCCTGTGCCAATGCAGTATCGCCACGGGTTTTGATGCCACGTTTCTTGTTCTGTGTATCTGCCCAGTCCTTGTTCTTGCTTGCTTTCTTGGCACCCTTGTCTTCCGCCTTGGCACCTTCTTTTGCCGCAGGTTTATGCAAAGTACCTTCCGAAAGCTTACTGGCCTTTTCTGCCGCTGCTGCAGCTTCTGCAGCTTTTCTGGCCTCTTCTTCCAGACGCTTCTGTATCAGAGCCTGCTTCTTCTGCAACTCTTCTGTTTGCAACGCCACCAGATTCGCATGTCGCCTGGCTTCTTCCTCGCGCAATGCAATCTGCTCCGGCGTCAGCACCGTCTTCTTGAGAGTTCTGCTCGGCATTGCCGGCGCAGATGCAGCTTCTTCAACCGGTTTCTCCGCTGCCGCAACTTCTGCCACCGGTACTTCTGCTACAGGCTCAACAACCTCCGGCACTTCCGCCAAAGGCTCGACTACTGCAACAGGTGCCTGCTCCTGCACTGGCTCGGGCGCCACTGCCTCTGCAGGCTTGCTGATTTCTTCAGGCTGCTCCGTCTCAGACAGGTCGCGGCGCACGAGAACGCGCTTCTTACGCACTTCAACCTGAATCGTACGCGCCTTACCCGTACTGTCTGTCTTCTTGATCTCGGTGCTCTGCTTGCGTGTCAGCGTAATCTTGTTTTTTGGTTCCTGCGCACCATGCTCTCTACGCAAGTACTCCAACAAAGAGGTCTTGTCCTGCTCAGTCAGCTCGTCATCTTGCGCGGCCTTATTGACGCCAGCACCTTTGAGCTGCTCCAGAAGCAACTCTGCTGGCAAATTTAACTCACTGGCAAATTGTGCTACGCTCGATTTTCCCATACTGCTACCTCTCCAGTTGTTTCTTTTGCGCTTACATACGCATTACAAATACACCATCTCATCAATCGTTATGGCCACCTCAGGCAAACCATGGGGCACGTGCTGTCATGATGAGCGTCTTGGCGCGTTCGGCATCCATTCCGGTCAATTCAACCAGATCATCCACAGCCAAGTCGGCCAGATCGTCCATCGTTGATACGCCTTGTGCAGCCAATTTGTGCGCTGTCGCGTCGTCCATGCCTTCCATATTCAGCAAATCTTCACTGGCTTCCTCGGCCTTTTCTTCCTTTGCAATCGCTTCTTTCAGCAAGGCAGCCCGCGCACGTTTGCGTAGCTCATTAATGGTGTCTTCATCGAAGGCTTCGATCTCACTCATTTCAGAAAGAGGGACATAGGCAATTTCTTCCAAGGTACTGAAGCCTTCTTCCACCAGGATATCTGCCACTTCTTCATCCACATCCAGTTTTTCCATGAACAGGTTGCGCGTCTTGCTGTGCTCCTCTTCATGTTTCTGAGCTGCTTCTTCCTCGGTCAGGATATTCAGGGTCCAACCGGTCAGTTCGGAAGCCAGACGTACGTTCTGACCGCTGCGGCCGATAGCCTGAGCCAACTGATCTTCAGACACGACAACATCCATGCTGTGCGCGTCTTCATCAACAACGATACTGGATACTTCGGCTGGCGCCATGGCATTGATGACAAATTGTGCCGGTTCCATTGACCACAGAATGATGTCGACACGTTCGCCGGCGAGTTCACCGGTAACGGCCTGTACGCGCGAACCACGCATGCCAACACAGGTGCCGACCGGGTCCAGACGTTGGTCATTGGTTTTCACGGCAATTTTTGAACGCAGACCAGGATCCCGCGCTGCCGACTTGATCTCCAACAGACCCTCTTCGATCTCCGGCACTTCCAATTCAAACAGCTTGATCAGAAACTCGGGGGCAATACGGGAAAGGATCAGTTGCGGGCCACGGCCGCCACGTTCGATACGCGAAAGATAGGCACGCACACGATCGCCCACACGCAGATTTTCTTTCGGAATCATCTGTTCACGTGGCAACAAGGATTCGATACGACCGACTTCGATAATGGCATTGCCTTTTTCCATACGCTTGATGACACCAGTTACCAAATGCTCCTTGCGCGCAAGGAAATCATCCAGAATCTGTTCACGTTCAGCTTCGCGAACCTTCTGCAAAATCACCTGCTTTGCTGCCTGGGCACCGATACGACCAAATTCGATGGACTCCAGGGGCTCCTCGATATAGTCACCTTCAGCCAAGCCTTTTGCCCGTTCATCGGAAAGCGCGACCTGGGCCGCCGGATTTTCCAACGCCTCTTCCGCAACAACCTGCCAGCGTCTGAATGACTGGTACTCACCATTGTCACGATTGATAGCGACACGAACGTCCGCATCTTCAGTGAAACGCTTCTTGCTTGCGGAAGCAAGTGCCAATTCAAGCGCAGTAAAGATGATCTCTTCCGACACATTTTTTTCATGCGCCAGAGCATCTACCAGTAATAAAATTTCGCGACTCATTTCAATCTCCGCTTAAAATTCTGCAAGTTAGAACTCGGGGGCCAATCTTGCCTTGTCAATATTGCTCAACGCGACTTTGTGTACCACACCATCGCACTCGATTAACAAGTTCTCCGATTCCAAACCACGCAATATGCCTAAAAAATTCTTTCTGCTCTCAACCGGAACCCGCAACTTCACCTGCGCGCGTTCGCCGGAAAAACGCTCGAAATCACTTTGCTTCTTCAGCACTCTGTCCAAACCAGGCGAGGAGACCTCAAGCCTGTCATAATCGATATCGTGCTCAACCGCCAGTAGATTCCCCATCTGATTGCTGACCAACACGCAATCATCGATGGTGATGCCTTCGGGCTTGTCAATGAACAGACGCAACAATTTGCCACGATTGGATATCTCCAGATCAACCAGCTCGTAACCCAGTTGAGCCAGTGAACGCTCCAGCAATGCATGCAAATCCTGCATCAAATCATCCTCAAACAAATCGCAGAAACAAAAAATGGGCCCAAAGCCCATCAAAACATCATTATATCAACCAATTCAATGAATTGGTATTGATAACTAGCAGAAACACAAAAGCCCTCATATCGAGGGCTTTTGTTGGAACCTGAGCAAGACTCAGATTCAGTATAAGGAGCTTGGCGGTGACC
>DLMX01000117.1:0-309 GCA_002479405.1 Methylophilaceae bacterium UBA7525
ATGGCGACCGCCTCGGTGTGGTCACCAAGGACGGCAATATCATCTACCCGGACCGCCAGTTGCTGCTGTTCGCCGCCGAGGTGCTGAAGCAGAATCCGGCCGCGACCATCATCTACGACGTCAAATCCACCCGCCATCTGGCACCCTGGATTCAGACCCGCGGTGGCCAGCCGGTGATATGGAAAACCGGCCATTCGCTGGTCAAAGCCAAGATCAGGGAAACCGGCGCTGCGCTGGCCGGTGAAATGAGCGGCCATGTATTCTTCAACGACAGCCGCGATGGCCGGAAACGCTGGTACGGCTTCGACG
>DLMX01000117.1:344-1955 GCA_002479405.1 Methylophilaceae bacterium UBA7525
GCGCCCCACTGGCCGGCGAGATGAGCGGCCATGTGTTCTTCAACGACAGCCGCAATGGCCAGAAACGCTGGTACGGCTTCGACGACGGCCTCTATGCCGGCGCGCGCCTGCTGGAAATCCTCAGTCAGGCCGACGACGCCTCCGCTGCACTCAACAGCCTGCCGGACAGCGTCAGCACACCAGAGCAACATATCCAGATGCAGGAGGGCGAGCCGCACAAACTGATCGCCGCATTGCAGAAATCGGCGACTTTCGAAGGCGCGAACGAGGTCATCACCATCGACGGCCTGCGTGTCGAATATGCCGACGGCTTCGGTTTGATGCGCCCCTCCAACACCACCCCGGTGATCGTGCTGCGCTTCGAGGCGGACAACATGGCAGCGCTACAACGTATCCAGGCACAGTTCCGTTCCATCATCCTGGCAGTTGCACCAACTGCCGTACTACCGTTCTGACCATGCACTCAGGCGCGTCATGAGCACCGGAAAAATCACGTTAGCCCTGGTCTGGATCGCGCTGGCCGCCGCGCTGTTCTACTTGGCCGACAGCGCGCTCAATCCCAACAAGCTGCACCTTCTCGGCGAGGACCGCACCGTAGTGCTGCAACGCGGACTGGACGGACATTACCGCGCCGAAGCACTGATCAACGGCATCAAGGTCAATGTCATGGTCGATACCGGCGCCACCGGGGTCGCCATCTCGCAACAGGTAGCCGACCGGCTCGGTCTGCATAGTCGCGTCGCGGTGCGCACTCGCACTGCCAACGGCGAAAGCATCAGCTACATGACGCGGTTGGATTCTGTCCGCATCGGCGGCGTGGAAGCGCGGGATGTCTCGGCCATGATCGCACCAGGCCTCGGTGGCGACGTGTTGCTCGGCATGTCCTTTCTCGGCCGCATGGACGTGCGCTTGTATCAGGGCACCATGACCATCAGGCAGATTGAGCCTTGAAGGCATAAAAAAACGGCCAGCTCAGCTGGCCGTATCACTTGCTACACAACGACACTATCAAGTTATCACAGTAGGCTGTTCTCGTCCGGTTCTTTCCTTCAATTCGGACAGTTGCAGGGCGATGCGGATCATCTCCGCCAGCGCATCCTGCGCATCGAGGTCATGCCTGGCCATGTCCGGCTCGAATGCTTCCAGATAGATGCGCAGTGTTGCACCCTCGGTGCCGGTACCGGACAGGCGGAAGACGATGCGCGAACCGTCCGCGAACAGGATGCGGATGCCCTGTGCGGTGCTGATGCTGCCATCGATGGGGTCGGTGTAGCTGAAGTCATCGCAGCTCTTGACCGTGTAAGAGCCCAATGTCTTGCCAGGCAGACCGGCAAAACTGGCACGCAGGTGCTGCATGATCCCGCTGGCCGCCTCAGTCGGCAGGCCTTCGTAATCATGACGCGAATAGACATTGCGGCCAAAGCGCGCCCAGTGGCGCTTGAGTAGCGTCTCCACCGACTGGCGCTTGATTGCCAGGATGTTGAGCCAGAACAGCACCGCCCACAGGCCGTCCTTCTCGCGCACATGGTCGGAGCCGGTACCGAAGCTCTCCTCGCCGCAGAAGGTGATGCGGCCGGCATCCAGCAGGTTGCCGAAGAATTTCCAGCCGGT
>DLMX01000117.1:2049-7532 GCA_002479405.1 Methylophilaceae bacterium UBA7525
GTTGCCGAAGAATTTCCAGCCGGTAGGCGTTTCGTAACAGGGGATGCCGAGTTCCTCGGCCACGCGGTCGGCCGCGGCGCTGGTCGGCATCGAGCGCGCGATGCCGGCCAGCCCCTTGGCATAACCCGGCACCAGGCTGGCGTTGGCCGCCAGCACGGCCAGACTGTCGGAAGGCGTCACGAAGAAATGGTCGCCCAGAATCATGTTGCGGTCGCCGTCGCCGTCGGAAGCGGCGCCGAAATCCGGCGCATTGTCGCCGTAGAGGATATCCACCAGTTCGTGCGCATAAGTCAGGTTGGGATCGGGGTGCCCTTGGCCGAAATCCTCCAACGGCACGGCATTCATCAGACTGTCTTCAGGTGCATTGAGCCGATTGACCAGAATCTCCCGCGCATAAGGGCCTGTGACCGCGTGCATGGCATCGAACTTCATGCGAAAACCGCTATTGAGCAGCAACCGGATCGCCGGAAAATCGAAGATCGATGCCATCAGTTCGGCATAATCGACGACACTGTCGATGACTTCGACCAGCATGCCTCCAAGCTCGAAGGTTCCAATTACGTCAAGCGGCAGGTCCGGCGCATCCTTGATTTTGTAAGTGCTGATCTGCTTGCTGTTGGCGAAAATGGCATCAGTAATCTTCTCCGGAGCAGGTCCGCCATTGCCGGTGTTGTATTTGATGCCGAAATCGCCATCCGGCCCGCCCGGATTATGGCTGGCGGAAAGGATAATGCCGCCGAAGGTCTGGTATTTTCGGATGACGCAGGAGGCAGCCGGCGTCGACAGGATACCACCCTGTCCAACCAGTACGCGACCGAAGCCGTTGGCTGCAGCCATCTTCAGGATGATCTGTATCGCCTGCCGGTTGTAATATCGACCGTCGCCGCCCAGCGCCAGCGTGGCACCGGCCGGTGCGTCTATCGTATCAAAAATGCTCTGGACAAAATTTTCCAGATAATGCGGCTGCTGAAAAACGCTGACCCGCTTGCGCAGGCCTGAAGTACCGGGTTTCTGGTCGCTGTAGGGATGAGTGGGAATAATGTGAATTGTCATTCTGCTATACTTTCAAGACTGTACTTTTAAAGCTGTGCATTCAAGACTGTGCTTCCGAAACTGGAAAAAATGCATGTTTCCTGGTTGACACTGAAGGGCTTTCACCTGATAATTGCGCCCCTTAGGGAGATTAGCTCAGTTGGTAGAGCAGCGGACTCTTAATCCGTTTGTCCGGGGTTCGACCCCCCGATCTCCCACCAAATTAATTCAGATTGATTATAGAACGGCTCACAACAATGTGGGCCGTTTTTGTTTGGTGCATTGAGCGAAGCAGGATAATTAATTTACCCTTCCCCATGCTTTACACTTAATATCCCACTCAGATGTTATTTGTGCTACAGACCCGAGAAAGAAGCCGTCCTGCTTATTTAATTTAGCCAATGCCCATCCAATTCAAGAGTTGTTCAAGTGACTATTTCCCAAGTTATTCTGATTATCTCCTGCATCACCTCGTTCGCAATGGCAGCGGTTATCTGGGTCATTGCCAAAACTTACCCGAAAAATATTCACGGCCTCAAGGAATGGGCCTGGGGATCATTGCTTATCGCATTGTCCCTCTGTCTGTTTCTTGTCAGGGATCATATGCCAATACTAATCGGCATTCTGATACCAAACCTGACAATTCTGCTCGCTTTCATGCTAATGAATGCGGGAACCAGGCGGTTTGCCGGATATGCACAACGAAATATCCGCTCCCTCATTAGTGTTTTTGTCGGTCTCTATATTGGTCTTTTTTACTGGCACACCATCGTGGAGCCTGATATAGCCATACGCATGACACTTTTATCCCTTTTTACGCTAATCGTAACCGTGGATCAGTTTGTCTTTACCTGCTTGAAGTTACCAAAGAGCACAGGCAGGGATCTATTGTTGCTATCCCTGCTTGGGCTGATTGCAACCAGAGTATTCAGAATCATCACCCTGGCTACAGGAATCGACCATCCGAATGACATCTTTGATGCCAGCATCAGCCAGCTTGTACTTGTAGCCACACCTGCCGTCATGATCCCGCTCGCGACCGTAAGCTATCTGATGCTGGCATCCGAGCGCCTCAACCAGGAGCTGGGGCATGCGGTCCGTCACGACGACCTGACAGGCTGTCTGAACAAGAATGCAGGTACGCAGGTGCTTGAAAATGAAATCGCACGCTCGAAACGTTATCGCAGCCCGTTATCCATCCTGTTCATGGATATCGACGATTTCAAGAAAATCAACGACACCTATGGGCATTTGATCGGCGATCAGGTACTGGCAACCTTTGCCAGTGAAACCAGGAAATGTATGCGTAGCAATGATTCTCTGGTCAGATTCGGTGGCGACGAATTCATTGCCATTTTGCCGAACACAACATTGGCAGGTGCCGTCAAGCTTTCCGAACACGTGCGCCTGCAAGGTAAACTGCATAAAACCATCCAGTGGTCGGTCAGCATAGGCGCAGCTGAATGGAACGGTCAGGAGGACAGTCTGGACCAGTTACTTGCCCGGGCAGACCACGCGGCCTACCAATCAAAGAAAATCGGCAGGCAATAGCCGGTGCCATCAGAAGAACAGTATGCACCAATCGCCTTCGAGGCTGATCTAAAGGATTGCAATACTAGCTGACAGCGATTGAAGTCAGCTGAAGATGATGCAATGATTCACACTTCAAGTTCAAAAATCGTGCGCCAGTCACTAGAAAATTGGCCGCACTTGTTTGGAATCGTCATGACCAAACCGACTATCGCCACTATCCTGCTGTTCGTTATCGCCGCGGCTCAGGGCAGCGCACTTGCAGCCGACAGCGAACCTTCCATGCTACACACCATGCTGCCGGGCCACTACGCCATTGTCGGCCAGATGCCGGACGGCGGCGAGGCCTACGCCGGTAGCGCACAGATCACGCTCAACGAAGGCGTACTGGAACTCACCCGCACCATTGGTACGCAAACTGTCAGTGGTACGGGCACTGTGGATCATGCAGAAATCGGCGAGGCGGAAGTGGTACACTTCCGCTGGCCCGGCCATAGCGCAACCTGCCTGCATCGTCTCGACCTCGACAATTACAGCCGACTGAGCTGCTACTGGACGCCGGATGGCCAGACCCCGAAACAACCGGGGCTGGAAGCCTATTTCTCGACTGCCAACTGGCCTCAAGCCACAACTAAGAAGGAATCTGCAAGCTCAGCCAACGAGATCATGCCCGGCCTGCGGCTGACGGATGAAACCGGCTGCTATGTGACTAACGGCGATTTCGTAACACCGACCATCGTGCTGATGACCGGCGCCTACAACAGTCCGACGCTCGACAATGACGAAGTGCTGGATATCATGAACACGGCCATTGCCGCCGGTTGCAGAATCGACGAAGCGGACGAGATGGGCATGTCGCCCCTGAACGCAGCCGTTCTCTACAACGAGCCGGACCTGGTGACGCTGTTCCTGCGCAACGGCGCCGACCCTTATCTGAAGATATCCAGCGCCAAACTGTCGATCGATCAGCTGAATTCGTTCGAGTTCCTCGAATTGCTGAGCAAGAGCATGCCGTCCATCGACAGGACGACTGTCAAACGAGCACTGTGGAGCTACAAAGAAGAATAAAGTGCTGTTTAAGCAGACCCCATTCTGATTCCGTTATTGATTGCGACAGGAAAAATCAACCGGTCAAATCACAAAAGCAGCTCCTCAATCATTATTCAAAATGCAGATTCGCGCATTCAGCACCATGTTTTCAAGCACCAGCCGCACCAGCGTCGCCGCCATGATCAGTTCGCGGTCACTGATGTCCATCTGATCCCATCCCTGCACCATCTCGGCCACATTGAGGCAGGCCAGTTTGCGCAGATCATCCGCATCGAAAGGCAGCCCCGTATAATCGATCGGGTCTTCCTTTTCGACTTCCGCCAGCAATTCGTAGAGTTGTTCGGGTTTCATGCTTTCAGTATGCCACGGTATGGAAGCGGGCCGAAGTCCTGGCACTGCGGGATCGGCCAGCTTGTTCACGCCGGGCACGATGAACGTTACAATGCCATGGAATCTCAAACTCCAGAGTATGGAGCGCATGGCAATTTGTCCTACATGGTATCAACTGCACTTTCATCAATCGATTGGAGAACATCATGTCCAGCCATACCTACAAGATCATCGAACTCGTCGGCTCATCCACCATTGGTACTGACGACGCGATCAACAACGCCATTGCCAAGGCAGCAAAAACCCTCAAGCACCTGGACTGGTTCGAGGTGGTCGAGACACGCGGCCATATCGTCGGCGACAAGGTCGCGCACTATCAGGTTGTCATGAAGGTCGGTTTCAGAATCGAGGATTGAAACGGCGGTTTCTGCCTCCATATACAGTCAGCCTGACAAATGACGGAACCGGCCGTTGCGGATCATGATCTGCATCGTCCGGAATTCCGGCTGTGAATCACTGTCCATAGTCACAGCACACACATACTGTTTTTGATATCATGACGCGCATTGCGGATTTGCCGGTTATCGGTTGTTTTCTAATTTTTGGAGAGTTTTGAATGAAACGGATTTTTCTGTTTTTAGTCACCAACATTGCCATCATGCTGGTGCTCGGCATCATCATTACGGTGTTCGGCCTGGGTAATGTGCTGGATGAGCAAGGCATCGGGCTCGATCTTGGCGCACTGCTGGTATTGTCGGCTGTGGTCGGGATGACCGGCTCGTTCATCTCGCTTGCAATGTCGAAGTTTCTGGCCAAGCAAAGCACCGGCGCACAAGTGATTGAAAATCCGCGCAGTGAAGTGGAACAGTGGCTGGTCGGCACCGTAAAAAGGCAGGCGCAGGCCGCCGGCATCGGCATGCCGGAAGTGGCCATCTATGATTCACCGGACATGAACGCCTTCGCTACCGGTATGTTCCGTGACAGCGCACTGGTCGCCGTCAGCACCGGCCTGCTACGCAGCATGAAACGCGAAGAGGTGGAAGCCGTGCTTGCACACGAAGTAAGTCACGTCGCCAATGGCGACATGGTGACGCTGGCGCTGATCCAGGGCGTGGTGAATACCTTCGTATTCTTCCTGTCCCGCGTCATCGGTCATGTGGTGGATCGCGTGGTGTTCAAGACCGAGCGTGGTCATGGCCCTGCCTACTGGATCACGGCCATCATCGCCCAAGTGGTGCTCGGCATCCTCGCCAGCGCCATCGTCATGTGGTTCAGCCGCCAGCGCGAGTACCGCGCCGACGCCGGCGGCGCTTCACTGGCCGGCAAGGCCAGCATGATCGCCGCTCTGGAGCGCTTGCAGCAATCGGTCAACCAACCGCATCTGCCGGAACAGCTGGAAGCCTTCGGCATCTCCGGCGGCATGGGCAGTGGCATCAAACGTCTGTTCATGAGCCACCCGCCACTGAGCGAGCGCATCGAGGTTCTGAAAAGCCTGTAAGCAGGTGATAGTAGAAAGCGCAAGGCACACCCGCGGGTGTGCC
>DLMX01000117.1:7580-28090 GCA_002479405.1 Methylophilaceae bacterium UBA7525
AGGCACACCCGCGGGTGTGCCTTGTTTTTTGGCTGCCGGATTGAACCGGCAGCAAGCTGCTGACCCTGCCCGGCCTGTCAGGGCCGGCACTTGTAGATATCGAAAGTGCGCTCGCCGAATTTGGCCGACTCCTTGCGCACCAGCGTATCCGCTCCCTCATGCACCGCGCTGTTACGCGCCAGTTGCAGCAGATTGGCCTCGACCGCCTCAACGCTGCGCGTCACAAAACCAACCTTGGTCAGCACGCTGACCGCGACCTTGCCGCGCGACTCGCAGGCAGCGACCTGATTGGCATCCGCCAGCGATACGCGATCCGAGCCGGGGCGCACTTCGACCATTTTGCTGGCACAAGCAGCGACAGTCATGGTTAGAACCATCATTAACAATATCTTTTTATAAACTTTCATTTTCTCTTCCTGATCAATTCAACCATTCATACCATTCGGCACTCCGCTGAGCAAATCAGTGCCCTTCATAACCATTCGGCCTGTGCACTCGATATCATTATCCGAGCCACCAGCATGCGCTATAACCTTATCCTAAATTAAACTTCTGGTTGGTACCCTGAAAAACAGGGAGTCAATATTTTTTCCAGTAGAAATATTTACATAATGAAGAATTTAAGCGTAGCATAAAAACATGCATTCCAAACTTATCCGATTCGTTACGGTGTTTGTCATACTGATCTGTCTTCCATTACAGGGAATGGCAGCAGTTGTAATGCCCGCGTGTCAAGCACATGGGCAAACACATGGGCAAAAGTCGGAATTGCATACCATCGTGAATGAGTCGGATACAAATCATGATTCCATTCTCCATCAGGCCAAGTCATCTTCGAACTGCGACCAACATACCACTGAAAATCAACAAACCAAGAGCTCCACTTGTGACAAGTGCTTCTTTTGCTATTTAAGTACAACACAAGCAGTCATCCCACTAGTTATCAACATTGATGTAATTGCTGCTGTTGTCATAACTGCTGCCCCTTTGGCCGCAAGCACCAGCGCATTCTCCGTACCACCTTACCACCCGCCTCGATCGATCTCAGCCTGGTGCTGAAGGTCGCTTAACCTTCAGGGTATAAACGCGTCCTGAGCAACAGTTCGGGATACTGCCCCCCGATATGCCAACTTCAGCACGTTCCGGCCAACGGTAGCTTCGTTCGTCTTTCGAGGCTCGGCCGGCACATATTTAACACGCGTTCGCGAGCTCCTGGTCTCACGAATACTACATTGCATGAATGTTGTAGCAGAGGAAGGTCGATGTTTGCGTCTATGCATCAAAACAACACCCAGACGGAGTATGCCGTCAGCCGTGATGTGTATCCGGATCAATCATGTTCTGGATACACTGCATCCCATGCACATGCAATGCCAAAAAATTGCTACACCATATTATTGCAAACAGAACACAGCGCCTCCAGGAAAGTTTCTGAAATTTATCAAACAGATAAGGAATATTAATCATGAAACAACAAACAATTCACAAGATAATTGTCACTATCGCCGCCTGTAGCATCGGCGTCATTGCATTTCCTTCAATCGCTGGCCAGGATGAGTCACAGCGCCAGATGACTCAACGGGTTCTTAAGGCGAAACAAATGCTGAAACAGGCTGAAGCTGCAAAAGGGCTGGAGCGCCAGAAACTGATGGGTGAACACATGAAAATGATGAAGGAAAACATGGAGAAGATGCAGGCCATGAAACCCAGACCAGGCATGTCGATGGATGAGCACGAGGATTGGATGGATGAGCACCAGAAGCTCATGGACGACATGATGAGCCAGATGATGGAAGAACATCACATGATGATGAACATGGATTGCATATCCATGGGATCTGGCGACAAGCACAAGCACTAACCGGAATACCGGGCAGGCTTGGCTCTGCCCGGATTGGACTTAATCCAGTAAAGGAGTTTAATACTATGAAACGATACCTGATGATTGCACTGGCAAGTTTGGCTTTTGCAATCAGCTTTACACCGGTTTACGCAAACGATATCCATCACCCCAAAGCAGAAGTACAAAAAGCCTATACCGCAAAAGGTGAAGTGATCTCCATAGACAAGGCTGCCGGCAATGTTGAATTGAAACATGAAGCTGTTACAGAACTCAATTGGCCGGCCATGACGATGTTTTTCTCTGTAGCAGATAGCTCGCAACTGGATGTGATATCTATTGGTGACCCGGTGGAATTCAAATTTGTAAACACCGGCGGCGGATTACCATCGATTACGAATGTCAAGCCTTTGAAATAAGGATATATATCAATCGAACTGTCCGATCAGCATGAGCCGATACATAGGCGAATGGAATGACTTTCAATATACAGCTTACGCCACCTTAGAGCGACCATCTTGGCGCTGCTCGCTCTAAGGGGATGTCAGATTAAGGAGCCGGCGATGCGGTTGGAAAACACATCCAACCGGCGGGAGCATCACCTACCCCGGCACTTCCTGGCTCTTATCGTACGTCCCGCGTAGATTTCCATTAGATAAAGCCACGTCGCGCACCTGAACTTGGGAGAACTTCTGCAAACGGTAATTTTGTAACGCTAGCGAAAAGGAGAATAAATAATGAATGCACTCAACCCTTGGCGGGTCGGCATTGCAACAGCGATCACAGCAGCTATTATTAGTACAATATGCGCATTGGCGATTTATCTGTTCCCACAAGGCACAATCAACTTCGTCAATTCGTGGACGCACATAGACATAACCACACTCATGATTGACAGACCCTGGACTTTAAAGGGCTTGGCCTTGGGCGTGTTTAATGCCGCACTGACCGGTTTTCTGACAGGCGCCCTTTTTGCGGGGTGCTATAACCTAATAAGAACGTCATGATTCCGTTTCAATATGTCTGGTTTGTGTGGGCGATGCTATTCCTGATTCCCTGGGTTGTGCTGTTTATCTTTTTTCCTGCCCATCGCAAGACCATGTGGCGCATTAGCTTGGCGACTACCCCGTTCGGTCTGACCGAACCGCTGTTCGTTCCAGAGTACTGGAACCCGCCTACACTTTTTGATTTGGCTCAGAGAACCGGTTTCGATCTGGAAAGCCTGATTTTTGTCTTCGGCATCAGTGGAGTAGCAGCCGTTCTCTATTCCATCCTCGCTCATCGCAACGATATTGCCGTACCAGAACCAGAAAAACGCCGCTTCCTGCACCGCCATCATTACAAGGCCCTCTTTTCACCTGTTGTCGTTTTTCTGGCGTTATATTTCCTGCCGTGGAATCCGATCTATCCAGCCATTGCGGCAATGGCAGTAGGAGCAATGACTACGATGGCCTGCCGTCCTGACCTGAAAACCAAGACCTGGATCGGTGGCCTTCTGTTTTTTATTTACTACTCCGTCTTTTTCATCGTTCTGATAGCCAGCGCCCCCGACTATGTCGAGAGCGTGTGGAATCTGTCTGATCTCACCGGAGTTCAGTTGTTCGGTATCCCGCTGGAGGAGTTACTGTTCGCCTTTACCTTTGGCATGTATTGGGCTGGCGTGTATGAGCATCTCATGTGGCGGCAACTCATGCCAGCGCACCTTAACGTAAGGAGTAATAAATGATGCATAAACATGATTCGCACAATGCTGCCTTGCAACAATCAAAGGCAAAATGGGTGTTCATTGCCTTCTTTATAATCGCCGGATATTTTCTCGTTACAGAGCATAAGGCACACATCTTCGGGTGGCTGTCAGCCTATGGGATATGGTTATTATTGCTCGCCTGTCCTTTATTGCACATATTCATGCATGGCGGCCATGGCCATGGAGATCATGGACCAGACAGCGTATCGAGCGAATCAAGCAAGGAGAGATGAAAATGAATCATTCAGCAGATTCCGGTTATGGATTGTGGTCTTTGGTGATCATTAATTCCCTGGTATTCATCATTTTTGCTTTCAGTTTTGCAAAACCACAGAACAAGCGTGACTGGCGTTCATTCGGTGCTTTCTCAGCATTTCTGATTGCACTGTTTACCGAGATGTACGGCTACCCACTCACAATTTACTTGCTTTCCGGCTGGCTTTCGACGCGGTTCCCCGGAATCGACTGGTTATCCCATGATGCAGGCCACTTGCTGGAAATAATGTTTGGTTGGGAGGCAAATCCACATTTCGGGCCTTTCCACATCGCAAGTATCATTCTTATCGGTGCAGGATTCTGGTTACTCGCCTCGGCATGGCAAGGACTCTACTCTGCGCAACGTGCACATAGCCTTGCAACAACGGGGCCTTATGCGCATATTCGCCATCCTCAATATGTTGGGTTCATATTGATCATGTTCGGCTTTCTACTACAGTGGCCAACCCTGCTTACACTCGTTATGTTTCCGATTCTCGTATTCATGTACATACGTCTCGCCAAACGTGAAGAGCGAGAAGCACGCGCGGAATTTGGGGATGCGTACACCAGCTACGAGACAATGACACCTGCATTTTTCCCAAAACTGATCAAGTAAGTATTTGCATAACTTTCATCAAGATAGTTTCCAGTTCAACTACTTAAAGAGGGATACCATCATGCAAACAGAAAAACTGAAAGTAACAGGAATGACTTGCGGCGGCTGCAGCCACCGTGTGGGCTCTGCACTTAAGGAAATAAACGGAGTGAATAGCGTGAGTGTGTCGCTTGGCACCGGCGAGGCCACCGTGGACTTCGACGAAAAAGTGACTTCACTCGATCATCTAAAATTGGCAGTGCAGCATGCGGGATATGGGATTGAAAGCACGACAACATCTCTCAATCCCAAGGGCAAAGGTGGATGTTGCGGTTAATTGCCCAGCTAAAACCAATAAGTAAATTCATACCCAGAAAACCATAACAGGAGCAAAAGTCCGATTTGATATAAAAAATCATGATAAGGGACAGTTTGATGCAGAGGAGAGGAGATGAAAACCTTGGTTAAAGATCCAGTGTGCGGCATGCAAGTAGAGCCTCACATGTACGCCACCGAATATTTACAGTCAAACTATGCCTTTTGTTCGAGCCAGTGCCGTGATCGCTTTCTTGCTCATCCACATTTGTACATCGGATATCCCGGCCAAAAAGCCCCCAGGCAGGAAGGCTTGGAGGTGATGAAACAAAGGCGCTTACGCATAGCTCAGCCCTTGTCACCAAATCAAGCGAAAAAACTAAGCGATGCTTTACAGGAATTGATGGGCATTAAATCCGTAAAAATTGATGGCGACATGATCGAAATTAATTACGATCTATTGCAAACCACAGCCGAGGCAATAGAGACAAAAATGGATGAAATTGGCGTGCAGTTGGGTGAGGGATGGACGGAAAAACTACACCGTGTATTTGTGCACAATGTAGAGGAACTGGAAGTTGATAACCTTGAAGTGCATAAGAATCGTAGATAAGTCTCATCATGGGGGGTACAGAAGTCAGTAGCGTTGAAATCGGTTGTTGTTATACAGATCCAAAGTGTTTATTTAGTAATACATTAGCGGAGATTGGCATGGCCAACAAATATCCAACAAAGCACGAAACGACGAATCAAATAGAGCTGATTGTCCCCGGCATGGGCAGCGACCACTGCGCCGGCATTATCCGACAAAGCCTGGAGCGACTTGATGGCATCAACTCTATCGAAACGAGCATTGCCAGTCATCGGGTGACTGTCAGTCTCAGCGCAAATGGACCGGATCCGGGCACGCTCAAGCAGGCCGTAGAAAAAGCCGGCTATGATGTGGCGCGCGTGAGTGCGGAACTCAATACCGATACTGATGCCGAGGCAGGTATTGAAGAAGCCTATCTGCTACGGGCACGTAAACGGCTGTGGATTGCGGCAGTACCTACCAGCCTGATCATGCTGCTGATGGGCCCGCATATGTTCTGGCAACCGCTACCGGGTTATCTCTTGATAGTCGTAGCGCTGGCATTCCCGGTAGTGTTCCTGTATGGCGGCGGCGCCACACACAAAGCCGCCTGGCGCTCATTGACCAACCGAACCTTCAATATGGACGTGCTGATCTCACTGGGCAGCCTGCCTCCCTATTTGATCGGTCTGGTCGGTTTCATCTATCCGATGACCTCATTTGTCGAGATGGCCGCGACCATCATGACCTTCCACCTGCTGGGCCGCTATCTGGAAGCCAAGGCCAAAGGCCGTGCCTCTCAGGCCATCCGCCGCCTGTTGACCCTGGGGGCCAAGACAGCACGAATAGAGCGTGATGGCGAAGAAATCGAGATCGCAATAAAAGAATTACAGCCTGGCGACATCATGCTGGTGCGTCCGGGCGAAAAGATTCCGACCGACGGCGAAGTTCTCGAAGGAGAAAGTCATCTGGACGAGTCCATTGCCACCGGTGAGTCACTGCCCGTATACAAGACCACGGGTGACAGCGTCATCGGAGCGACCATTAACAAAGAGGGGCGGTTGCGGGTAAAGGCAACCCGCGTCGGTGGTGACACATTTCTTTCCCAGGTAGTGCGCTTGATCGATCAAGCGCAAGGCTCCCGGGTACCCATCCAGGAATTTGCAGATCGCATGACAGGACACTTCGTACCGTTGGTCATCCTTATATCGTTTTCGAGCCTGGTAATTTGGGCGCTGTTTCCGGATAGCCTGCGTCCGATTCTTGATTGGGGCGCCACTTTCCTGCCCTGGGTCAACCCGGATGCAAGTACGCCAGTGTTAGCCATTCTCGCTGCCATCGCCGTACTGGTCATCGCATGCCCCTGCGCACTGGGGCTGGCTACGCCAACCGCACTCATGGTGGGTTCCGGACTCGGCGCCGAACATGGCATCCTGATCCGTTCAGGTGAAGCCATCCAGACCTTCAAGGACGTCAAGGTCATGGTACTGGACAAAACCGGAACAATCACCAGGGGCGAACCAAAACTGACAGAAGTAGTGTCTGCCGAAGGCGTTGATGACAAGCGTTTGCTGACACTGGCCGCAAGTGTGGAAAACGCCTCAGAGCACCCCATTGCCAAAGCTGTCGTAGAGGGGGCCAAAGAACGGGGTATCACACTGGACGAGGTGACGGAGTTTCGTTCTACCGGTGCACGCGGCGTCTCCGGCAAGGTGGCCAATGAAGACCTGCTGATCGGCAATCGTCGCTTGCTGGAAGAAGAAGGTGTGACCGGACTGGAAGCATTGGATGATGACTTGAAACAACTGGAGTCGCGCGGACGCACGGTCGTCATCGTGGCCGCCGACAGACATGCGCTGGGCCTGGTCGCGGTTGCAGATACCATCAAGGCGGAGTCTGTAGATGCCATTCGCGGCATGCATGAACTCGGTTTGCACGTAGTGATGATTACCGGCGATAATGAGCGCGCAGCCCGGGCGGTGGCTGACGAAGTGGGAATCGATGAAGTACAGGCCGGGGTTCTGCCGGAAGGCAAGGTTGAAGCGATACGCGCGCTACAGGCGAAACATGGCAATCATGTAGCCATGGTCGGCGATGGCATCAACGACGCCCCGGCATTGAAACAGGCCAATGTGGGTATTGCCATCGGCGCCGGGGCTGATGTCGCCATTGAGGCGGCTGACGTGACGCTTGTGCGCGGCGAGTTGACCGGGGTCGTCGAGGCCATGCATTTATCCCGCGCCACCTTCAGCAAGATCGTGCAGAACCTGATATGGGCCAGTATCTATAACGTAGCGGCTATCCCTATCGCAGCGTTGGGTCTGTTGCACCCGATGATTGGTGTCGTGGCCATGACCGCCAGTTCGCTTTCCGTGATCGGCAACTCATTGCTACTCAAACGGGAGTTCTCGGCAAAGATTGCCAAGACCTGATTTTCACCGTAAATAACGCATTTTGCGGCACTTTCATGCCACCCGGATATTTGACCTAAAGCAACATTGAGAGCGGAATTAACCGTTATGATTGCACTGTTAATCACAGGAGATACAAGATGCCCTTAAGTCACGTAGTTGTATGGCTCGACCATCAGGAAGCGCATGTGATTCTGTTCAATGCAGAGACTCATGAAAACTCGACCATCACCACCAGATCCAAACACGGTCATGTGCACCAGAAGGCCGGTGTGGTCGGTAGCGGTCATGCTGCCGCCGACCAGAATTATCTGCATGAGGTCGCTAGTGCGGTTGCCGGCTGCGGTGAGATACTGATTGTCGGCCCCGGTTCAGGCAAGCTGGAACTGATCAAGCACATGAACAGACACGACCCATCCATCGCTGAGAAAGTCGTCGGAGTCGAAACCGTCGATCATCCCAGTGACGGCCAATTACTGGCCTATGCCAAGAAGTATTTCCTGCGCGTTGACAATATGAAAGCTCAATAAAAACTGGCGAGGACTCCCGCAGCAACGGCAACGGGAGTCGCTGCCGGCTCAACTGCTTGGCGATGTCAGAAAACCTGATCACCTATCAGCTGACCATACGATTGACTGCGGACGCACGGATCGCCATCGGCAGATTCGGCACCTGCCTCTTTCCCGCCGGCGATTATATTTACACCGGCAGCGCCCGCCGCAACCTTGAAGCACGCATTGCACGCCACTGCAGCAAGGACAAAAAACTCAGATGGCATATCGATTACCTGCTTGCCTCACCGGAGGCCAGCATCGTCCATATCGAACGCTTCACACAAACCGAATGCACAATCAATCGGCAACAAGCCGGCCGTATCCTGTTCAAAGGGTTGGGCGCTTCGGATTGCCATGCCGGTTGCGGTAGCCATCTCAAGTATCTGGGCAAAACAGACACCCATGACTGACCAGACCCGAACCTCAAGAGTCGAAGTAAAGTGGCCAGCCATGATCAAACTACATGGCGCGGACGAACTTATCTACCTGCAGGATCACGCTGCCTGGTTGTCGGACGACAATGTGCAGGCAATGCATCTGACCGCGGACGACATCCTGATCGATTCCGCAGGTCTATGCTTCCAATTGGCAAAGAACAGGAATGAAAGCTTCATGGCCACTGGCGAGTGCCTGAACCTGCCGCAGGTGACACAACTGGTGCGCATGCATGCAGCCCAAGATGGCGCCTGCTGTGTCGCCAAGCTGCATGCAAGCTCGATTGCCGATGCCATCGCCATGCTTCAGCCCTGAGGTATCATCAAAATCATACCCAGAACTCAAACAGCTCAATGACCAGCATGCAACCATGACCGAGATGACCGACAATCCACTCATTGCCGGCCTGCTGTCAAACAGGGCTTATCCCCACGAGACGGCCACGATAGAACTGATCGAGACCCATATTTCCTGGGTGCTGTTGACGGGAGAATTTGTCTACAAAATCAAGAAACCGGTCAATTTCGGCTTTCTCGATTTTTCGACGCTGGAAAAACGCCGGTTTTATTGCCAGGAGGAACTGCGCCTCAACCAGCGCCTCAGCCGCGATATCTATCTTGAAGTGGTGCCGATCGGCGGCAACCCATCAGAACCGCAGGTCAACGGCACGGGCCCTGCGATCGAATATGCGGTCCGCATGCGCCAGTTTGAGGCCGGCAGCCTGCTCTCCGAACGTGCGGAGAATACACTGCTCGACAGCGGCGATATCGACGGCATCGCAGCGGTCGTCAGCGCCTTTCATCAGTCCGCACTGGTCGCAGAAGCCAGCTCCGAATATGGCGAGCCGCAAACCATCCGTCACTGGTGCGAGGAAAACTTCGATCATATCGCCCCGCTGTTGCGGGACATGCGGACGGAGATGCCGCAAGTGGATCGCCTGCGATCCTGGGTAGCGAACGAGTGGCAATTGAAAGCCGGCCTCATGCGGCAACGCAAACAGCATGGCTTTGTGCGCGAATGCCACGGCGACCTGCACCTCGGCAACATCGCGCTGATCGCGGGCAAAATCACGCCGTTCGACTGCATCGAGTTCAACCCCATGCTGCGCTGGATCGATGTCATGAGCGAGATCGCCTTTGTGCTGATGGACCTCGCTTATCGCGGCTTCGAGTCTTTCAGCTGGCGACTGCTCAATGCCTATCTGCAGCAGACCGGCGACTATCCGGGACTGGGCATATTGCGCTATTACCTGGTCTACCGCGCGCTGGTACGGGCAAAAGTCTCGCTGCTGAGTGAACAGCAATTGAACGACAACACCGAACGGCAGCGCAAGCACGAGGAATATGCCCGGCATATCGCCCTCGCCCTGCGCTATACAGTAACCGACCGGCCGCTGCTGCTGCTGACGCATGGCTTTTCCGGCTCGGGCAAATCGTTTCATGCCGGAAAACTGGCGCAAGAAATCGGTGCAGTGCATCTGCGCTCGGACATAGAGCGCAAACGCCTGTTCGGCTTTGCGGCGCTGGACAACACGGGCTCGGCCGCGCAGGACGGCATCTATACAGCGAAAGCCGGCGAACAGACTTATCAACATCTGGCTGACATGGCTAACATCGCCTTGCAATCCGGTTTTCATGTCATCGTCGATGCGACTTTTCTCAAACGCGCACAGCGCGACCTTTTCCTGCATCTGGCACAATCCCTGTCGCTGCCTGTACGCATTCTGGATTTCACAGCATCCGTCATCACACTGCAGCAACGCATAGCGCAGCGGCAGAACGATGCCTCCGAAGCAACAGCAGAAATCCTGCAGCAGCAACTCGCCAGTGCTGATGACTTCGGGCCCGATGAACTCGAACACACCATCAGCATCGATACCGAACAAGAAGACGCGCATGGCGGATTGTTGCTGGAAATGAAAACCCTGCTGCAGTCAGAGAGCTGATGCTGACGGACAACCGGCTTTCACCCTTAAACTTGTCTGATCCCGGCTTGTCTGTAAGATAGAGCCTGTACGCTGGTTACAGCAAGCTTCGTCCTGTAAGGCAGCAATCCAGCTTTCATTTTCAATCAAGACAAGTACTGATGCATAAACAATCGATTATCAAGGAACATCTCTTCAACTGGCTGGAATCCATTGGCCTGCAACTGACCCCCATGATGACCACCGGCGTCATCCTGCTCGTCATTATCCTGACCGCACTGCTCGTCCATGTCATCCTGCATCTGGGCGTACTGAGGACGCTCAAGCGCCTCGCCCAGCATTCCCAGCTCTGGTGGCAGGAAGCGCTGTTCAAGTTCGGCCTGTTCAAGCGCGCAGCGCTCACCTTGCAGGGCGTGATTCTCTATACACAGGCAAGAATCTGGCTGGACTCCGACTCCGCAGCCCTGCCCATCATCGAGACGGGCACCGAATTATGGATACTGCTGTTCACACTGTTGACACTATTCTCGCTACTGGACACGCTACAAGATTTCTCCCGCTTCAGCGAAAAAGTCAAAAACCTGCCGTTGCGCGGCATCTTCCAGGGCATCAAGCTGGTCACTGCCGTCATCGCGTTGATACTGGCCATCGCCCTGCTGATCGGCAAATCGCCACTGCTGCTGTTCAGCGGCCTGGGGGCCATGACCGCAGTGCTGCTGCTGGTATTCAAAGATCCGATTCTGGGTTTTGTCGCCGGCATCCAGCTTTCCGCAAATAACATGCTGGCCGTCAATGACTGGCTGGAAATGCCCAAATACGGGGCCGATGGCGATGTCATCGATATCAGCCTGACCACGGTCAAGGTACGCAACTGGGACAAGACCATCACCACCATCCCGACCTATGCGCTGATCTCGGATTCTTTCAAGAACTGGCGAGGCATGCAGGAAACCGGTGGCCGCCGCATCAAGCGTGCTGTGTATATCGATGCCACCAGCGTGCATTTTTTGAGTGAGGAAGACATCGCCCGTCTGCGCAAGCTGCAATTGCTGAGCTCGCATATCGAGAGCAAACTGAAAGAAATCGCCGAAGACAATCGGACAAAAAACGTCGATCCATCCTCGCCTGCCAACGGTCGCAGGCTGACCAATCTCGGAGTTTTCCGCGCCTACCTGACGGCCTACCTCAAGGCCAACAGCAGAATCCACAAGGGGCTGATGCAGATGGTACGGCAACTCGATCCGGGCGAAAACGGCATTCCACTCGAGGTCTACGCCTTTGCCAACGATACCGACTGGGTAGCGTATGAAGGCATTCAGTCCGATATTTTCGATCACATTTTCGCCGTACTTCCCGAGTTCGGGCTGCGCGTTTACCAGAACCCGACTGGTCATGACATGCGCCAGATGGCCATCGGCATCAATATGCCGCAAGACGGCCAGGATATCTGAACCCGGGTTTTTGCACTCAAGCAGAATGGGCATATGATGTAAGCTTGGTAGGCAAGTGTTTCAGGAAAACGCTGGACAGGGGTTCAGCATCGGAGAGGGCTTGATACATGAAGAAACTGGCATGGCTGCTACTGCTCTTTTTGTTCTCTTTCTCAGCGCAGGCGGCTGACGTTCATGTGCTGAGCGTCAAGGGTGCCATCAGCCCGGCCAGCGCCGATTATCTGTTGCGCGGCATCGCCAAGTCGGCGGACGCAGAGGCGAAACTGGTCATCATCGAGATGGATACGCCGGGTGGCCTGGACACTTCCATGCGTGACATCATCAAGGCCATCCTCGCCTCGCCCATTCCAGTCGTCACCTATGTAGCCCCGGATGGCGCACGCGCCGCCAGTGCCGGCACCTACATTCTCTACGCCAGCCATATCGCCGCCATGGCACCGGCCACCAACCTCGGCGCGGCAACTCCTGTAGAGCTCGCACCTTCCGGCGGTACCGAAAAACCTGCCTTGCCCAAAGACCCGAAGACGGCTGCCGAAGGCGAAGAAACCACCGACAGCCCGGTCATGCAGGACGCCAAAACAAAGAAAGCCGTGCACGATGCCGCCGCTTACATCCGCAGTCTGGCCGAACTGCGCGGACGCAATGCCGACTGGGCGGAAAGCGCCGTGCGCGAAGCGGTGAGCCTGTCAGCCGAAGCGGCACTCAAGGCCAATGTAATTGATGTCATCGCCAGCGATATTAACGACCTGCTACGACAAATCGATGGCCGTACGGTGAAAGTTGTCAGCGGCGAGATCACGCTGGATACGCGGGATCTCAATGTGGTTCGCATTGAACCCGACTGGCGCACCGAGCTGCTGGCCGTCATCGGCAATCCGGGCTTTGCCTATATCCTGCTGCTGCTCGGCATCTACGGCATCATCTACGAGTTTTCCAATCCGGGCATGCTGTTTCCGGGCGTCATCGGCAGCATCTGCCTGCTACTGGCGCTTTTCGCCCTGCAGTTGATGCCGATCAGTTATGTCGGACTGGCATTGATCATCCTCGGTGTCATCCTCATGATATCCGAGGCGGTGGCGCCAAGTTTCGGGGCGCTAGGGCTGGGCGGGGTGGCCGCCTTCATTATCGGTTCCATCATGCTGATCGATACCGATATCCCGGGCTACGGCATTTCCTGGGCACTGATCGCTCCGGTGGCAGCAACCACTGCCGCATTTTCCTTCATGGTGGTCGGTCTTGCCTTGCGCGCGCGCAGGCGTCCGGTGGTCACCGGCGCAGAGCAGATGATAGGCGCCGAAGGCGAGATACTGGAGATCAAGGACCATGAAATCTGGGCACGCGTGCATAGCGAACTGTGGCGCACACATAGCCATCAACCTCTAAGCCCCGGCATGAAAGTCAAAGTGAAAGCGCGGCAGGATCTGGTATTGGAAGTAGAACCGATTAACGGGAACAAGGAGAACGATCATGTTTGAATTAGGCGGTTTGACAGCTCTCGTACTGATATTGACGCTGGTAGCGTCCACTTTCCGCATTCTGCGCGAATACGAGCGCGGCGTGGTATTCATGCTGGGGCGGTTCTGGAAAGTCAAGGGCCCGGGCCTGATCATCGTCATTCCGGGCATCCAGCAGATGGTGCGCGTCGATTTGCGTACCGTCGTCTTCGATGTGCCGACTCAGGATGTGATTTCGCGCGACAACGTCTCGGTGCAGGTCAATGCCGTGGTCTATTTCCGCGTAGTGGACCCGGCCAAGGCGATCATGCAGGTGGAAAACTACATGAATGCCACCAGCCAGCTATCGCAGACCACCCTGCGTTCGGTGCTCGGCAAGCATGAACTGGATGAAATGCTGGCCGAACGCGAAACGCTCAATTTTGATATCCAGCAGGCACTGGATGCACAGACCGACACCTGGGGCATCAAGGTTTCCAATGTCGAAATCAAGCATGTGGACATCGACGAATCCATGGTGCGTGCGATTGCCAAACAGGCGGAGGCAGAACGCGAAAGGCGCGCCAAGGTGATTCATGCCGAAGGTGAATTGCAGGCCTCGGAGAAATTGCTGGCAGCCGCCAAAATACTGGCAGGCAAACCGCAGGCCATGCAATTGCGCTATCTGCAGACCCTGACCGGCATCGCTACCGACAGAAGCAACACCATCATCTTCCCGGTACCCGGTGATTTCATGGATCTGCTGACGCAACGCAAGGCGCCACCTGCGGAAAAATAGTTGCCACCAATAAAACGAGTTTTCAGGAGTTAAACAGCCACCAGCCCAGCCACACCATCAACACCTGCACCATCAGCGCCGGAATGAATTTCAGGGCGAATGCCCTGCCTCCGCTGACAACCGCCATGACCAGCTTGGAGATGGCATTGGCACTGAAGGCAACGAGTACCGGTATCACGGCAGCTTCCGGACTCAGCTTACCGGTGGAAACCAGCGTCGCCGCCGATATGGACGGGGCATGGGCATCTGCCAGACCGGCTGTTCCGGACAAAATAACCAGACCAGCCTGACCCAGCCAATCCTGCAGCATGGCAGAAACGACCAACACCAGGCCAATGGCCACGGCAAGTATCAATGCCATCTTGACGCTGACCAGCTGCCCGAACTGTTTGATTTCCTCGGCTCGATGATTGAAGGAGTTCCAGGTAAACAAGAGGCCATAAACCGCAATCGACAGGCCGCCAAATGCCAACGGGGCTGCCAGCACTGTCAAAGTTGCCGGACTGATGGCCAGAATCAGCACCGTCAGCTGAAGGATGGTCGCCAGATTGGAGAAGATGGCGCCCGATACAGCGGCATCCTGCAAAAACGGGGCTTCCCGGGCACGCTCGCCCATGGCTCCTATGGTAGCAATACTGGAAACGAAACCGGAAACCAGCCCTGTCAGCGGCAAACCCAGCCGGCCGCCAAGCAGACGCAAGGCGATATGGCCTACAGCGCTGATGAGCATGACCAGAATGACGATCAGCCAGAGGTTGCGCGGATTGATCGCATCATAGGGCCCGAGAAACTCATTCGGCACCAAGGGCAGCACGATCAAAGTCGCGGCTGCCAGAATCAGAAAATCGTTCAGTTCGTTCCTGGTAACGGCCACCTTGACGAAACCGTGCAACGGCTCCTTGGCCGCCAGCAGAATAGCCACCCCGACTGCAAGTCCGGCAGCAATTGCCGGCTGACTCATCGCCAGGCCACCCAGAATCACGGTCAATAGCAGCGTAATCTCGGTCGTCATGCCGGGGTCTTCATCTTTTTTGGTGAAATAAGCCGTCACGGAGAACCCGGCGACACAGACCAGCGCCACGACCAACAGCCAGAAATCAAAGGTGATGCTGACTGCGCCCAGCAATGCGGCGATGGTAAAGGTGCGGACTCCGGCGATAGCCGTATCACTCTCGTTATTTTGCTGATTGTGCTCACGCTCGGCCCCGATCAGCAGGCCGATGCCCAACGCCACCATGAAGTTAAGCAGTAATGTGGTGTCGACTTCCATCGCGTTTCAGTTTGTCAGCCCGATTGCCAATTGCAAGATCCGGTCAGTTTCAGGCCGGCGGATAGCCGGCACTGCTCATGGCTTCAGCCAGCGCCTGCCGGTCCTTCTCGCTATCGACTTTCACGGTTCTGTTGGCGAGATCGCACTCGACCACTGCACGCTCGTCCACTTGCTTCAGCGCTTTGCTGATAGTATCCGCACATCCGCCACAGCTCATTTTCGGTATCTGAAAAATATGCATCATGTGCTCCTGTTGTTAGAGGTATGCCAACATTGAAATTTCACGCTGTTTCAGATGAAATGATAAAGCCCTTCGCATCATTTTGAAGCAAAAAGACACGCGACATGCAAAATAAAGACCCGCATCATCCAGTATCACTCGATCTGTCCATCAGCGGCATGAGTTGCGCTTCCTGCGTCTCCCAGGTTGAAAAGGCACTGAACAAACTGCCGGAAGTGGCATCATCCACCGTAAATCTGGCAACCGAGCGCGCCCACGTCGAACTGTTGAAGGAGTCGCCTGCAGAACGCATCGTACAGGCCATAGTGGATGCGGGCTATGGCGCGGAAGTCCTGGCGCGACATGCGCGCCCCAAGCCCGAAATACAGACCGGCGGTTGGCATGTGGCTTTTGCCATCGCACTCAGCCTGCCACTGATTGTGCCGATGCTTCTGAATCTGTTCGGCATGCATGTCATGCTGCCCGGCTGGCTGCAATGGCTGCTGGCGACACCGATACAGTTCTGGCTGGGTGGCCGTTTTTACCGGACCGGCTGGAAAGCCGTCCGTAATAGATCCGGCAACATGGACCTGCTGGTTGCGATCGGTACTTCGGCAGCCTACGGACTTTCCATTTACATGCTGTTCAGGGGCGATCTGCATCTTTATTTCGAAGCCTCTGCCGCCGTCATCACGCTGGTCTTGCTGGGCAAGTGGCTGGAAGGCCGGGCCAAGCGCCAGACCAGCGAAGCGATTCGCGCATTGCAGGCGCTGAACCCGGAAGCCGCCTGCGTGCGCCGCCAGGACAAGGAAGTCGAAATCGCACTGGAAGAAGTCGTAATCGATGACCTGGTCATTGTTCGTCCGGGTGAGCGCATCCCGGTCGACGGTCTGGTCATCGAAGGCAGAAGCCATGTTGACGAGGCATTGATCACAGGGGAAAGCAAAGCCATCAACAAGGAATCCGGTAGCCGGGTCACCGGTGGCGCCGTGAATCTGGATGGCGTGCTGCTGGTACGCACCACGGCAATCGGCGCAGAAACCACGCTGGCCCGCATCATCCGCCTGGTGGAAGACGCACAGATCGCCAAACCCGAGATCCAGCGGCTGGTCGACAAGGTCAGCGCGGTTTTCGTACCCGTGGTGCTGGTCATTGCACTGGCAGCATTCCTGGCCTGGACCGGCTTCACCGGCGACTGGGAAAAAGCCATCCTCAATGCCGTATCGGTACTGGTCATCGCCTGTCCCTGTGCGCTGGGCCTTGCCACGCCAACTGCCATCATGGCCGGCACCGGTGTTGCGGCACGCTACGGCATCCTGATCAAGGATGCCAATGCGCTGGAACTGGCGCACAAAATTAATGAAGTCGTGTTCGACAAGACCGGCACATTGACGGCGGGCAAACCGGCTTTGACAGCTTTACATGCTGTAAATGGAGACAACGAACATCTGTTGGCCATGGCTGCCGCTATCGAACATGGCAGTGCACACCCATTGGCACAAGCGGTAATTGACCATGCAAACAAACAGGGCATTGCCTACTCCCCTGCGAATGGACTAAGCGACTTGCCGGGGCTTGGCTTGCAGGCCGAGATCGAAGGTCAGCGCGTCTATCTGGGCAATCAGCGCTGGATGCAGCAACTGGGCATCTCCTCTGTCGAACTGGATGAACAGGTCAAGACTATTGAGGACTATGGGCGCACCATCTCCTGGCTGGCGAGCGAACAGGACGGTCAATTACGACTGATCGGCATGCTGGCGTTTGGTGATGAAATCAAGCCCAGTGCCAGACTGGCGATTAAGCGTCTGCATGGATTGAAACTGGACACCGTCCTGTTGACCGGCGATAACCTCCGCAGTGCCGAAAGCGTCGCCGGTCAACTGGGCATCGAGAAAATACTCGCGGAGCAATCGCCGGAGACCAAGGCCACAACCGTCGCGGCACTTAGGCAACAGGACCGTATCATCGCCATGGTCGGTGACGGCATCAATGATGCCCCGGCACTGGCAATGGCCGATGTCAGCTTCGCCATGTCGACCGGTACCGATGTCGCCATGCATTCCTCAGATGTGACACTGATGCGTTCGGACCCGAACCTGGTCGCGGATACCATCGACATCTCTCGACGGACCTACAACAAGATCAAGCAGAACCTGTTCTGGGCCTTCATCTACAACCTGATCGGCATCCCGCTGGCAGCCTTCGGTCTGCTCAATCCGATCATCGCCGGCGCTGCAATGGCGCTGAGCTCGGTCAGCGTCGTCGCCAATGCACTGACCCTGCGTAACTGGAAGCCGAAATAGCCGCCCAACATGGCTATCTGTCGAAACATCCTGCCTGTGCGCCTGTTGCTGCTATTGATTCTATTGGTACCAGCTATCACCCATGCCGACTCCGGCCTGCACGAACATGAAGTCATCAAGTTGTTTGCCTTCAAAACGCGCCTGGACAATGACAGCTACCGCGATACGCTGCAACTGCGCTATTACCATCCGGTTCAGTCCAATGATCTGCATCTGGCCACTCTGCGAGTAGACGCCGGTTTCTATAACAACAATGTCCGCGACTTGCCGGATTTCGCGCTGAAAGACCTGCATCTGGCCAATGTCAGGTTCACACTCTCGGCCAAGGGCCCGCATCTTGCTGAAAACTGGCAAAGCACTTTCGGTTTGCGCACTATCCTGCCCGTCGGTTCCAACAACCAGCTGGTGCTCGGCCCGCAGATCGGCGCCGTCTACAAGCCGAAAGCAAGCACACATGCTTACTTCAGCGATTTCTCGCCCCTTGTTCGCTACCTGCACGGCATGGACCCCAAAAATGACAGCGCCGCGCGTCTGCGCAAGATCGAGTTCTACCCGACCCTGGGTTTTCAGCTCAACAGCAAAACCAGGCTGCGACTATGGGATGAACACAGCATCAACTACAACACGCGTGACGGTCGCTGGTTCGTGCCGGTCGACGTCATGCTGATCCGCGACCTGACCGAACATCAGCATCTGACTCTGGGCTTCAGCAAGGCCATCAGCAAAAACTACATGCACTACGACTGGTCACTTTATGGCAGTCTCAATTTTTATTTCTGAACTTCCGGAAAAAATCGGTTGCTTCCGTTTCAAGGGTATCTGTTCAGCAAGCCCGCCGCCACTCAAGAACTCGAGCCACAAATTCGAGCTGACTAACAATTGCCACAGAGTGAAAAGCTGTGGACGCATTAAGTTTCGGTTTCTTCTGGAACAGGCATAGGGCGCGATGGTTCATATCGCCTTGCACCTGTATCTGCACAACTAGACGCCTGCGTCAGATATGGACCTGATCTCCGGGAAAAACCTCGCCATCATTGCACCGCAATGCTCCCGCACTTTTGCTTCAAGATAATCCTCAGGGATCTCACGCAACACATGAAATTTTTCCGGATTCCTGAAAGTATGGGAATGCTGAGGCTGTACACAATGTCTGGACAGACCGGCAAAATCAGCAATCTCAAATGCCTTTTTGGTGATCTCCTCGGTTCTGACTATCAACAGCCTGTCTTCTGGCACTTTAGTCAGAACCTGGTTATTGTGGCTGGCCCAATAGGAAAGGTAGCCATCCAGGGTATACAGGCCCCTTTCTTTCAGCGCCTGTTCTTGTGGGGGATGTGCAAGGGTGCCGGACTGGAAACGGTGTTCCCTGAGTTTGATCCAGTTATCACTTGGGCTCCGACGTAGCGAGTCATCAATAAAGGAGTTCAGCCAGGAATAGCAATCCCGGATCGTCAGCAAGAAGAGTGCGTCAGGAAATTCCTGCAACAACTGATCCAGCAAGAAAAAATTAAGCTGGGAAGAATCGACATCCAGGCAAAGTCGTTTATCCCGTTGTCTTATGAAGGATAGCAAATCCGCCTCAGAGATATGGCCGGTAGAAATCTCGAGAATCTTGCGAATCACCTCTTCATCGTCCGCCTCATGCCGTGATTTGACTGTGTCATCAAACATGGTGTCGATTGAATGGGTACCAGTCTTCGCAGCGCCGACGCAATAGAGCCTGCATTTGCGCGAATAGCTCAATCGCGTGTATGCGTGGATTGTTCTAGACTTCATTTCTCTCAGCAACTGGACAGCGGTCATCGGTAAAGCCTCCTGAAAAAATTTAGGAAATGAACGCGAGCATCGCGTTCATTCAGGCTCCCCGATCCTTGCCTGCCATACTTGGAAAAATATAGCGCAAAGTTAAAATCTGATTTCTTGCTTCTTGGCGCTTTGCATTACACGCTTTAATTATTTTAATCCGATGTCATTTATAACACGACTCGCCAAAGGTTTACAGCAAGCCGTTTTCTAAAGTAAAGTTCAACAAAAAATAATATCCCATTTCAGCAATTTTCCTACTGTCTATACTTTTCGGGGCAACTTGAAACCTTGGTGACTTACTGCGCATGGCGCAGTCTTGACATACTCCCACCCTGGTTTTTCATAGCTTTGAAAGGATGATAGCCACCAGCAGCCACCTGATTTCCTTCAGCCTCTACAGGCTCGTTGAACATTCTCTATCCAGGACAATAACCATTCTTTGATCTTTAAAGAATGACTTGCCTGCTTAACTCTGCAATTCACCGGGATATACACAATATGACTACAGGTTCTTCAAACAACGTGGTGTGGCATCAAAGCCAGGTCGCTCAAGATCTAAGGATGAAATTATTTGGCCA
>DLMX01000037.1:0-8927 GCA_002479405.1 Methylophilaceae bacterium UBA7525
AAAATCATGGATGAGATGTTTGTCTTCGATGACATTATGGAGATCGACGACAAGGGCATACAGACCATATTGCGCGAAGTGCAATCCGACAGCCTTATTCTTGCGCTCAAAGGTTCGACTGCAGAACTGCGTGAAAAAGTCTTCAAGAACATGTCGACACGCGCAGCCGAGATGATGCGCGAAGACCTGGAAAGCAAGGGTCCGGTACGCTTGTCCGAGGTGGAGGCGCAACAAAAACTGATTCTGCAGATCGTCCGCAGGCTCGCCGACGAAGGCCAGATCATGATAGGCAAGGGAAGCGAAGACACCTATGTCTGATATCAACCTGCCCAAAGAGGCACAAGACGAATATCAACGCTGGGAGATGTCCACTTTATCGGCTGAGGGCAAAACACATTCCAGAAAAGTGGAACGTGCAAAACCCAAAGTCCCTGATGAGTTGGCGCAGATTCTTGAAAACGCACGCATTGAGGCCTTCAAGAAAGGCTATACAAATGGCATGAAGGAAGGTTATGAGGCTGGCTTGCAGAAAGCCGCTGATCACGAAAAAACCATCGCCGGTCTTGCCATGGCTTTCACCGGTTCGTTAAGGGACGCGGATGAGAAAATTGCAGAGGAATTACTCTCGCTTGCGCTGGATATTGCCAAAGCCATGCTCAAGACCAGCCTCAACACCGACCACAATCGCGTGCTTGCGGTCGTCAAGGAGTCGATTCGCTATCTGCCCACGGTGAAGCAGCCAGCACGCATTCTGCTCAATCCGGCAGATGCCGAGGCGGTGAAATTGAACCTGGCCGAGGAACTGGCCGAAGGCGGCTGGCTGATTATCGAGGAGCAAACGATAGAGCGTGGCGGTTGCATGGTGGAAACACCCAGCAACCAGATCGACGCAACCAATGGCGTGCGCTGGAAACGTATCAGCAATGCACTCGGGCAACCCAGCGAATGGCTGAATGAGGGCGATGCCTGATGCAGGCCGAGACCACCCATCTGCAACGCTGGAACAGCCACTTGCAGGATTGTGGCGAACTGCTCAAGCTCGCTGAGCCTCTGGAGATCTCGGGCCGTGTGACGCGCCTGACAGGACTGGTGATGGAAGCCATCGGCATCAAGCTGCCGGTCGGTAGCGCCTGCACAATACCCTTGCCGGATGGCAGGAAAATCGAGGCGGAAGTCGTCGGCTTCGATGGCGACAGGTTGTTGCTGATGCCGCAAGGCAGCATCGAAGGCATCGTGCCGGGCACCCGGGTTTTCCCGTTGGAAGTCACCGAACATATCCCCGGACCGGGCAGTGCAGATCATCCTCGCAGGAGGGCTGCCGACCGTGCACGCCACTTGCCGGTCGGCATCGAACTACTGGGACGGGTGCTGGATGCCGCGGGCATGCCGCTGGACGATCTCGGCCCGCTCAAGACACGCAATGTTGCACCACTCAATGCCAGGCAGATCAATCCACTGTCGCGCGCACCGATTACCGAGGCTCTTGACGTTGGCATTCGCGCCATCAACAGCATCCTGACCGTCGGACGCGGACAACGCATGGGCCTGTTCGCCGGTTCCGGCGTCGGCAAGAGCGTGCTGCTCGGCATGATGGCGCGCTACACCACGGCCGATGTCATCGTCGTCGGCCTGATCGGCGAACGCGGTCGTGAAGTGAAGGAATTCATAGAGCAGATTCTCGGTGAGGAAGGACTCTCCCGCTCCGTAGTCATTGCAGCGCCTGCCGATGCTTCGCCACTGATGCGCCTGCAGGGTGCCAGCTATGCCACCAGCATTGCCGAAAATTTCCGCAATCAGGGCCGGCATGTATTGCTGATTATGGATTCGCTCACCCGCTATGCCATGGCGCAACGCGAAATTGCCTTGGCGATTGGCGAACCGCCTGCGACCAAGGGCTACCCGCCTTCCGTCTTCGCCAAATTACCGGCATTGGTGGAGCGCGCAGGCAACGGCAAAACCGGTGAGGGTTCGATTACGGCTTTTTACACGGTACTGACGGAAGGCGACGACCAACAGGACCCGATTGCCGATGCCGCACGCGCCATTCTTGATGGACACATTGTGCTTAACCGTTCACTGGCAGAAGCCGGACATTACCCTGCCATCGATATCGAGCAGTCGATCAGCCGCGTGATGGTCAACATTACCGGCAAGGCGCATCAAAAAGCCGCCCTGAAACTGAAACAACTGAATTCGCGCTACACCCGCAATATCGACCTCATCAACGTAGGTGCATACCAGGCAGGTTCGGACCCTGTTCTCGATGAGGCCATTGGCAAACACGAAGAAATCGCCGCTTTCCTGCAGCAGGATATCAATGAGCGGGCAGACATCGATCACAGTATCCAGCAGCTTTCAACGTTGCTGGAAGCCTGAGTAGCCAGACAAGAGCGAATCAGATAAAAGCAAATCGGATAAAAAAGCCAGACAAGGGCAGAAAAACATGACAAAGCAGATATCCAGCGCCATTCACACCCTGATTGAGATCGCCATCAAGGAATCCAATCAGGCTGCCGAGGCATTGGGCAATGCCAACAAGCTACTGAAAGAAAGTGAGAAGAATCTCAATATGCTGCTGGATTACCGCAACGACTATACCAACCAGCTTGCACAGAACTCACAAAAGGGCTTGTTCGCCGAGAGCTACCAGAACTTTCAAAGCTTCCTGGCAAAACTGAATCAGGCCATAACCGGTCAGCAGGCCGTAGTGGAGACCTGCAGGCAAAAGGTCGCCGATCAACGGAAATACTGGCAGGAATGCGAACGCAAAAAACTCTCTTATGGTGTGCTCGTCACGCAGGCAGAAACCAGGGCACATCGCGCAGAACTGAAAAAAGACCAGAAACTGATGGATGAACACGCCCTGCGCCAGAGCATGAGAAAAGCGCATTCACGCTAATCGAATATCAAGTATATGAGAAACCAGAAGGAATCCATGATGCAAAACCTGCCATTACTGAATACCTCGAATGCTGCTCCCAAAGCCCATACTCAGGGCGCCCAGAAATCCGGCAACATCACCGGTCAATCCGGCGAGGCCGGTGCATTTCAGCAGAAACTGACGCATCAGATTCATCAAAAAAGTGAAACCCGGCAGCAGGCTCAGCAAAGTCAGATCGCCCAGAAAAGCCAGCAAAAAAATGAAGCTGCTGAAGATAAAACCATGGTGGATAAGGACACTCCCGCGGCCGACCTCATTCAACGAAAAATAAAGGGCCTTTCAGGCAAATTGACGCTACCTGAAACCCATCGCCAGGATACTGGCCAGTCAGGTCCGGCCAAATCTGTGCTTGAGAATGAAGATGACATCAATATCGTGGATGGCACCCTGATTCCGGCATCGCTCAATGTGCTGGCACAGCTACATCAGACAGCAACTGGAGATGCGGAAGCAGTATCGACCGATCCGGTTTTGGCCAAGACAACAGCGCTGAAAACAGACGGCTCTACTGCCGTGCCGGCACCGGCAGCAGGAAAAGAAACACCAATAATTGCCGAGACGGGCGACGACACAAAACCAGTGCAAACCGGCATGGATAAAAGCAGCACGGAAAAACCGGCAATCGCTGCGGAGAGTCCGCGCATGCAAGCTGACGGGCTCAATGGCTTTAGATCAGATAGTGCAAAGTTTGACGACATGCTGCCGGAAAGCCTGAACAAGATAGCCACAAGCAGAGAACCTGTCGCCGGCATGCTGCAGAACCAGCCCGTGTCCGCCGCACAAACTGCAGCAGCCAACCTGGCCAGCACCAACCCGGTCAACAATAGCCTGATCATGACGCCTCCCGGCAAGGAAGGCTGGACCCAGGCCATCGGGCAACGCGTGATGTGGATGGTCGGCGCTGCACAGCAATCGGCAACACTGACACTGAACCCGCCGGAAATGGGTCCGCTGCAGATCGTCATCAATGTTCACAATGACAAAACCGACACCGCTTTCTTTTCCGACCGGCAGGAAGTCAGGCAGGCCTTGCAGGACGGCATGGACAATTTGCGCGAAATGATGAAAGAAGCCGGCATCAACCTGGGGCAGACCAACATCAACCAGCGCGACAAGATGGCTCAGGACTTCACGCAACATCAGCAACAGGCTACGCGTCAGGACACCGGCAATGGCGAGCATGCTGCCGAAGCGTCTTCGGCATCAACCGTAACCACACGCGCCGGGATCGGCCTGGTCGATACCTTCGCCTGAAGAATCGGGCCTCCCGGACATGTATCGCATACCGCGATGTACAGCCGGGTGACGCCTGCTCCCGGCCTTTTCCACAGATTGCAAGTCCTGATATAACGCATATTCCCGCCTCTTTTCCCCGCATTCAGCAACGCATTCTTTCCCGATAATGAATCCATTCTTAATGCAATGGAAATCAGGAGTACAGAATGGCTCAAGCACCTGCCCCAGAAGAAGTTGTGCCAGGGGAAGTTAACCCGGAAAAAAGCTCGAAATCCAGGTTCGTCATGATCATCGTCGTGATACTGGTTCTGCTTGGCGGCGGCGGTGCAGCCTGGTATTTCATGCAGCCGCAAGCTGCCGGAAAAGAGCAGAACGAAATCAAGGAAGAAACCAAGGCTGCAAGTGCCGCTCCGATCTTTATGACCTTGGAAACATTCACCGTCAATCTGCTGCCGGATCCGGGCGAGCAATATCTGCAAACCGACATTTCATTACAACTCGGCAAAGCCGCCAACGAAGCCTTGATCAAACAATTCATGCCCTTGGTGAAAGCGCAGACCTTGATGATCCTCTCCAGCAAGAGAAGCTCGGAGATATCGAGCATCGAAGGCAAAAATACCTTGAGTCAGGAAATCGCCGACAACATCAACAAGCTCCTTGCCCAATCAAGCAAGGAGCCGGTAGTCAGTGGCGTGTTCTTCACCTCATTCATCATTCAATAACTTGTAACCAGCGCCGTCATCATGGTCGATAATTTTCTTTCGCAAGATGAAGTCGATGCCCTCCTGAAGGGGGTCACCGGCGAGCAGGACGAGGTCAAAAACGAGATTGACCCGTCCGCGATCCGGGATTACAACCTCGCCACGCAGGAACGGATCGTGCGCGGCAGGTTGCCGACGCTGGAAATCATTAACGAGCGTTTTGCCCGTCTGCTACGCATCGGGCTGTTCAATTTCCTCAGGCGCACTTCCGAGGTCTCCGTCGGCTCGGTACGCATCAGCAAATACAGCGACTTCATACGCAACCTGGTCGTGCCCACCAATCTGAACCTGGTGCAGATCAAGCCTTTCCGCGGCACTGCGCTGATGATTTTCGACCCCAATCTGGTATTTCTGCTGGTGGACAACCTGTTTGGCGGCGACGGCCGCTTTCATACACGGGTTGAAGGCCGCGATTTCACCCAGACGGAACAGCGCATCATCAAGCGCCTGCTGGATATCGTCACTGAAACTTACATGAAATCCTGGGAGCCGGTTTACCGGATCGAATGCGAATACGTGCGTTCTGAAATGAACACGCAGTTCGCCAATATCGCCACACCGAATGAGGTCGTGGTTTCGACCACCTTCACGATTGAACTGGGTGATGTGAGCGGAGAACTGCACTTCTGCATGCCCTACGCCATGATAGAACCGATACGCGACATTCTCAGTTCCAGCCTGCAAGGCGAAGTATTGGGCGTAGACCGGCGCTGGGTAAGGCTGATGACACAACAGATCCAGGGCGCAGAAGTTGAGCTGGTCACCGACCTGGCCAAAGCCAGGATGACACTGAATGATGTATTGAACATGAAAGTCGGTGACGTGATTCCGCTTTCACTTTCAGAGACGGTAGAGGCCAAGGTCGACAACGTACCGGTGATGGAATGCAAATACGGAATATTTAACGGGCAATACGCATTACGCGTGGAAAAGCTTTTGCGAGCCAATTCTACGGAATATGTAAAGGGAGAGCAGTATGGCGACTGAAGATGAGATCAACAGTGAAACCGCAGCGGAAGATGACTGGGGGGCAGCAATGGCAGAACAGGCTGAAGCTTCTGCAGTGTTACAGGCCAAGCCTGAGAATTCCCAGGTTTTTGCAGAATTCTCCGACCAGAACAAGCTGACCGACACGCAAAACGATATCGACTTCATTCTCGATATTCCTGTACAACTGACTGTCGAGCTGGGTCGCACCAAGATTGCGATCAAGAATCTACTGCAACTGGCTCAGGGCTCTGTGGTTGAGCTGGACGGTATGGCCGGCGAACCGATGGACGTTCTGGTCAATGGCTGCCTGATCGCGCAGGGCGAGGTCGTGGTGGTGAATGACAAGTTCGGCATCCGCCTGACCGACATCATCACCCCGGCTGAACGTATCCGCAAACTGAACAAGTAGGCAAGGACATGAGCGCGCGCCGTTTCCCGCAGCTTCGCAGTCCGGTTTTCCTGACCGGTCTTGCATCCCTGACCAGCTTGGCCTCCACGCCGGGCATAGCATTCGCCAGCGAGACTGCTGGCATCTCTGCAGCCGGCAGCGCCGTACAAGTCATCTTCGGCTTGATCATGGTACTGGGCGTCATGATGCTCATTGCCTGGTTGTTCAAGCGCTATGCTCCGGGCATCGGCCAGAACAACAGTGTTGCCCGCATCGTGGGCGGCGTCAGTGTAGGCAATCGTGAACGCGTGCTGGTCATCGAAGTGGCCGACCGCTGGCTGGTAGTCGGCGTCTCGCCTAGCCAGGTATCCGGTATCGCCAATCTTGAAGCAGGCCAGGCCAACACCGAACAACTGACCCAACACTCGACAGTGTCTCATCCGTTCGCAAAGTGGCTGACGCAGTCCATGAACCGGACGCAGTCGATCAATCCACCAGAAGTTAGATAGCAAGATAAATAGTCATGCGTACCAGCCTACTGCCTCAGTTCACCATGCAAAAACCCCTGCATCAATATTTATCTGGATTCAAAAAGAGTCGCGTAGCCGCGCTCAGCCTGGCCGTTTTCCTGTCCGCGCTGATGACGATGCTGTTCTCATTCAATGCGCTGGCTGCCGATGCCGGCATCCCGGTCATCAACGCCACTCCCACTGCGAGCGGCGGCCAGAATTACACACTGAGTTTGCAGACTCTGCTGCTGCTCACATCGCTGACTTTCCTGCCCGCCTTGTTACTGATGATGACCGGCTTTACGCGCATCATTATCGTTTTGTCATTGCTCAGGCAGGCGCTCGGCACACAATCCACTCCGCCCGGCCAGGTTCTGATCGGCCTCGCATTGTTCCTGACCTTTTTTGTCATGGGCCCGGTCTTCGACAAAATATACGCCGAGGCTTACCAGCCATTTGCCGAGAACAGTATCACCATGCAGCAGGCCATGGAAAAAGGCGCCCAACCGCTCAAGGCTTTCATGTTGAAGCAAACGCGCGAAGCCGACCTCGCATTGTTCATCAAGATGTCGCAAAGCGAGGCGCCGGAGACCGCAGAAGATGTTTCTCTGCGCGTACTGATTCCCGCCTTCATGACGAGCGAACTGAAGACCGCGTTCCAGATCGGCTTTGCCATTTTCATCCCGTTCCTCATCATCGACATGGTGGTCGCCAGCGTATTGATGGCGATGGGCATGATGATGGTATCGCCCGTCATTGTCGCGCTGCCGTTCAAGCTGATGTTATTCGTCCTGGTTGACGGCTGGCAGCTGATTCTCGGCTCTCTCGCGCAGAGTTTCTATTAGCGCCGGATAAAAAGGACAAGCTCATGAATCCGGAAAGCGTCATGGATATCGGCCGCCAGGCGATTTACATCACCATCATCGTCGCCTCTCCCATGCTGTTGACCGCATTGATCGTCGGCCTGGTTGTGAGTATTTTCCAGGCCGCGACCCAGATCAACGAAACCACCCTCTCCTTCATCCCGAAGCTGTTCGGAATTCTTGCGGTGCTGGGCATTGCCGGCCCATGGATGCTCACGGTGATGACCGACTATATGCGGCAGGTATTGACCAACGTGCCGATGATCGCAGGTTAATCGGAAAACCTCGGGCGTGTTTCCGTCTCCGCACATCTTGCCGCAACATCATGATCTCCATTAGCACCGACATGCTGCAGGCCTGGATCAGCGGCCTGGTCTGGCCGCTGACCAGAGTCCTCGGCATGATTGCGGTCGCCCCGATTTTCGGCCACAGATCCTTGCCGGCAAGATTCAAGGTCGCACTGGGGGTTTTCATCACCCTGGCGATCATGCCCGGCTTGCCGCCCATGCCGGCCGCCGACATGTTCTCGATCCAGGGGGTCGCCATCCTCATTCAGCAACTACTGATCGGCGTCGCCATCGGTTTTACCATGCGCATTGCATTTGCTGCCGTGGATATGGCCGGACACTTCTGCGCGATGTCCATGGGCCTCGGCTTTGCCACCTTCTTCGACCCTCAATCAAGCGGGCAAACCACCGCCGTTACACAGTTGTTCGTGGTGCTCGCCATGCTGTTCTTCCTGAGCATGAATGGCCATCTGATCCTGATCATGGCCGTCACCGAAAGCTTCATGACCATCCCGATCTCGCTGGGCCCGGAAACCGGCATCAACTTCGTCAGGATCGTCACCTGGGGCGAACACATTTTCAGTGCAGGGCTGCAACTGGCGCTCCCCGTGATTGCGGCACTGCTGATTGCCAACCTTGCACTCGGCATCCTCAGCCGCACCGCACCGCAACTCAACCTGTTCGGCATCGGCTTCCCGATCACCATCAGCATCGGCTTGATTGTCATCGCGCTGGCGTTCCCGAGAATGTCCGTGCCGCTGGAACGTCTGATCAGCGATAGCTTCAACACCATCAATCAGCTCACCATGCCATCCCCTCCCTTGCCGCTGCCGCAATAAACCAACGGCGGATTCTGGCAAAAAAAAGACCACCCGGTTAAGGAGTGGCCTGGAGGAAATCAGCGTTTCCTTAGAAATAATTGAACAGGGATAGCCCCGACGTCTTTACAAAG
>DLMX01000037.1:9005-9454 GCA_002479405.1 Methylophilaceae bacterium UBA7525
CCCCGCCATTACCGCTGCCGCAATAAATCAACCGCAGATTCAGGCCAAAAAAAACCACCCGGTTAAGGGTGGCATGCTGAAAGGAGACTCAGCACAACTCTAAAAATAATTGAACAGGGACANNCGATTGCGCGTATTGCAGGCTCAATTCCTGACCGAACTCTTCCAGTGCGTCCAGTTCATTCAGGCGTGTGCCGACCATGGCGCGCGTCGCCAACACGGTATCCACACCTTGATCGATGCTGGTTTGTGCCGTGACCAATCCCGCAGAAAAGGCCGCGGCCGTTGCCGCATCGGTAATCGGAACATCAAGCAGATCGGCAAAATCATTGAGCGTCTGGAAAATATCATTACCGCCTGCCTGGAAAACCGCAGCCCCGGTGTCTGCAATCTCCATTTGCCGCGTGGCGCCGACTTGCAGCAAGCGCTGCTGATTATCGCCTTGGTAC
>DLMX01000037.1:9521-12169 GCA_002479405.1 Methylophilaceae bacterium UBA7525
AGCCCCGGTGTCTGCGACCTCCATTTGCCGCGTAGCACCTACTTGCAGCAAACGCTGATGACTATCACCTTGATACAGCGCACCGGTGCCGGTTTTGGCAAAAGCCGGGGTTTGGCTCTGATAGCCCGCAAAAATATAATTCCCCGCAGCGTCCTTGGTATTGGCCAGACCGATCAGCTGATCGAGCGCACCGCGCATTTCCGTCGCAAGGAAACTGCGCTCAGTATCGGAATAGGCACCATTACCTGCAGCGACCATGGAGGATTTCACCGAGAGCAGCAAATTGGTCACATTGTTCAGCGTCGCTTCTTCAACGCCAAGATTACTGACTGCCGCCTGGCGATTGAGTGCGTGCTGATCGTTGATGCCACTGGCCTGCCGGATTTGCAGCGCGCGCGACGCACCTACCGGATCATCCGAAGGCGACTGGATTCTTCTGCCTGTCGATATCTGCTGTTGCAGCTTCGCCTGCGAACTGCTCAGTTCGCTGATGCGTGAAATCCCGCTCTGAAAAATGATATTGCTACTTATCCGCATGTTGATTCCTTTTCTCTGACTATCTGCCTATGGTCAGTAATAGTTCAAACAGCTGGCTGGCGATCTGCATCATCTTGCCCGCTGCCTGATAGGCTTGCTGGTAACGCATCAGGTTGGCTGCCTCTTCATCCAGATTGACGCCGGAGAAGGCTTGCTGGGCATAGTAGGCACCCTCCAGCATCTTGGCCTCGGCTTCGCTCATCACCTTGAGTTCATTGGTCTTGTTGCCCACCAGGCTCACCAGTTGACTATAGGCACCTTCATAACTGGTGGTGCCGCCCGCCGTCGTCAGGGCGGATTGCAAAGCCGCCAGCTTGAGCGCGTTGCCGTTATCTGAGCTACCTGCCGTCGGCAACTCGGCCAGCGCAATCTGGTTGATATCGCTGATGGCAACAGAGAAACCGTTGGCAGCCATGACGGTAGGCTTGATGAGAAAAGAATCATTGGCCTGCATGCTGCCGCTGGCGATATTGATTTCCAGCCCATCGACGGTTTGCGGCATGCTGGCAAAAGTCTGGAATGCACCGGTATCCTGCCGTGTCAGTATGTAATTGCTGCCATCATAGGAAAGACGATAGTTGCTGCCATTGAGCGCGCCGGCATTGTCGATCGAGACATCGAGTACCGCATCACCGGCATTCTTGACACTGCCGCTCACCACCGGCCCCGGCACACTGAAGAACACTCCGCCTGCATTACCTGACTTGTCATAGCCTTGCATGTGCTGGGCGTTGAAGGTTTCCGCCAACGTCACGGCGATCATGCCCAGCTGACCGCGTATGGTATCCAGTGATTTTTCACGAAACTGCACCAGACCACCCAGTTTGCCGCCCGAGAGGCTGTGACTACCCAGCACTACAATACCGGAGTTACCGTTGTAACCGACTTCCATGCGACTGGGGTCGCTCTCGGAACGTATGGTCGAGAGCGTATAACGGTTATTGCCAACGACCAGGGGCTGGCCATTGCCGATAAAAACGTTGTAGGTGCCATCCTCTTGCGCAACGACATCAACCTTTATCTGCTTGCTCAGTTCAGCAATGATCTGATCACGCTGGTCCATCAGGTCATTGGGAGGCCCCACGCCATTGTTGAGCGCCGATTCAATGCTCTTGTTGAGTTGCTGCAGTTGTTGCGAGTAGGAGTTGATCAGGCCTACGCTGGCATTCACCTCCGCATTCACATTGCCTTCTATCTCGGCAAGGCGGCTACCCAACGCCTGAAAGCGTGATGCCAGGGACTGTGCCTGCGATAGCAGAGTTTGGCGGCTGGCAGGATCCCCCGGATTGGAAGATGCGGTCTGCACGCTGTCAAAGAAATTTTGAATGACGGGAGACAAGCCGGCGCTGGAGTTGGAGAGCAGGTTGTCAATGTAAGACATTTGCGCGGCATAGGTGCTCATCTCGTTGCTGCTGGTGAGACTGCTGCTGTATTGCCTGCTCAGAATCTCGTTATAGATACGCTGAATGCCCAAAACCTCAGTACCCTGGCCCACATAGCCATATCCGAAGTTCTGTGCCTGGGCTGCGCCTTGTATCACCACTTGGCGTGTGTAGCCGGGGGTGGAAGCGTTGGCGATATTATGCCCGGTAACACTTATGCCTACCTGTGCTGCATTCAGCGCAGTCTTACCGATGTCGAGTATGCTCGATGCCATGATTCATCCTGCCCAATCTATTTAATCACTATGTCGGCAGCTTCCGACAAAACTTAATAGCACTATTGAAAATCTTGCCCCCACCTTGCCGGATCAGGCTGCAGAGGTGCGCTGTATGACCTTGATCAATTTATCCGCATAGTTGGGATCCGTCGCATAGCCTGCTTGCTGCATGGCATGGGCATAGCCATCCGGATGCTGCAAATTACCCATGACAGCCTGATAACGCGGATTCTTGCTGATGAGATTGGCAAAGTCCTTGAATGCATCGGCATAGGAGTCATAGGCGCGGAATTTCTCGACCCGCTGGACTTTTTCACCGTTGATGTATTCGGTGGTCATGGTTTCGGCGACCTTGCCGTTCCAGTTGCCCGTCGCCTTGATACCGAACAGGTTGTAGCTGGGGCTGCCATCCGCATGTTTGATCTCATGCTTGCCCCAACCGCTTTCCAGC
>DLMX01000037.1:12418-21760 GCA_002479405.1 Methylophilaceae bacterium UBA7525
CTTGCCGCATTCAGCGACTGTGCCATTTTCTGGATCAAGGCCTGTGGAATCGCAGATATCTCCTCCGGTTTTTCAGCTGCACCGGTTCCGTTCATCTCAATATCCGGCGCAACCGTGCCGGTGGTCTTGGTGAGCTGGCGTATCAGCACATCGGCCAGCCCCATGCCTTTGGATGCCAGGGATTGGCTTAGTTGCTGGTCGAGCATGGCAGTATAGGTACGCGTCTGGTCGCTCTCGAACATGCTTTCCTGCGGCGTCGCATCGCGCATGCTTTTCAGCATCATGTTGAGAAACATCGCCTCGAACTGCTTGGCCGTTTCACGTATCGCTTCCGGGGAATTTTCCTTGGCTGCAGTCCGGAGTGTGTTCAGGCCGTTGCTGTCGAGCGCCAGTTTGCTGCTGAGATCGGGCTGATTGATCATGAGTATGCCCTAGATGATTTCCAGCTCAGCACGGAAGGAACCCGCCGCTTTCATGGCCTGCAGGATAGCGAGCAAATCCTGCGGCGTCGCGCCTATGGCATTCAAGGCCTTGACCACTTCCGCCAGGCTTGCGCCGTCTTCCAGCAGCATGACCTGGCCCGGCTCCTTGTTGATTTCAACCTGCGAAACAGGAACCACAACCGTGTCGCCATCCGCCAGCGGATTCGGCTGGCTGATGACAGGAGCGGTGCTGACGATCACCGACAGATTGCCGTGGGAAACGGCACAACTCTCGAGCCGCACATGCTGCGTCATGACAACCGAGCCCGTGCGGGCATTCATGATGACCTTGGCTGCTGTCATCGTCGGTGCAATGCTGATGGATTCCAGCCTGCCGAGAAAAGCCACGCGGTCTTCCAGGCGGTCAGGCGTCCTGACCCGGATCACCCGCCCATCCTGGGCAACAGCCGTGCCCTGGCCAAACTGCATATTGACGGCATCGACGACGCGGGCTGCCGTTGAAAAACTGGAATCGGTCAGTTCGAGGTTGATGCTATTGCCTTCGGCAATCACGTTGGGCAGCGTGCGTTCAACTGTTGCGCCGCCGGAAATCCTGCCTACACTCAAATGATTGACCTGCACCGAAGTGCCAGCCGACGACGCACCGACACCGCCGACGACCAGATTGCCCTGTGCCATTGCATACACCTGACCGTCCGCACCCTTGAGCGGCGTCATCAATAAAGTGCCGCCGCGCAAGCTTTTTGCATTCCCCATGGACGACACCGTGATATCCAGCGTCTGCCCTGCTTGGGCGAAGGCCGGCAGTGCACTGGTCACCATCACGGCCGCCACGTTCTTCAATTGCAGATTGGTGCCTACAGGCAGATTGACCCCCATCTGCTGCAACATACTGATGATGCTTTGCACGGTAAAAGGCGTCTGCGTGGTTTGGTCGCCGGTACCGTCGAGGCCGACAACCAGGCCATAGCCGATCAGCTGGTTGTTTCGCACCCCCTGAATCGTGGCGATATCCTTGAGACGGTCCGCCTGTGCGGTGACAGCTCCCAGGAGCAAGGCAACGGCAAGTAAAACACCCGCGATTGAAGTCAATTGACGTGGCACATTCATTGGCATCACCTTTAGAGCGGGCTCAAGCTCAGGAAGAATCGAGCAAGTATCGAGACGACCTGGGCCGCATCAAGCTGCGAGTTGGTGCGATACTCGATGCGCGCGTCCGCCACCTTGGTGGAAGGTACATTGTTGCCGAGCGCGATGTTGTCCGGGTTGACCACGCCGGAGAAACGGACAAATTCCGAACCACGGTCAAAAGCGATCTGCTTCTCGCCACTGACCACCAGGTTGCCGTTCTCCAGCACGTCCACCACAGTCACACTGATCGTTCCGCTGAAATTGTTACTGGAGCTTGAGGCGGCTTTTTCTTCATTACTGAGCGATGAATTCGCCCCGATCGAAATTGGGTTCTTCAAATTGAAAGGCAAACCGGTCGTCGGATCAACCGACGCTGCCACCTTGCCCGATCTGCTGGACGAACCAGCCCCTTGTTTACCTGCACTGGTGTTCTCGGTGATCTGGATCGTCAATGTATCGCCGATAAACCTTGCACGCCTATCCTCGAACAGTGGCTTGTAAGCAGCGGCCCGGTAAATTGCGCCATTGGGTGCAGCGGTTCTATCTGCCGGCACCGGTTTGGCCGTGGTTGGAGTCTGCACGATAGTCCCCGGCGTCACGGAGCATGCGACCAGAACTCCAGACATCCCGAGCAGCAACAGATACCTGCGAACCCGGCCCCAGCTGCAAAGTCTAGTGTAATGAATCATGTCTGTTACCTCTGCCGTTTCAGCGCGCATCCAATACGGACTACATCTGCGTCAGTTTTTGCAGCATCTGATCGGAAGTCGTGATGGCCTTGCTGTTGATTTCATAGGCACGCTGAGTCTGGATCATGTTGACCAGCTCCTCCACCACATTGACGTTGGAAGTTTCCACATATCCCTGCGTCAACAAGCCCGCGCCATTGGTACCCGGCGTATTGGTATTGGCCGCACCGGAGGCTGCGGTCTCCACATACAGGTTTTCACCCTTGCTGAGCAAACCGGCCGGATTGATAAAGGTTGCCAGTTGTATCGTGCCGACTTGCACAGTGTTGGCATTGCCCGCCTGTGTAATGGAGACCGTGCCGTCACGGCCTATGCTCAGGCTTTGTACATCGGCTGGAATGGTGATCGCAGGCTGCACAGGGAAGCCGCTGGAAGTCACCAGCTGGCCCTGATCATTGATCTGGAACGAACCATCGCGGGTATAAGCAGTGGCGCCATCCGGCAGCAACACCTGGAAGAAACCCTGCCCCTGAATCGCGACATCTTTGTCGTTGGATGTCTGCTGCAAGTTGCCTTGGGTAAACACACGTTCGGTCGAAACAGGACGCACGCCGGTGCCGATCTGCAAGCCGGTGGGCAACTGGGTCTGCTGGGATGACTGCGCACCAGGCTGACGAATGGTCTGATAAAGCAAATCCTCGAACACTGCACGCGAACGCTTGAAGCCGTTGGTGCTGACGTTAGCCAGGTTATTGGCAACCACATCCATCTGGGTTTGCTGTGCATCGAGGCCGGTCTTTGAAATCCAGAGTGAACGTATCATTTTCGTCTCCTATTTGCAGCCATCGGTGTGAACTGCGCAAGATTGATGTGTAATGCTTTCATGTTAAGCCCGGGGTTAGGAACTCAAACTCAAGAGCTGACTGGCTTTATTGGCGTTATTCTCGGCTTTCTCCAGCAGCTTCATCTGAAAATCGAACTGGCGGGCGAGACTGATCATATTGACCATCGCCTCGACCACATTGACATTGCTGCCTTCCAGCGCGCCGCCGACCAGCTGCACTTCCGGATCGATCGCCGCAGGCTGGCCGTTCTTCAATTCGAACAAGCCGTCCTTGCCGCGCACCAGCATTTCTTCCGGCGGATTCACCAGCCTGAGACGGCCCAGTATATTCACTGCACCCGGCTCATAATTGTTGGAGACCGTTGAAATCGTGCCGTCCTTGCCAACCGTGATGGTTTCATCCGGCGGAATTCCGATCGGGCCACCGTCGCCCATGAGAATCTGTCCGGTGGAGTTCTGCAGCAAGCCGTTCTCGCTCACCCTGAGTGATCCATTACGCGTATAGGCTTCACTGCCGTCCGGCCGTATGACGGTCAACCAGCCCTTGCCCTGGATCGCCACATCCAGATCGCGGCCGGTTTGCTGCAATACGCCGGGGCTGAAATCCGCTCCCACGGTGGAATCAACGACAAAAGCACGGGTGGGCATGCCTTCGCTGACGACGGGAACGGCACGGAAGGAGTCAAGCTGGGCACGAAACCCGGTTGAGGTGGCATTCGCCAGATTGTGCGAATTGGTCGCCTGCTGCTCCAGAATATGTTTCGCGCCCGACATCGCGGTGTAAATCATTCTGTCCATTCCCTACTCCTTCCTGTAGCGGGCGCCAGCACCTGCAAAGACACAGGCACCGCCACCTCAAAATCATGCATTAACGCAGGTTCACCAGAGTTTGCAGTACCTGGTCCTGGGTCTTGATGGTTTGCGCATTGGCCTGATACACGCGCTGCGCCGTAATCATGTTGACCAGTTCGGCGGTGAGATCCACATTCGAATCCTCCACTGCGGAAGATTGCAGCACGCCCAGGCCACTGGTGTTTGGTGGTCCGACCAGAGGCACGCCGGAGGTCGCGGTCTCGGCCCAGGCATTGCCGCCCAATGCCTGCAGCCCGTTCGGGTTGACGAAGTTCGCCATGACCAACTGCCCCAGATTGGCCGATTGACCATTGGTGTAACGACCGACGATGATGCCGTCCGCGCCTACATTAAAGCCGGACAGACGGCCGGAGGTATACCCGTCCTGGGAGAAACTGTTGAGGCTGAAATTGGAGCCGAACTGCGTGCTGCCGGAGAAATCAATCGTTACGGCCAATGGGCTGGTGGCCCCGTTGGTAATCGGAATATTCAGATTGGCCGTACCCCCAGTGGGCGACATGCCCGTGCCATCGAAGTTCATGGTGGTAAGCGCGGTTGCCGGTGTCACACCATCCACAGTGGTAAAGATATCCCATTCGCCCGGCGCGGTTTTCACAAAGAAAGTTTGCAATGTGTGCGAATTGCCCAGACTGTCGAATACCGACAGGGAGCGTGAATCGTGGAATGTGGTGGGATCATCCGGATCGAACCCTGCTGACGGCAAGGGATCCTTGCGGGAATCCAGATTGACGATGCCGGTCACGACACCGGTAATTTTTGGCTGCAGGTCGGCAGTATTGATTTGCAGCTCCACCATACTGCCGGTCAACAGGTTACCGGCAGCATCTGCTGAATAACCGGTCAGGCGCTTGTTGTCAGTGTTGATCAGGTAACCATCCTTATCCATCTGGAACTGGCCGTTGCGGGTATAAGTGATGGAGCCGTTGTCACTCATTCTGAAAAATCCGGCGCCATTGATAGCAATATCCAGCGGATTATTGGTCGCGCTGATATTGCCCTGTGTGAATTGCTGCTGCACCTTGGCAATCTTGACGCCGATGCCTACCTGCGAGGCACCGCTGCCTGTCAGCGAATTCGCATAAACATCCGAAAACTGTGTTTGCGACTGCTTGAAGCCCACGGTGCTGGCATTGGCAACGTTGTTGCCCAACACTTCCAGACTTTTGGAAGCTGCATTCAATCCGCTCAAACCTTGCTGGAAACTCATCTCGCTCTCCTTGGTGAATATTGGTTCAAAATTGCATATGGTTCAAAATTGCATATGGTTCAAAATGCATAGGGTTAATGTGTCTAGAAAACCTGCTTGATCTCGCCCAGCGATACAGACTTCAGATTGGTCAGATTCATCTGCACACCACTGGCGGAGTTACTGACGCTGTTGACCACGCTGTAGGCCATGGGAACAGCATTGATCGTTCCGCTCGCGCTGGTCGCACTGACCTCATAGAAATAGCGGCCATCGGCGGCAATTTCCCCGGAGTTGGTCTCACCGCCCCAGTTCAGTTCAAGCAAACCAAATGGCTGCTTGCCCAGACTCATCTCCCTGACGACGATACCGTCCGCGTCCTTGATCGTGACCTTGACGTTATCCGCACTTGCCGGCAGGTCGACGGCGAACAAACTGTCGCCCTCGAACAGATCGACATTGTTGCCTTCGGTCAGCACCACGCGCCCTATCATGCCGGAAGCCTGCATGGACTGGCTGGACTGCACGCTGCCTATCAACGCTTCCATGGTGTTGTTCAGTTTGTCGATACCGGTCACCGTCGAAAGCTGTGCCAGCTGGCTGGTCACCTGCGCGTTATCCATCGGGTTCAGCGGGTCCTGGTTCTTCATCTGCGTCACCAGCAAAGTCATGAACCTGTCCTGCGCCTCCTGTGCGGTTGTCCTGGCCGTATTGCGTGAGCCGTTCATCGCGTCCAGCAGAGTATTCGAGACCTTGTTGTCGTTCTGTACCGTCGTCATGTCGTTCTCCTCTATCTCCGGCATCTATCAGGATTGGCCGATACTGAGTGTCTTCATCAGCATGGTCTTGGTCGTGTTCATGGTCTCAACGTTGTTCTGGTAGGCACGTGAGGCAGCGATCATGTTGACCATTTCTTCCGTCACGTTGACGTTGGGCATGGCCACATAACCATTCTCATCGGCAAGCGGATGTTCCGGCTGGTGTACCATTTGCGGCGGCCTGCCGTCCTCGATCACTTTCTGTACCTTCACCCCGCTGGCATCCTGCCCGCTGAGCGGCGCAGCCTCGAACACGACCTGCTTGGCTTTATATGGCTGGCCGTTGGCACTGGTCACGCTGTCCGCATTGGCCAGATTGCTCGCTACCACATTCAGGCGCTGTGAGTGCGCACTCATGGCGGAACCCGCGATATTGAATACATTGAATAAAGACATGTTGTTCTCCTGATTAACTGTCAGCCGATACGATTAAGCCGGACTGCAAATTACTGGCCCTGAATCGCCGACATGAGTTTTTTAAGCTGCCCATTCAGCATGACCAGGCTAGCCTCGTAGCGCACGGCATTGTCGGCAAACTGGTTACGCTCAACATCCATATCAACTGTGTTGCCATCGACACTGCCCTGCATCTCGCCACGGAACTGCACACCACCGGGGTAGCCTGCATTTAGCGCATCCGCCAATGGCTGTGCCGCCATATGGCCGGAAGCTGTCTGGTTCAGCGTACTGCCGTTTGCAGCAGGATTTACTGTTGCGCCGCCGGAAAGCGCCTGCTTGAATGCCGACGCAAAATCGACATCCCTGGCCTTGAAATTGGGGGTATCGGCATTGGCAATATTTGCCGCAATCAACTCCTGCCTTTGCGCGCGTATGCGCAAGGCAGTCTGGTGAAAACTCAATGCCTGGTCTAACTTGCCTATCACACTGCACCTCCTGGCTTGCCGGCATTCTCTATATTTCTAAAGAAAACCGGATTGACGCCGCTAACCTAAGATGAAGCAAAGTCTAGAACCAATCCAGATCATTCAATCGGCAGAGTAACGATGAGAAAACATCGCTTTTTGAAGTTTTGCTGGAAAGGCGGCTGCGTAGAATGCAACTTGTCATTCTCTCCAACGAATTGCGAGATACACCATGAACGAGCTGGATAGCGAACAGTTCCAGGTATATTCCACCAGAATCTATCAGGCAATCTGGCTGGCGATCTTCGCTTGCCTGTTCATGCTATTCGCCACCGCAGTCAACGCCAATCAGGGCAATAGTCAGGCCGCAACACAGGACACAGCTGCCATACGCAGCAAGGTACAGGAGTTCCTGCAGGTGCAGACCATGGGCATTCCCGGCAAGGTCAGCATTACGGTAGGCCAGGTCGAACAACATCTTCGCTTGCAGGCATGCAACAACCTGGAAGCGTTTTTGCCCACAGGCAGTCGGGCATGGGGCAGAACCACCGTCGGCATCAAATGCAGCCAACCCGCCGCCTGGACCATCTATGTCCAGGCCCGCGTAAACGTCACCGGTCAGTACCTCGCTGCAGCGGTACCATTGAGGCAAGGGCACGAAATCGGCGAGCAGGATCTGATGTTCTTGACTGGCGATCTGACCACACTGCCGCCCAGCATCATCACCGAGAAATCCATGGCCATCGGCCAAACCGTGGGTTCATCCATCGCTTCCGGCAATGTGATCAGGCAGGACATGTTGCGCAAACCGGCGGCAGTTAGACAAGGTCAGACCGTCCGCATCATATCCACCGGCAAAGGCTTCAGCGTCAGCGCAGAAGGCCAGGCACTGGCTAACGCCAGCCAAGGCCAGGTGGTCAGGGCCAAGACCAGTAGCGGTTCGGTCATCAGCGGAATCGCCCGCAATAGCGGTGAAATTGTCGTGAGCTTCTAGCTTTCATCTTACTTGCCATGGATGAAGAAAATGCCGCGTGAACAAATTATTGATATAGGTGTTAAAGTTTTTGTTACTTCTGCCGTAAAAAGGTTGAATCCAGGTAACACCTGAACAATTAAGCAAAAGGATGCAGCAATGAAAATTGATGACGCACTGAAAGTAAACCCGGGACTGGCTACCGGCAATACGGATGCCAAAACTGCCAAAACCGCTGAAACCTCTAGAACAGAGCAAGGTATGGGCGAAAAAGTTACCCTGTCCTCACGCTCCTCCGAGCTTCAGTCATTGGAAACCAAAACGGTATCTGAAGAAGCCTACGATGCAGGCAAGGTTGAAGCGATCAAGGCTGCCATCCTGGATGGCCAGTTCAAGATCGACTCCGGCAAAGTGGCAGATGGCTTGATTAATACCGTCAAGGACCTGCTGACCAGCCCCAGTGCCAAATAAGCCAGGTAAAGCATCTGCACGGCAAATATCTACACGATAGAAAGCACACATGAGCGCAGCCATTTCAATCGAACAGGAATCCAGTACAGTCGGCAGATTGATCGAGATTCTTGAGCAGGAACAAAGCTGCCTCATTCAAGCGGATCTGGAACAGGTACAAACCCTGCTGGAAGAAAAATCCGCGCTCCTGCAAAACCTCAACCTGCTCTCACAGGAACGCTACCAATGGCTGTCAGCCGCTGGTTTTCCTGCAAATGAGTCGGGCATGTCCGACTGGCTGAAGGAAAACCGTGAACACGCCCTGCAAACTTCCTGGCTGACCATGCAGCAAGCCCTGCTCAAGGCAAAGGAACTCAATCGCATTAACGGCATGCTCATCAACAAGCACCTCACCCGTAACCAGCAGCTACTCAGCACTCTGCGTGGCCAAACCGAAATCGACCAATTTTACGGCCCCAGCGGCCAAACCACCTCAAATGGCCGTCTTCGCGGCGCCGTCATCGCATAGTTCGCACTTCATACCCTCCGGCAGATTCACCTTTGCCAACCCAAGGTTTCATTAAACTGGCATAAGACTGGCTGGCACTACGTGACAATTCCTGCATTACAGGAAACTTTTCGACTCTAGCACTCTCATATTGAGAGTGCTAGAATGTTTTCCGAGGAGGGATATACCAAATATGACCAATGCCATGACTTTACCGACAATCGGCTCTACCGATGGACTGGACCAGTACATTCGCCTGGTGAAGTCCTTCCCGATGCTGAGTGCAGAGGATGAATTTGCGCTGGCGACTCGTTTGCAGAAAGATAACGATCTGGAAGCAGCCAAGCAGCTGATTCTTTCCCATATGCGTCTGGTAGTAAGTATTGCGCGTGGGTATTCCGGTTACGGATTGCCGCAGGCCGACCTGATTCAGGAAGGTAATATCGGCCTGATGAAAGCGGTCAGAAAATTCGATCCGGAGCGCGGCGTACGTCTGGTCTCCTTTGCCATACACTGGATCAAGGCTGAGATTCACGAATATATCGTGCGCAACTGGCGCCTGGT
>DLMX01000037.1:21899-22943 GCA_002479405.1 Methylophilaceae bacterium UBA7525
ACGCTCGACACCAAAGAGGTCAAGCATATCGCCGACGAGCTGAACGTGAAGCCGGAGGAAGTCCTGGAGATGGAAGCCCGCATGAACGGGCACGAAATCTCGCTGGAAGGCTACGCCGATGACGATGGCGAAGAAGTTTACAGCCCGATAGCCTATCTGGAAGATCCGAACGCCGAACCTTCAGAATTTCTGGCAGAAAGACAGGCTGAACGACTGGAAATGTCCGGCCTGGCCCAAGCGATGGAAAACCTGGATGAACGCAGCCGTCGCATCGTGCAGGCACGCTGGCTGCAGGAAGAGAATTCGGCGACCTTGCACGAATTGGCTGATGAATTCGGGGTGTCTGCTGAGAGAATCCGGCAGATCGAACAGAAAGCGATGCAAAAGATGCGCTTGCTGCTCAGCGAAAGCCAAGCATAATTCAGGTATAAGTCATCACAAATAAAAAAGGCTGCCAAGGCAGCCTTTTTTATTGTTTCCTTGATTATTTCAGAGCATTAGCCGAACAGAATTACAGAGAATATGCTCAGCCAGGACATGGTAATCAGTGCGATCACAATAGTCAGTGGCAAATTATAAAACGTAAAATAATCTTTCATCGCTACAACCTCTATCGTTTATTTGCGTCGATTTTATTCTGATTGTCTGTCTGTTTCAAGCGATTGAACGGAATCATCGGATCATCGTCATCCATCAGTATCCTCTGCGCCGGACCATCCATATCGTCATACTGCCCGTTTCTGATAGCCCAGAGGATGCCAAACGCAGCCAACCCCACAAACACCACTGTCAGACCCAACAGAAAAAGGATGGACGAAAGCGTCATGCCACTTTGGCCTGCTCCGCATCAGCCTCGAAATTCAAGGCGTTCTTCATGTGCTGACGCAATATCTTCAAATCGGCCACCTGTGCCTGGATACTCTTCTCCATGCCTTCCAGTTCACCGATACGGTCTTCCAGCGTATCCGTTGCCTTGTAGATACGCTTGATACTTTCGAGACGACGGCGCAGTTGCAACTGATGTTCACGCACCTGTGACTCCAT
>DLMX01000037.1:23160-43377 GCA_002479405.1 Methylophilaceae bacterium UBA7525
AGTGTCTCAAAGAACTTGGAGGTCAGAGTCATTTTCTCGTTGGCGATCATATTCAATGCGGTATTGAATTGCTCCTTGTATGCGCGCTCAAGCTTCGCCAGCTCCTTCTGATAGCGCAGTGTAGAGAAAGATGGTGCATCAGCCTTGCGCAAGCCATGCTCCTTGGAGAACTTCTCATACATCGCATCCATCATATTCTTGATTTCTTCGATCTGCTTGTCGGACTGCACCATACGGTCCTTCAGATCGGCGAAGAAGCCATCCATCGCAGCGCGGATGCTCTTGGTGAAATTGGCCGCCACCATGGTTTCGCGGGTTTTCACTACCGACTCACGCACAGCTTTCATACCAAGTAGCGTGAAAAGCTGATTAGTCTGTTGCGAGAAGATACTGCGCAAGGCCTGGAAGCGTTGCAGACCCTTCTCGAAGTTTTCCTTGTCCACCTTAACCTTGCTCATCATGTGCTCGACCACATCCTCGTTCTTGCCGCGCAGACCCTTGAGCTCGCCCAGTTGCTCAGTCAAACCTTGCAGACGCGCATCCAGAATCAGATGTGAATTGTTGATCAGGTCTTCGATTTCATTCTGCGTATTGTCACGCACGATTTCCTTCTTGGAAGGAATCAACTCCTCGGAAAGCGCCTTCTCCAATTCCGGCAGACGGCTCTTCGTCAGCAATGCATCATCCGAACTAACCTTGGCCAACAGGGCTTTCTGTGCGGAAATCGGGAAGATCTGCTTGGCATCAAGGCCCAACAATTCGGCGCTGGTATTGACCTGTTTGGTCAGTTCCTTCTCAATCTGCGCTTCATCCTTCAGTTCGTCCCACAAACCGTCAATCTTGTTGAGGACAGCCAGACGGCCTTTCTGTTTCCAGCGTGTGCCGCTGATATATTGGCGCCAGACATCAATCTCGGATTTGGTCACACCGGTATCCGCAGCAAGTATGAACAGCACGGCGTGAGCATTAGGCAACATATTGAGCGTCAGTTCAGGCTCTGTGCCGATGGCGTTGAGCCCCGGTGTATCCAGAATCACCAGGCCCTGTTCCAGCAATGGGTGCGGCACATTAATCATGGCATAGCGCCAGCAAGGCACATCAATGCTGCCGTCACTGTTGAGGCTCATGGCATCATCGGGGTTGTTCGGATCATAGAGACCATAACGCTCAGCCTCTTCCACACTGACCTTCTTGGTCGTGCTGACCTGCTTGAATGCTTCGGCCATGCTCTCGCTGGAATCGACATTAAACTCAAAGACATTCCATTCATCCGGATAATTCTTGTATTCGCTGGTCGTGACATCCGAGGTGCGCGTCTCGATCGGAAGCAATTGCAGACAGGTCGGTTTGGATGGGTCATAAAGTAGCTCTGTCGGGCACATCGTAGTGCGACCGGCAGTGGAAGGCAAAAGACGTTGGCCATAGTCCGCGAAGAAAATCGCATTGATCAGTTCGGATTTACCACGCGAAAACTCCGCAACGAATGCAACATTGAGCTTGTCATCACGCAGACGCTCGAGCAGATGCTGGATGCGCTGATCGATCTGGCCGTCATTGAGTTCCTGTTCATTGAGCCAGCTACGGTAATCGCATATCGTGTCCACCAATGCCTTACGCCACTCTGCGTAAGCAGCAAACTGGTGAGCAAGTTTGTTTTCAGCCATGGTCTTCCCTGAATCCTTTTTTAGTGGATATCACTTTAGCATGCCGCAAAAAATAGTCAAATTAATCAGCACGCTAATGCGCACATTTCATCCATTTTTCAGATGAACGGAAGTCGCCTGCGGACAAACGGTATTTTGAAGCGCTTTATCACATTCTGCTATCATCCTGACTTTAAGCCACTGTAGCCCGAAATGACCGGACTGACACCGAATTCCCCACGCCCGACCGACATCCGCCTGCACCAGGCATCGAGATTGCTCGAAATCAGTTTCGATGACGGAAAAAGCGCCCGGCTTTCCTGCGAATTCCTCCGCGTATATTCCCCATCGGCCGAGGTACGTGGCCATGGCGCCGGACAGGAAGTGCTGCAAACCGGCAAGGAGGATATCGATATCGTCGGCATAGAACCGGTCGGCAACTACGCAGTAAAATTGGTATTTTCCGATGGGCACGATACCGGCCTTTACTCCTGGGATTACCTCTACGAACTCGCCGGCAATTACGAGGCCCTGTGGCTCGAATACCTTGGCAAACTGGCCATGGCCGGAATCAAACGCAAGGAAACACCATGAACGAGAAAAACACCACGCACTTCGGTTTTCAAACCGTAGCCGAGGCTGAAAAGGCCAAAAAGGTCGGCGAGGTCTTCCATTCGGTTGCCCGCAAGTACGACCTCATGAATGACGTCATGTCTTTCGGCATGCACAGGGGCTGGAAGCGTTTTGCAGTTGAGGTCAGCGGCGTAACCAGAGGCGACCGGGTACTCGACATCGCCGGCGGTAGCGGCGACCTGTCGCGACTGTTCGTCAAAAAAGTGGGCGACAGTGGTGAAGTCATTCTGACCGACATCAACGCCTCCATGCTTGCCGTTGGCCGCGATCGCCTGATTGACGACGGAGTAACGGTGCCGGCACTGCAATGCGATGCTGAAAAACTGCCTTTCCCTGATCAGCATTTCGATTGCGTCATTGTCGCCTTCGGCCTGCGCAACATGACGCACAAGGAAACCGCGCTGGCAGAAATGCAGCGCGTGCTGAAAGTGGGCGGCCGCCTGTTGGTGCTGGAGTTCTCACAGATCTGGAAGCCGCTGGCGCCGGTTTATGATGCCTACTCATTCAAACTGCTGCCATTGATGGGCAAGATTTTCGCCAAGGATGCAGACAGCTACCAGTATCTGGCGGAATCCATCCGCATGCATCCGGATCAGGAAACTCTGAAACAGATGATGCTTGGTGTCGGTTTTGCCAAGGTCGATTACTACAATCTCGCCGCCGGTGCAGTTGCGCTGCACAAGGGCTGGAAGCTTTGAGACCATGTTCAAGCCACTGCTCACCCGCCTGCTGAATCACTTGATCAACCAGAATGTCTGGGCCAGGGAACAACTGCGGCCATTCGGCGGCAAAACCGTCAAATTCACCATCCCGCCATTCAGCGCGTACCTGACCGTGCTGGAAGATGGTGGCCTGGCCATGGCCGGCGAATCCTCAACTGCCGATGCCAACATCACCGTGCCTCCGTCGGTCGCACTCAGATTACTTGCCAACGACGATGCCGCTTCTACGCTGGCGACGCTGGAAGGCGATACCGAACTGGCCGCCACACTGGCAAAAGTCCTGCGCGGCATGTCATGGGAATATGAGGAAGACCTGAGCAAGGTCATCGGCGACATTCCTGCGCATCAACTGGGCGAATTCGGCCGCAAGGCGAGCCACGAGATCAGGAGCCAGAGCCTGAATCTGATGCAGATGCTGGTCGAATACTGGCAGGAAGAACAGCCCATGATCGCCAAAAAACGTCATGTGGAATCCTTCAACCAGGAGGTCGATACACTGCGCGAAGATACCGAGCGCCTGGAAAAACGGATTGAAAAGCTGTCCGAGAAAATCGAACCCGATAATCACTGACACCCCATTCAACCCTCAAGTCAGCAAAGATCCGTTTTCATGCGCCTGTTCCGTCTGATCAAAATCCTCGTTGTGACACTGCGCTTCGGCCTCGACGAACTCATCCTCAGCCACTCCAGGCTACGCCCGTTGCAGCAACTGGTTCGTGTGCTGCTGTTCTGGCGCAGCCTGCATCGGTCACGCGGCGAGCGCCTGCGTCTGGCCCTCGAGGCACTGGGGCCGATCTTCGTCAAATTCGGCCAGGTGCTGTCCACCCGGCGCGACCTCATCCCACCGGATGTTGCCGATGAACTTTCAAAGCTGCAGGACAAGGTGCCCCCTTTCCCCTACGCTCAGGTCGAACAGATCATCAAAGCCTCATTCGATAAACCCGTCCATGAAGTCTTCGGGCAATTCGAACAAACGCCGGTCGCCAGCGCTTCCGTCGCCCAGGTGCATTTTGCCAACCTGCCTGACGGCCACCCGGTGGCGGTCAAGATCCTGCGTCCCAACATCGCCGAGGTGATCGAAAGGGATCTGCAACTGCTGGATACCGCCGCCTGGCTCATGCAAACCCTGTGGGATGAAGGCAAACGCCTGAAACCGCGAGAGATAGTCGCCGAATTCGCCCGCCACACCCACTCCGAACTCGACCTCATGCTGGAAGCCGCCAACTGCAGCCAGCTGAAGCGCAATTTCGCCAACAGCCGGCAACTACTAGTGCCGGAAGTCTACTGGGACTGGTGCCGTCAGCAGGTCATGGTCATGGAGCGCATGCAGGGCACGCCGGTGAGCCAGATCGCCACGCTACAGGCCAAGGGCATCGACATCCCGAAACTGGCCAGCGACGGCGTCGAAATCTTCTTCACCCAAGTATTCCGTGACGGCTTCTTCCACGCCGACATGCACCCGGGCAACATCCTGGTCGCGGACGACGGACGTTATATCGCGCTGGATTTCGGCATCATGGGCACGCTGAACGAGGTCGACAAGGAATACCTGGCACGCAATTTCCTCGCCTTCTTCCGTCGAGATTACCGGGAGGTAGCCAAAGCCCACATTGAATCCGGCTGGGTCCCAAAGGATACGGCCATCGACGAATTCGAAACCGCGATCCGCGCTGTCTGCGAACCGATTTTCGACAAACCGCTGAAGGAAATCTCGTTCGGCCGCACGCTACTGAGCCTGTTCCAGATGGCGCGCCGTTTCGGCGTCATCATCCAGCCGCAGCTCATTATGCTGCAAAAGACCCTGCTAAATATCGAAGGTCTCGGACGTGAACTCGATCCCGATCTCGATCTGTGGAAAACCGCGCGCCCCTATCTGGAACGCTGGATGTCGGAACAACTGGGATGGCGCAGTGTAGTGCAGAACGTACAGGCCGAGTTGCCATACTGGGGCAAGATATTGCCGCAGGTACCTCGCCTGTTGCAGCAGCAACTGCAAAAAAGTCACGATAATCCGCTCAATGAAGAACTGCGGCTGCTCATCAAGGAGCAACAGAGACAGACGCGATGGCTGCGCATCATCGGACTCATGCTGGCCGGGCTCCTGACTTGGCAACTTGCCGCATACTTTCTGCTTTAATCCGCACACCTGCACCGTTGCACAAGGTACGTTATTTGCTAGAATCTAGCCGCCGAGTGATGCGCCTCATGGCTTCTGCGATTCAGCGATGAAAACCGCAGCGCATCCGCCCGGATTTCGATTGCATTTTTTCAAGGCGACAGCGCCAGCAAAGGATCAAGCGTGCTACTAGGCTTTGTGATTATTTACCTGGTCATATCCATCGGCATCGGTGTCTATGGCGCCACCAAAGTGCACAATACACGCGATTACGTCACGGCCGGACGCAGCCTGCCTCTACCCATGGTCATGGCCATGGTATTCGCCACCTGGTTCGGAGCGGAAACGGTACTCGGCATCCCGGCCACTTTCCTCGACGAAGACATGGGCGGACTGATTTCCGATCCTTTCGGCGCTTCGCTATGCCTGATCCTGTTCGGCCTGTTCTTCGCCCGCCCGCTCTACCGCATGAACCTGCTCACCATCGGTGACTTCTATCGCAGCAAATACAACCGCTTCGTCGAGGTCATGGTCGCTATCGCCATCGCCCTTTCCTATCTGGGCTGGGTTGCAGCTCAGGTCACGGCACTGGGGCTGGTCTTCAGCATACTCTCTGACGGCAGCATCACGCAGACCCAGGGCGTCATCATCGGCGCTTCGATTGTACTGATCTACACACTGTATGGCGGCATGTGGTCGGTGGCACTGACTACCTTCGTACAGATGGTCGTCATCGTGCTCGGCCTGCTCTGGATCACCTGGCTGGTCTCGGACATGACCGGCGGCATCGCACCGGTCATCAGCCATGCCCATGATGCCGGCAAATTCAACTTCTGGCCGGAGTTGAACAGCATCGCCATGCTGGCCTTTATCGCCGGCCTGCTGACCATGGGCTTTGGCTCGATCCCGCAACAGGATGTGTTTCAGCGCGCCAATGCCTCGAAGAACGAGAAAGTTGCCGTCTGGGGTTCTGTTGGTGGCGGTATCGCCTACTTTCTATTTGCCGCCATCCCCTTGTTTCTCGCCTACTCGGCCACGCTGATCGATCCGCAGAAAGTCGCGGCCCTGCTTAACAGCGGCAATGCAGAACATATCCTGCCGAATCTCGTGATCGACCACCTGCCCATGTATGCCCAGGTCGTGTTCTATGGCGCCCTGCTCTCCGTGATCATGAGTACCGCTTCAGGTACATTGCTGGCGCCCTCGGTCACCATTTCCGAGAACATCCTGAAAGGCATGTTCGGCCGCATGAGCGACGCCCATTTCCTGCGCATGATGCGTATCGTCGTCGTACTGTTCGCTATCGGTGTAACGGCTTACGCCCTTTGGGCAGTCGGCGAGGAGACCGGCATCCACCACATGGTCGAGAACGCTTACAAAGTGACGCTGGTCATGGCCTTCACGCCACTAGTCGCCGGCATTTACTGGAAACGCGCTAACGGTCAGGGTGCCGTCTTTGCCATTCTGCTTGGTCTCGCAACCTGGATACCGCTGGAAATTCTGGCGCCGGAAGGCGACATGCCGCCACAGTTCGCCGGCTTCATCATGAGCATCATCGGCATGACCGCCGGCTCGCTGTTGCCGACGCTGAATTGGCTTAAAAAGAAGTAACCGCTCAGCGCTGGCAACGCCGGCAGAAAAAGGTTGAGCGTTGCCCGAGCCGGATCGACTGGATCGGCAATCCGCAGACTTTGCACGGAGCATCTGTACGGCCATAGACAAAATACTCCTGCTGAAAATAGCCGGGATTACCGTCCGCTCCAAAGAAATCTCGCAAGCTGCTACCGCCAGCTCGCAGGGCATCCTGCAAAGTCGCCTTGATCTCTTCCACCAACTTGCCACAGCGTTTTCTGCTGATCTTGTTCGCCGCAGTACGTGGATCAATGGCGGCCCGAAACAACGACTCACTGGCATAAATATTACCTACGCCCACGACCAGATGACTATCCATGATGGCGTTCTTGATTGGCGCGGTCTTGCTGCGCAACTGCTGATACAACCATTCGCCGTGAAAGCCTTCATCCAGCGGTTCAGGACCCAGCACCTTGAGCAGTGCATGCTCCTCCGGTACCCGGCCAGCCCACAATACAGCACCAAAGCGGCGCGGATCGCGCAGGCGCAAAACATGGCCATCAGCAAAATGAAGGTCGAAATGGTCGTGTTTGGCAGGCGGCTCATCCTTGACCAGCAAACAGATGCGGCCGGACATGCCAAGATGCAACAGCAGCGTGCCTGCCTCAAAACGCGCCAGTATGTATTTTCCACGGCGGCTCAGTTCAAGCAGCGGCTGATGCTTCAGAGTTTCAGTAAGATGCGCCGGAATCGGCCAGCGCAGGGAAGGATTTCTGATGACGACCCGATCGACCGTCTGCCCGAGCAGCGGGAGCAATCCCCGCCGCGTCGTTTCCACTTCGGGCAATTCAGGCATGATGCCGGATTATCCTGGAAAGCGGAGTTGGACGTGCTCGGGTGTGCGTCTGGCGCGCCGTCTGGCAAGGCGCGGCGAACGCGGCATGGTTGCCCCCTGCAAGAAGGAGCAACGCCGCCAGACGGCGTGCCGGGCGTGCAATCGGTCCCGTAGCGGGCTCACCTGCCAGGTGACCATCGTCAAAGGTACACATCCAGGCGCTTACGGACCATTCAAGCGCATGGCGAGCGGTCAACTTCAGTTTCCAGGATTATTCTTCCTTGGGAATATGCACCGGCGGATTGAGCATGGCAAAGCCGAGATCAGGCGAAAAGTGATAAATCAGCCCCTCATCCGGACGACCCAGCAACAATTCCGGGGCCTCCTGGATCTTGTCGAAATGCACCTTGCCGCCACCTTCAAGCTTGACTTCGAATGAAGGATAAGTGGTTTTATAGTCGGGTTTATATGGCTCGACCGACTTGGCAGGAGACTGTATCCAGGTCACCTCCAGCCACTCGTTCATTTCATCCTGAATCGGCCTGGCATTCTCGGCCGACACCTTCCACTTGCCGTCCTGCAGATCCACATTCAGGCGTATATCTTCCCATTGCTCCAACCAGGAAAAATCGAAGCCGGCGATCTTCTCCGTGGGCTTCAATGGCTTCTTGTCTATCATCTCCAGCACTTGCGTGCCTGCCGACTCGCTGTAGGCGGGGCTCAGCAGGTAGACTGCATCCTGATAGGCAACATACTGCTCGCTGCTCACCGGGTTATAGGTACCGAACAGGAACTCCTGATCATCCAGCCTCAGTTTCAGTTTGGGTTGATCCAGGCCGTACTTTTCCAGATTCTCAGCCGAAAATTTCTCGGTGCTGGCCGCTGCCACAATGGACAGGATACGCTGCACAGATGGCTGGTCTGCACGTACACTGTAGGGTTGTGTCATATGCCAGTAGCCGTCGATCTTTTCGAATGTCACCGGGGCCCTGGCAGGGAACTCGATACTCAGGCGGGAGAAATCCCCGAGTTTCAAATCCGATATTTCATGGGCAGTCGGTCCGACTGCTTCAGGCTGCGGACGCAGATAGAGAAAAGTGACAATACCTGCTATCAGTAACAGCAGCCCGAGATTTACCAGCCAGCGTTTAATCATGCTTTACGACGTTTCCACCAGATCAATACACCTGCCACCAGCAACACGATAGGCAGCACCAGACGGAATCCGAAGAAGATCAGCATGGTCAGGAACCTGTTCCATGGATCACTCGGAATCACCACGTTCACATCCTTCAGCGGCTTGGGCAGGATGGTGATCAGGTCATCATCTCCAGCCAGCCAGTTGACGATGTTGATACCGAAGTCAAGGTTACCGCCGTTACCGATAAAGGTATTCGCCAGGAAATTACCATTACCGACGACGACGACGCGCTGACCCTTCTTGCCATACTCACGCTCCAGCGCCACGGCAATATTGATCGGGCCCGGGATATCGGTCTTGCTGTCAAAGCTGGCCTTGCTGTTTGCATCCACCTTGCCGGTTTCCAGCCAGCCATTAGGCGCAACCTCGACCAGACGACTGACTTTCCAACCGAACTCGAATGAATCAGCAGCATCGATCATGCGCGCTTCAGGGTAGAGGGTACGCAACATGAAGTTCTTGGTAATGGCATGCTCGCCATAAGTATGAGCAAAGGCGACCTTGGGGTCGGCGCCATATTGCGAGGATGAGAGGTCAATGACCACGCCCGGCGTGATCTGCAGACCCAGGTACTCGGCCAGCGGTTCCAGGCCGCGCATATTGTCGTCGTCCAGCAGCCACAGCAGATTGCCGCCCTTTTCGACATAATCCTTGATCTTGGCGACCTCGATCTCGCTGATATCGACCTGCGGGCTGGCGATCACCAGCATGGCACCGTTACTGGGGACTTCCTGCACCAGCGTCAGATCAGGGTTCGCCAGCTTGAAGCCTTTCTTCTCCAACTGCGCACCGAATTCACCGATATCGTGATTTTTCAGGCCAAGCAGATTGCGTTCGCCGTGGCCGTCAAGGTACATCACCGCCCTGTCACGGCTACGGGAAAGGCGCACCAGCAGATTGGTCATATCCTGTTCGACATAGGGTGGCACCAGACGGTCTTCGCGCTGCAGATACTCTACGATCACCTCCCCCTCGGCGCGGATACCGGCTTCCTGTGCCAGCTTCGGCTCCTCGGCGGGATTGATGAACTCGAACTTGAGATCGGGCTTGGCACGCTGATAGCGCACGATAAAGTCGTTGATGGCCTTGCGGTAGGCGTCATCCTGAGAGACGAACACACGCATGTTGACCGGGCCGTCCATCTGCTTGAGAACGTTGATACTGCCCTCGGTCAGGGTGTTGCGCGTACTTTGCGTCACGTCATGAGAATAGCTGTATTCACGGGACAAAAAGCCGACCAGGAAAATCAGGATGAGAAACAGCAAAACAAAGAAACTGTTTTGCACCATCAGCTGTAAGCGTAATTTGCGGTTAGTTTTCATATCAATCTGTTCCAATTAGCCGCGTAGACGGTCTGCATCGAGACGACGGATCGTCAAAGTCAGGAAAGTAATAATAAATAGAATGAAGTAGGCAAAATCCCTGGTATCCAGCAGACCGCGCGAGAATGGCTCGAAATGGCGCATCAGAGAAAGATAGGCCATGGTGCTGGTCGGGTCGCCGGCAAGGAAGTGATCGAGAATCAGCAGTGCGAACAACGCGACAAAAGTAATGATGCCGGCGACAACGGGTTGATGGGTCAGGCTGGAAACGTAAATCCCGAGGGCGGAAAAACTGGCAACCAACAGCCATAGTCCGAGAACGTTGGACAGGATGTAACCAAAATCGACATTGGTCCACAGGTTCATGGAAGAGACCATCGCCGCCATGAAGACGATGATGATGCTGAGAAAGCCCACCAGACCAAGGAATTTCCCGATGACAATCTCGGTAATCGAAAGCGGTGCGCTAAAAAGGAAGGTCAGCGTCTGCTGACGTCTTTCTTCACTGATCAGGCGCATGGAAAGCAAGGGCACGGCAAACAGCATGACAAAAGAGGCGATGCCAAAAACGTTCTGGCCAACGAAGGCAGTGATACCGATGCGCTGTTCAGGCCGCATGGCGCCGGACATGGTCTGAAAATACTGATCGACACCGATCAGGAAAAAGGTGCCGAAAACGAATTGCAGCAAAGCCAGTATCACCCAGCCCATCGGGGAGGAGAACAGGCTTTTCAGCTCTTTTCTAACGATATTGAAAATCATGGGGGACAACCTCTATTAGCGTCAGGGAATCAGCTCGCCTGCTCGGCAGCTTCTTGATAGGTCAATTGGACGAAGACGTCTTCCAGACTGGTCTGATCATGGTTGATCTGATGCAAACCCCAACCGTTGCTGACGGCTGCGTGCACCAATGCCTCGGCAGGCGACTGTCCTTCGTTGTAACGCACGCGCAACAGGCCAGGACTGACCTGCTCGACTGCGGCAACGCCTTCGATCGCCAGCAGGGCCTCGGCGGCCGGCGGATTGTTCAGGCCGACCAGCAGTCTGTTGCCGCGACGCTGCTGTTTCAGCACGTCAATACCGCCACTGAATACCAGCTTGCCCAGATGAATGATCTGCACATGGTCACAGACCATTTCGACTTCAGGCAGGATATGAGTTGAAAGAATCACGCTATGTTCGCCGCCCAGTTCCTTGATCAGCGCACGGATGTCACGGATCTGGATAGGATCGAGACCAACAGTGGGCTCGTCCAAGATGACGACCATCGGATTATGAATGATCGCTTGCGCAATACCGACACGCTGCTGGTAACCCTTGGACAGATTCTCGATCAGACGCTTGCTCATCTCGGTCAGACCGCAACGCTCTTTCGCGCGCTCGATCGACTTCTTTACCTGAGCGCCCTTGACACCATGCAGGCGGGCGGCAACAGCCAGATACTCATCAACGGTCAGTTCGCGATACAGGGGCGGCGTTTCCGGCAGATAGCCAATCAAGGCCTTGGCCTCTTTCGGGTTCTCGATCATGTCGATACCGCAGATCTTGATGCTGCCCGCGCTGGGTGCCAGATTGCCGGTAATCATCTTCATGGTGGTGGACTTGCCGGCACCATTCGGACCGAGGAAACCCAGGACCTCACCCTTGTTCAGATTGAAACTGACATCGCTGACCGCCTCACGGCCACCATAGATGCGGGTCAGGTGACTTGCCTCAACAGTTACTGTACTCATATGCTTACTACATCCAGTTGGAGATAAATTATGGCTGATGATTTGAGGGTGCTAAATTAAGAAAACGCCTGACATGTGTCAAGCGTTAGTCGAAATTCATCCATGCTATCCGTACATAGCAACTATACGTCCCAGAGTCCGGCTGATACTAAAAGTTCCAGCTGGAAAAGTTCAGCCCAAAAAGCTATAGTCAGACTTCATTATGGATGAACTTGTAACCGCTGTCACGGACAAACCATCAATCCCCACAATCCAGATTTAATCATCGAGCGACCCAATGATTCTGACCCTGTCCATGCGCCAATTATTCACGCTGACTGCCTTTGCAGCCGGCATGGCGTTCATCAACCCTGTTGCTCAATCTGCGGAAGCCAGTAGCACTTTCGCTACAGAAAACGCCGGACTGACCCCTGATTTCATCTACAAGTACCTGGTCGGCGAAGTCGCAGGCCAGCGCGGCGAGCTGGGTCTGGCCAGCAACCTTTTTCTTGATCTGGCCAAAAGCAGCCGCGATGCCAGACTTGCTGAACGCGCAGCCAAAGCCGCGATCTATGGCAACAACCCGGCCGTTGCGGTACAGGCGGTAGGCTTGTGGGCGGAACTCGATCCCGAGTCGGTGGACGCACAGCAGACCACCGTGCAAATGCTGGTCAGCACTGGCAGGCTGGCCGAGACCAAGCCCTACCTTGATAAATTGCTGGCAAAGGAAGACACCCGGGCCAACGGCTTTCTCTATCTTCACAGCCTGTTTTCAAGGCAAGCGGACAAGCAGGCGGTACTTGAACTGGTTCAGGAACTGGCCGCCAAGTATCCCGCCCTGCCCGAATCACATTTCGCCATCGCGCAGGCCGCCTGGGATGCCGGCAACCGCGAGCTGGCCCTTGAACAACTGGCTCTTGCCGAAAAGCTCCGCCCGGGCTGGGAGCTGGTCGCCCTGTTGCAAGGCCAGATCCTGTTCCTGGACGTGCCTGAACTGGCAGTCAATTACTACAAGGACTTTCTGAGGAAATATCCCGATGCCAACGAAACCCGCCTTTCGTTCGCACGCTTGCTCGTCAACCAGAAACGATTTGAAGAAGCGAAAAAAGAGTTCGTCAGACTGGCTTCCGCCTCTAAGGAAAACCCCGAAATTCTGGTCGTTGTCGGCCTGCTGTCCTTCCAGTCCGGTGCACACAAGGAAGCCGATGCGTATTTTCTCGAAGCATTGAACTCCGATTATGCCGACAAGGACCAGGTTTACCTTTACCTTGGTCATAACGCGGAAAAACAGGGGCAGGATCAATCGGCGCTGGACTGGTACGGCAAGATTCAACCGGGAGAACGTTATCTGGATGCCAAACTGAACATCGCCTATGTGCTCAGCCGCACCCAAGGCGCGGATACAGGCATACAGACACTGAAATCACTGGATGGATTGCACAGCACCCAGCAGGCCACTGTCAACCAGGCCATCGCCAGCTTGTTGACCCAGGCCAAACGCGATGCCGAGGCTTACGCCATCCTGCAGGAAACCGTCAGCAACCTGCCCAACACGCCCGATCTGATCTATGACTTCGCCATGGCGGCCGAACGTATGCAGAAACTGGACGTGATGGAGCACGAACTGCGCAAGCTGATCAAACTGAAGCCGGATTTTGCTGCCGCCTACAATGCACTCGGCTATTCCTTCGCCGACCGCAACATCAACTTGCCTGAAGCCTACAGCCTGATTGAAAAGGCGCTGCTGTTGCGTCCGAACGACCATTACATCATGGACAGCATGGGCTGGGTCTATTACCGCATGGGCAGCCTGGACAAGGCTTTGGATTACCTGCAAAAAGCCTACAGCACGCAGACCGACCCGGAAATCGCCGCCCATCTGGGCGAAGTGCTGTGGCAACGAGGGCAGCGCGATGAAGCGATCAAAACCTGGGAAGAAGCTTTGCAATCCCATCCAGACAATGAAATCTTGCTGAATACCAGCAAACGCTTCCTGCGCTAACTCATGCGAATCCCTTATTCCAGCTGGCTGGGCATTTTCAGCCTGCTACTGCTAAGCGGTTGTGCCGGACTGAAACCCGTAGCCGAAAGCCCGCTGCCGACGCCGGTGGGCAATCCTGCCGATCTCAACCGGGCCCACCTGGAACAACTGGCCACGATCGACCAGTTCTATCTGCAGGCACGCATCGGCATTCAGGCCAACGGCAAGGGCTCTTCCGGCAGCACACGCTGGCGGCACAACGTCGAAGGCAACGACATCTCCATGTTGTCTCCGGTCGGCGGCACGGTCGCCAAGATCATAACCAACAGCACGGGCGTAACCCTGACCACCAATGACGGCAAGGTGCTGCAGGCCGACGATGCCGAATCACTGACGCAGGAACATCTGGGCTGGCGCTTGCCGCTGCAGGGCCTGCCGGACTGGGCGCTAGGCAGACCCAACAGCCACATCTACGAGGAAATGCAATGGGACAACATCGGCCGCATCACGCGACTGAAACAGGACGGCTGGGAAATCGAATATCCGGAGTACATGGAGGCCAGTGGCTACCGCCTACCAAAAAGAATTAACCTGCACAGCCGCAACCTCACACTCAAGCTTATCGTAGACCGCTGGGACGATCTCGGCGCAACCACAACATTGTCAGCTTCAACCCAGAAATAGCACCGTGTCAGATTCCGCATTCCAGTCCTTTGCCGCACCAGCCAAGATCAACCTGTTCCTGCATGTCACCGGCCGCCGCGCAGACGGCTATCATGAACTGCAGACCGTGTTCCGCCTGCTGGATTTCCATGACACCCTGCATATCCGCACCACCGCAGACGGCAGGATTTCCCGCAGCTCCGGCAACCCTCAGGTCGCCGAAGAAGATGATCTGACAATCCGGGCTGCCAGACTGTTACAGCAACATACCCAATGCAGCCGGGGTGCCGAAATTGCCATCGAAAAACGCATCCCCATGGGCGGCGGACTCGGCGGCGGCAGTTCGGATGCGGCTTCTACGCTACTGGCCCTGAATCATCTGTGGCATCTTGGCCTGCGACGCGAGGAATTGCAGAAACTGGGCGTGCAGCTTGGTGCCGACGTGCCTGTTTTCATTTTCGGCAGGAACGCCTGGGCCGAAGGCATAGGCGACCAATTGCAGGCTGTAAGCCTGGAACCGAAGCATTATCTGGTCATCACACCGGCCGTGCATGTCTCCACTGCAGAAATTTTTACCAGCAGGGAATTGACAAGAAACACGAATCCCACCACAATAGCGGCCTTTTCCAGAGAGGCATTTTCTGGTCGGCTGTACAGCGGCATGTTGCGCAATGACCTTGAATCTGTCGTTTTCAGGCATTACCCTGCAGTAGCGGCGTGCATGGCATGGTTGAGCAGCTTTGCCCCCGCCCGCATGAGTGGCTCCGGCGCTTCAGTTTTTGCGGAATTCGCATCGCTGGACGAAGCAAAAGCTGCATATGACGTGATGCCTAAGGAAATCGCTGGAACAAGCGTTTCAGGCTTTACAGCATCAAGTTTGGAACAGCATCCCTTGTACGGGATGACATTTTAAACATTTGAAGTTTGTGAATGCAGGAACAGAGTAATACAGATTAATTGGGGAGTCGCCAAGCTGGTTAAGGCACCGGATTTTGATTCCGGCATGCGAAGGTTCGAATCCTTCCTCCCCAGCCAAAAAACTTAAGCGTGTAATTGTTTTACACGCTTTTATTTTTTATTTAAAGGGAATCCACTGTGGCCAATGGCGACATGATGGTATTTACCGGCAACGCCAATCCCAGGCTTGCCGCAGAAGTAGTCAGCCACCTCGGCATCGGCCTTGGCCGCGCGACCGTAGACCGCTTCAGTGACGGCGAAGTCATGGTTGAGCTGATGGACAATGTGCGCGGCAAGGATGTCTTCGTCCTGCAATCCACCTGCATGCCTACCAATGACAACCTGATGGAAGTCATGGTCATGGTCGATGCACTCCGCCGCTCCTCCGCCGGCCGCATCACCGCAGCGATCCCCTATTTCGGCTATTCCCGTCAGGACAGGCGCCCACGCTCGGCACGTGTGGCCATCACCGCCAAGGTCGTCGCCAACATGCTCACCATCGTCGGCGTCAACCGCGTGCTGACCATGGATCTGCACTCCGACCAGATTCAGGGTTTCTTTGATATTCCCGTTGATAATATTTACGCCACACCTCTGCTGCTGAGCGACCTGTGGCGTTGCAATTACGACAACCTCGTTGTCGTTTCTCCTGACGTTGGTGGCGTAGTGCGTGCGCGTGCCGCTGCCAAACAATTGAATTCCGATCTGGCGATCATCGACAAGCGTCGTCCGAAACCCAATGTCGCCAAGGTCATGAACATCATCGGCGATGTCGCCGACCGCACCTGCGTCATCATGGATGACATGGTCGATACCGCCAACACGCTGTGTGAAGCCGCATCCGCCCTGAAGGCACAAGGCGCGGTGAAAGTGGTCGCCTACTGCACGCACCCTGTCCTGTCCGGTGCTGCAATTGAACGCATCACCAATTCCGAGCTGGATGAGGTAGTCGTTACCAACACCATCCCGCTGCGTGCAGATGCTGCAGCCTGCAGCAAGATTCGCCAGATCAGCGCTGCCGAGCTACTGGCAGAAACGATACGCCGTATCAGCAATGAGGATTCCGTCAGCTCCCTGTTCATGGAGTAATGACACAAGTTTCGACCGGGATACCAAAAGTAAACCGGTCACAACCCTGCTATCTGGTCGCGGTTAGCAGTAATTTAGGAGTAGTAAAATGGAAATTATCATTCAAGCAACAAAACGCGAAAGCAAAGGTACGAGTGCGAGCCGCCGCCTGCGTCGCGCCGGCACTGTGCCGGGTATCGTTTATGGTGGTGACAAGGATGCAGTCAGCCTTGAGTTCGATCACAAGAACCTGTTCCTGCAATTCCGTCATGAAGCATTCCATGCGTCCATCCTGACTCTGGATGTGGAAGGCAAGAAGGAATCCGTATTGTTGCGTGATTACCAGCTGCATCCAGTTCGCAACACCATCCAGCACATCGACTTCCAACGCGTCAGCGCCACCGAGAAGATCCATGTGAAGGTGCCATTGCACTTCGTTAACGAAGAAATCGCTCCTGGCGTCAAGCTCGGCGGCGGTCTGGTTACCCACATCCTGACCGAAGCTGATGTCAGCTGCCTGGCCAAGGACCTGCCTGAGTTCATCGAAGTGGATCTGGCAAACCTGGAGGCCGGTCACTCCATCCACCTGTCCGAAATCAAGCTGCCCAAGGGCGTTGAGTTCGTGCAACTGGCCCACGGTGAAGACACTGCTGTTGTTTCCATCGCCAAGCCACGCGGTGGCAGCACTGCGGATGAAGAAACCGCTGCTGAAGCCCCAGAAGCTCCAGCTGCCGAGTAATCTCTGCCAGGTGACTGAAAAACGCGCGTTTTGGGCAACCAAAACGCGCGTAATCATTTATGGCTAATCATTCCGGTATTCAATTATTCGTCGGTCTGGGCAACCCGGGTGCCCAGTATGCGGCTACGCGTCATAACGCCGGTTTCTGGTGGATAGACCAGATTTCCGCAGAAAATGCCTGCCGGCTCAACCACGAATCCAAATTTTTCGGTGATGCGGGGCGTTTCAAATCCGCAGACCGTGAAGCCTGGCTGCTGAAGCCGGCAACCTTCATGAACAAGAGCGGCCGCGCCGTTGCCGCGCTGGCCAATTTCTACAAGATCCCGCCCGAAGCCATCCTGGTCATCCATGATGAACTGGATCTGCCGGTCGGCAGCATCAAGCTGAAAAAAGGCGGCGGACATGGCGGACACAATGGCCTCAAGGATATTGTCGCCTGCCTCGGCACCAACGACTTCTGGCGTCTGCGCATCGGCATCGACCATCCGGGCGACCGCAACGCCGTGGTCAACTACGTGCTGAATGCGCCGATGAAGGAAGAACAGCGTGCGATCGATGAAGCTATCGACAAAAGTACCACGATATTGCCCGCCCTGCTGGAAGGGAATATGGAATCAGCTATGCTGAAATTGCACACAAAAGCCTGATAATAAATATTGCCAATCAGTCTGATGAAATACCAAAGCCGGTCAAGCGGCTCTAATTTATGAATCGAGAGAAATAATGAAGTGTGGAATCGTCGGTTTACCAAACGTGGGTAAATCCACCCTGTTCAACGCCATCACCCGCGCCGGTATTGCGGCTGAAAACTATCCGTTCTGTACCATCGAGCCCAACGTCGGCATCGTCGAAGTACCGGACCCGCGCATGCAGGCGCTGATCGACATCGTCAAGCCGCAGCGCGTACAACCTGCCATCGTCGAGTTCGTCGATATCGCCGGTCTTGTAGCGGGCGCCTCCAAGGGCGAAGGCCTGGGCAACAAGTTCCTCGCCAACATCCGCGAGACCGACGCCATCGCCCACGTTGTGCGCTGCTTTGAAGACGGCAACGTCGTCCACGTCGCCGGCAAGGTAGACCCGATCTCCGACATCGAAGTCATCAACACCGAACTGGCGCTGGCCGACATGGAAACGGTGGAAAAGACCCTGCAGCGCGAAGGCAAGAAAGCCAAATCCGGCGACAAGGACGCCATTGCCCTCTGCAACCTGCTGGAAACCATCCAGAAACATCTGGACCAGGGCAACCCGGTCCGCACGTTGAACCTCGACGCCGACCAGCTCGCCATCATCAAGCCGCTGTGCCTGATTACCGTCAAACCGGTGATGTACCTCGCCAATGTCAATGAAGACGGCTTTGGCGACAACCCGCTGCTGGCAAAGGTGGAAGAACTGGGCAAGAAGGAAAACGCCCCGGTCGTCGCCATCTGCGCCAAGATCGAAAGCGAAATCGCCGACCTGGAAGATGAAGACAAGACCCTGTTCCTCGAAGAAATGGGCCTGACCGAAGCCGGCCTGGATCGCGTCATCCGCGCCGCATACAAACTGCTGGGACTGGAAACCTACTTCACCGCAGGCGTCAAGGAAGTTCGCGCATGGACTATCCACCACGGCTCCACCGCACCGCAAGCCGCCGGCGTCATCCACACCGATTTCGAACGCGGCTTCATCCGCGCCGAAGTCATCGCCTATGACGACTTCGTCAAATTCAAGGGCGAACAAGGCGCCAAGGAAGCCGGCAAGATGCGCGTCGAAGGAAAGGCTTACGTCGTACATGATGGCGATGTGATGCACTTCCTGTTCAACGTATAAGCCAAAAAAATCGGTTTTTGGCTTTGACTTAAAGCCCGTGAAAAACTAAAATAGCGGGCTTCTTAGAAATACCGATTTCACCCGGTGATGTAGCTCAGCTGGTTAGAGCGACGGATTCATAATCCGTAGGTCGAGGGTTCAAGTCCCCCCATCACCACCATCAAAAAGGCCTCCAAAACTGGAGGCCTTTTTCACTTATTCAGCCGATAGTTATCTAACCATCCATTTCACTTGTCGAAATTTGCCATTTGATGGTAAAACGACCTGATGACACCTCACGCTTTCATTGTGGGGGGCGGTACATGATTTGGGACACGGGATTTAGCGGGCGATAATGGGATATCGCGGGACTGGCGCGGGTTTCAGGGAAGTCTAAAGAAATTCAGCTTTTGGTACAAATTGATTTGAAAATAGAAAATACGCGCACTTTTTGGTACAAAATCCGTCACATTCTGCGTCCAGACCAGACAACTCTGCCAAGGATAGCAAAATCTTGGCTTTCCATATCTGCAAGCATAAGGACGAACGGCTCATAAGCCGGGTTATCGCTACTAACTTTAACGCTTGCCCCTGGTAATGCTTGTAATCGTTTCACTAAAAGCATGCCGTCCATCCTCAGAATATAAATGCCCTCACGGTCAGGTTTGGTAGCACGCCGATCAAGCAGGATCACATCACCTGAGCGCAGGGTTGGCTCCATGCTTTCACCATCGACATATATAAGGTATAGATCTTCAGGTGATGCTCGGAGTTCTTGGCGTATCCATGCCTCATTGAAGTGCAGAACATCGGAATGTGGTGTTTCAGCTGGAAGCGCCCCATGCCCGGCTGCTGCGCGAACATCATAAAGCGGGACGGCAACCAAACTACTTTCGGCGGCCTTGTACTGATCCAGTTGCTTTTGCAACGACTCAACATCCTGCAGGCATTCCAGAGCATTAGCAATTGATTCCATGATGGCCTTTGTTACATCCGCCCCTGGTGATGGGCTTTGCTGAATACGCAGCTCAAGCAAGCGGATGAAGTCAGCACCAGTTACTTCGGCGAATGTCATCAGGAAATCTATATCAGGTAACGTCCTACCTCGTTCATATGTGCCAATAGTGTTCTTGTTAACACCCAGTTTCTTAGCCGCAATCTCGATAGATCCAAGCGTTTTCTCTCTCACCTTACGCAGTTCGTCGCCTAAAAGATTAGGTTTAATGGTCTCGATCATCACGGTTAAACCTTTCATAGTTTTCTAT
>DLMX01000037.1:43523-43764 GCA_002479405.1 Methylophilaceae bacterium UBA7525
AACAAATAAATATGAATAAATACATATATTTACAATAATTTAGTTTAATGGTCACGATTAAACTAAAAAATTAGTTGCACGATTACAAAATTAGTCGTACTGTACGCATTATGAACAAACCGCATACAGTAAAAAAACCAGCCCCACAGGACTGGCACAAGGCCCATGTAAAAGCATCTCTTGAAATGACTGGCTGGTCGCTACGTGGCCTTTCCATGCACCCCGACCCGGATCGACTGCT
>DLMX01000123.1 GCA_002479405.1 Methylophilaceae bacterium UBA7525
GACACGCCGCCGGAAGTGGTAACACAATGGCAGCAAAAACTGGACGAACTGAAGCAGGATGGCAGCTTTGAACGCATTTACAAAAGCTATCTGCCCGAGGCTGAACTGGATGCACTATTACAAGCAAAATGAGTTGAAGCGCACCGTATTTATCTTGAATTCAATTTATAAAGAAAAATCAATATGTCATTGAATATAAATAGATTGATATTTGCAGGACTGCTGCTATCCTTGCTTGCCTGCGGCAAGGAGACGGCACCACCCAGCCAGACCGATGCACCCTCCACGCCTGAATCCTCGCTGACTGCACACAGCCAATATCTGGATGCACTGTTTGCCGATACTCAGGCCGGGCTCGAAGCAGTAGCCGTCTCGCCTGCCGCGCAATCCGGTAACTGGGCTGGAATCAAACAACAGTTGGTCAAACTGGAGGCCGAGCGTCCCGGCACCTATTTCTACGTGTTGCCGGACGGAAATTACTATTCGCTGGCACTGGATTACACCAATCTCAACCTGAGTGACCGCGGCTATTTCCAGGGGCTGTTCGCCGGCAAGCCGGTCAAGGGCTTCCCCATTTACAGCCGCTCATCCGGCAAGAAATCTGCACTGGTGGCAGCCCCGGTGATGGCGGATGGCAAGGTGACCGGCGCCATCGGCGCCTCTATCTATCTGGATGAACTGCATACCGCGCTGAACAAGATGTTTGCCTTGCCCACCGACTACACCTGGTTTGTCGTCGATGCCGAAGGCAACACGATACTGGACCGCGACAGCGACTTCATTTTCATGAATGCGCTAAGCCAGGGCGGCCCCTCGTTGCAGGAAGGTGTCTCACAGGCACTGGAAACCGAAAGCAGCAGCCTGCAATACGAATCGGGGGGAGTACGCCATGCCTGGTATCAAAAGCTGCCGAACATGAACTGGTGGATGTTCATGGCCAAGGTGGAACCGGACACGCAGATCGCCCCGCAGCTGACACTCTCGCTGGAGCGTTTTGTTCCTGAGTTGCAGGCAGCCCTGGAACGCATTGACGTCTCGATGGCTGGCAAGCTCAAGCAACATGTTCTCAAACCGCAAAACGAGACCGATATCCGCGCCTTGCTATCTTCCATCCTCGATGAGAACACCAACCTGATCAATGTCGCGTTTATCGACCGGCGCGGCTTCCTGCGTCAGATCGAGCCGTCCGATTACCGCAATTTCGAGAATGCGAACATCCGTAGCCAGCCGCAGGTCGCATCCATGCTGCGCGAACCCCGGCCCTTGTTCAGCAAGGCTTTTGACTCGGTGGAAGGCTTTCTGGCGGTCGATATCGCTCATCCGGTTCGCAATGTGGAGCAGGAGTTCGCAGGTTCGGTCAGCGCACTGATCCGCCCTGCACTGCTGATTGAGCCGCTGCTGAAAAAAACCAATATCCCCGAGGATTACGAACTGTGGGTGATGCAGCCGGATGGCATGATCGTCTACGACCGCGATGAAGATGAAGTCGGCAGGATGTTGTTCAGCGATGCGTTGTATGCCGATTATGAAAGCCTGCTCAAACTGGGCAAGAGCATCGTGACATCACCTTCAGGCGAAGGCAGCTATCTATTCCTGGCCCAAGGTGCGGCAGACAAGGTCATCAAAAAGGCCGTATGGCAGACCGTGCGACTGCATGAAAATGAATGGCGCGTGATACTGACTTACAAGCCATACGAATGAGTGGGTAGCGGGAAAATGCGGCGGGTGGCGGAAGCGGTGAGATTCGAACTCACGAAGGGCGTAAACCCTTGGCAGTTTTCAAGACTGCTGCCTTCAACCACTCGGCCACGCTTCCAGTTTGATATTTCAGATTACCTATACTACCGCTGCCTTTCGCGCCGATGTTGCAGATTTATCTGCTTACATCGGCGGCGATGACCTTTACGGTCACAACCACTCGGCCACGCTTCCAATTTGAACTACTGATTTACTACTTTTCGCCTGGAAGTGGCTGTCTGAACTGCAACCGGCTTCCAAACGAAGCGCGCATTTTACCAGAACAATTTTCAGTCGTCTTGTAATTCCTGCCCCGGAAACAAAACATCGGTGTAGCCGAAATTGGCCAGGTTGGTAATGCGCATCGGATAGAGTATGCCATCCAGATGGTCGCACTCGTGTTGCGCCACCCGCGCATGAAAGCCGCTGACCAGCCGGTCTATGGGTTTGCCGTACTGGTCGAAGCCGGTGTAATGCAAACGCTGGTATCTGGGAACAATGCCGCGCATGCCGGGTACCGACAGACAGCCTTCCCAGCCATCTTCCATGGCTGCGCCAACAGGATTCAGGACCGGGTTGATCAACACGGTATAAGGCACTTGCTCGGCATCCGGATATCGCGGATTGGCGCCGACGCCGAAAATGACGACGCGCAGGCTGACGCCGATCTGCGGCGCGGCGATACCGGCACCGTCCATGTGCGCCATGGTGTCCTGCATGTCCTGGATCAGGGCATGCAACTCCGCTGTGTCGAATGCATCAACCGGCGCGGCCTTCTGCAGCAGCACGGGATCGCCCATGCGTAATACGGTTCTAACTGTCATGGAGGATCACCGCCTTTTCCAGCAAGTGCCTGATACGCAACATGGTGCCGGTTAGCGTCACGCCGATTTCGTCGTAATTGATGCCATGCTTGCTTTCGCCACGACCCGCAGCATGATTGGCCACCGGGCAGATGGCCGCATATTCGATTTCCAGTTCCCGCGCCAGCGCGGCTTCCGGCATACCGGTCATGCCGATCATGGTGGCGCCCTCACGTTCCAGCCGGTTGACCTCTGCCGCCGTCTCCAGACGCGGCCCCTGCACTGCGGCATAGACGCCGCCGACTTTCAGCGGCTCATTGGCCTGATTCGCTGCCTTGATGATGACTGAACGCATCTTGTGACTATAGGGTTCGGTAAAGTCAATGTGTCGCACCGGCATGTCTACGCCGTCGAAATAGGTCTGCTTGCGACCATGGGTATAGTCGATGAGTTGCTCGGGCAAGGCGATATCACCGGCATTCAATTCAGGGTCGATCGACCCGACGGTTGCCACTGCAAGGATGCATTTCACGCCCTGACTGTGCAGCGCCCAGATGTTGGCGCGATAATTGATGGCATGCGGAGGAATGGTGTGACCGCCGCCGTGACGAGCCAGAAAGACCACTTGATGTCCGCCCAGCTCACCGAACAGCATCGGCGCTGAAGGTTCACCATAAGGCGTGCGGATGATCTGACGCCGAATAACGTGAAGATTGGACAGTTGAGTGAGGCCGGTGCCACCAATAATTCCGAGCATGAAAATTCCTCTGCGATTTGCCACTGCGATTCAACGGTGGAATTGTAACGTAAACTCAGGCAAACGCCTTCATTCGTGCGGGTCGGAAGGTCTGATTTGTGGCATACTTAGGCCCGATATGAGTACCCAACATTCACAAGCGCTGGCCCTCGCCCAGACCCACTATGAAAACTTCCCGGTTGCATCCGCCCTGCTGCCCATGCGGCTGCGACAACCGATCGGCATGATCTATTCATTTGCGCGCCAAGCCGACGATTTCGCCGATGAAGGCGACCTATCACCGGACGAAAGACTGGCGCTGCTGGATGGCTTCCGTCTGGAGCTGGACCGGATATATGACAAGACCGGCCCTGAAACAGGGTTCTTTGTCAGCCTGCAGGAGACCATCAACCAGCATCAGCTGCCGTTGCAGCCCTTCTATGACCTGCTTGATGCCTTCAGCCAGGATGTAACCAAGTCAAGGTATGCGGATTTCGGCGAGGTCATGGATTATTGCCGCCGTTCTGCCAACCCCATCGGCCGCCTGCTGCTACATCTTTACGGCAAGGCAACAGCTCGCAACATCGGCATGTCGGACGCGATCTGCTCTTCACTGCAGATCATCAATTTCCTGCAGGACGTGGCCATCGACTACAAAAAGGATCGTATCTATTTCCCGCAGGATGAAATGCGCAAATACCGCATTGAGGAAAGCCAGATCGCAGAAGGCCGCACCGATGGCACCTGGGGGCTGTTCATGGAGTTCGAGATCAAGCGTGCCCGCAACCTGCTGCAGGCCGGCGCACCCCTTGGGCTTGCGCTGCCCGGCCGTATCGGCCTGGAAATGCGCACCATCATTGCCGGCGGCGAGCGCATCCTGCAAAAACTACATCAATCGCGCGGTGACATGTTCAACCAGCGCCCCGTGCTCAAGCCATGGGATTGGGCCTATATGCTTTTCAGGGCGGTAAGCAAGCGATGAGTCCACAGCAATATTGCCAGGAAAAAGCCGCCGCCAGCGGCTCCAGCTTCTATTACAGCTTCCTGTTTCTGCCCAAAGCCAGACGCGAAGCCATCACTGCGCTCTATGCCTTCTGCCGCGAAGTCGATGACATCGCGGATGAATGCACCGATTTCCAGCTTGCCCGCACCAAGCTCAACTGGTGGCGCGGCGAAATCGACAATCTGTACAAGGGACAGCCGCAGCACCCGGTGAGCAAGGCGCTGGCGCCTGCAGTGGCCGCCTATGACCTCAGTGCCGAACATTTCCACGAGATCATCGACGGCATGGAGATGGACCTGGAATACAACCGCTATCAGGATTTCAAGCAGTTGCAGCTCTATTGCTACCGCGTCGCCAGCGTCGTCGGCCTGCTTTCGGCCGCCATTTTCGGCTACAGCAACCGCGACACCCTCAAGTACGCGCATGACCTCGGCATGGCTTTCCAGCTGACCAACATCATCCGCGATGTCGGTGAGGATGCCCGCCGCAACCGCATCTATCTGCCGCTGGACGAACTGGCACGCTTCGGTGTGTTGGAGGAAGACATCCTGCAAGGCCGCGAGTCCGAGCAGATCCAGCAGTTGCTGGATTTTCAGATCGAGCGGGCGGAAAGCTTCTACGACCGCGCGCTCAACGCCCTGCCGGCGGAAGACCGCAAGCAGCAGCGCACCGGCCTCATCATGACCGCCATCTACCGCACGTTGCTGCGTGAGATCAAGGCAGACGGCGCACAGCAGGTACTTAATGCCAGAGTCTCACTGACGCCGTTGCGCAAGCTCTGGCTGGCCTGGACGACCTGGATCAGGATCTAGGGCGTGGTTATTCCAGCATGATGCACGTGGCTGTCATCGGCGGTGGCTGCGCCGGGCTGGCGGCAGCCGCCAGACTGGCCGAACATCGCATCCCTGTCACCCTGTTCGAGGCCGGGCGCCAGCTCGGCGGCCGCGCACGCGGCATTTCATGGCAGGGTCACACGCTGGACAATGGCCAGCACATTCTGCTCGGTGCATATAGCGAGACCCTGAGCCTGCTCAAATTGGCTGGCGTCGACGTGCAACAGGCTTTTTATCGCCTGCCGCTGCAACTCACCGTACAACCGGATTTTGAACTGCGCGCATGCAAAACCCTGCCCGCCCCGCTGCATATTCTCGCCGGGCTGCTGCAGGCCAGCGGCCTGACATGGCAGGAACGCTGGAGCGCGGTGCGTTTCATGGCCTGGATGAAACTGAACGGCTTCAGACTGCAACAGGATGTATCTCTAACCGACCTGCTGTCATCACAAAGTCAGCCGGAAAAACTCACACGCTACCTGTGGGAGCCGATTTGCCTGGCGGCGCTGAACACACCGCTGAGCAAAGCCAGCGCGCAGGTGTTTCTCAATGTACTGCGCGACAGCTTTTCCAAAGCCAAGGCCGATAGCGATACGCTGCTTCCCAGACTGGATTTTTCTGCGCTGATGGCCGAACCTATGGCCGATTACATCTGTGCGCAAGGCGGACAAGTAAGGCGCATGCAGAGTGTCGAGAATATCCGGCACGTAGGCACAGGATTCGAGCTGAAGGTTGCCGAAACGGCGGAAACCTTCAGTCACGTGATTCTGGCGGTTTCATCCTTCCGTCTGCCGGACATCACGCAGCAACTACCCGCACTGGCGCCCATCCATGCGCAATGCCAGGCTTTGCAGTATCAGCCGATCTGTACGGTATATCTGCAATTCGACAAGCAGCTAATTCTGCCTCAGCCCATGATTGGACTGAGCTCCGGGTTCGGCCAATGGGTGTTCGATCGCGGTCAGCTTTATGGGCAACCCGGCCTGCTGGCGGTCGTCATCAGTGCCGAAGGCGCGCATCAGCGCCTTACGCAGGACGCCCTGGCTGACACCTTGAGTCAGGAACTGGCTGCCTGCTTCCCTGCCCTGTCGTCCAAACTGAAAAATCCGCTATGGCACAAGGTGATTACGGAAAAACGCGCTACCTTTGCCTGTAGCGTTGACCTGCAGCGACCGCGGATGCAAACCGCCATCCCGAATCTTTACCTTGCGGGCGACTATGTAGCGGGCGATTACCCGGCTACCATCGAAGGTGCTGTCAGAAGCGGCGCGGCAGCGGCGCGAGTCATTATTGAAAATAGTTAATCGAGAGATCTGCATGTCATACACAGCATACAAAAAACATACGGCAGCTGCTGACAGCCTGAAAGACCGCGTAATCTTGGTCACTGGTGCCGGCCAAGGACTGGGTCGTTCGGCAGCACTTGCTTTTGCACAGCACGGTGCAACAGTGATACTGGCCGGACGCAAACAGAACAAGCTGGAAGCGGTCTACGACGAGATATTGGCTGCCGGGTGGCCGGAACCACTGATCTTTCCGCTGGACTTGGAAAAAGCCACGGAAGACGATTACAAGGCTATGGCCGAGGGCATCTATCAACAGCTGGGGCGCCTGGACGGCATTCTGCACAACGCTGCACATTTCGACCGGCTCGGCCCGTTGGATATCAATACCGCCAAAGAATTCGAGCGTATATTCAAGGTCAACGTCATCGCGCCCTTCGCATTGACCAAGGCCTGCCTGCCACTGCTTAAAATGTCGGAGGATGCTTCAGTCGTCTTTGTGTCCAGCTCTGCCGGCCATGAGGCCGCTGCCTACTGGGGCGCACATGGCATCAGCAAGAAGGCATTGGAACACCTGATGCAGACCTGGTCGCTGGAATTGCAGCAATTTCCGCAGATCAGGCTCAATGCCCTGATTCCCGGCGCCATCCAGTCACCACAACGCAAGAAAAGCCATCCGGGTGAGATGCATGCAGAGCTACCGACTGCAGACAGACTGATGGAATATTATGTTTACCTGATGGGGCCTGATAGCAGGAATGAACGTGGCCAGGTGTTCGGCCAGTAATTTTCACAGTTTCCCTAGATATTGCGCAGGTGATTCAGCGCCTGTTCCAGACGCTCTACCCCCAGCACCTCCAGCCCCTTGATGGCCTGCTTCGGCGCGTTGGCCTTGGGGACGATGGCTTTGGTAAATCCCAGCTTGGCAGCTTCCTTCAGACGTTCCTGCCCACGTTGTACCGGTCGCACTTCGCCGGCCAAGCCAACCTCACCAAATACAATAAGTTTATTATCCAATGGTCTGTTTTTTAATGAAGAAACAATAGAACAAAGTACAGCCAAATCGACTGCCGGCTCACTGATCTTGACCCCACCGACCGCATTGACGAAGACATCCTGATCGAAACAGGCGACGCCGGCATGGCGATGAAGCACCGCCAGCAACATCGCCAACCGGTTCTGCTCGAGACCGACACACAAACGCTTGGGGTTGGGCGCATGCGCTTCATCGACCAAGGCCTGTACCTCGACCAGCAAAGGTCTGGTGCCTTCCTGCGTGACTGTGATGCAGGAACCGGCCACCTGCTCCGCATGATGGGAAAGGAACAGCGCGGAAGGGTTGCTGACTTCGCGCAAGCCCTTTTCTGTCATGGCAAACACACCCAGTTCATTCACTGCGCCAAAACGGTTCTTGAAGGCGCGAATCAGGCGGAAACTGGAATTGGGGTCGCCCTCGAAATACAGTACGGTATCGACGATATGCTCCAGCACACGCGGACCTGCCAGTGAACCTTCCTTGGTGACATGGCCGACCAGAATCACGGTAATGCCCAGCTGTTTGGCGGCGCGGGTGAGCTGTGCAGAACACTCGCGCACCTGCGCGACCGAACCTGGGGCCGACTGCAAGGCCTCCGAGTAGACGGTCTGAATTGAGTCGATGACGGCGATCTCCGGCTTGTGGCTTTGCAAGGTCGCCAGAATCTTCTCCAGCTGAATCTCGGCCAGCAGGTCGATCGGGCTGGCATCCAGGCCCAGGCGTTTGGCACGCATGGCGATCTGCTGGGCAGACTCCTCGCCGCTGACGTAAAGCGCTTTTCTCTGCGTGCCGACATGACACAGCGCCTGCAAGAGCAAGGTGGATTTGCCGATGCCGGGATCGCCGCCGATCAGCACCACACCACCGGGCACCAACCCGCCACCGAGTACACGGTCGAACTCGCTGATACCGGAAGGCTGGCGCGGAATCTCCGCCGCTTCGACATCGGCCAGCTTCTGCAAACCTGCGGTTTGTGCCAGAGCCGCATAACGGTTGGCTGCGGGCGTTTCGGCAATGGTTTCCACCAGCGTATTCCAGGCATTGCAGCTCGGGCATTGGCCCTGCCACTTGGGCGATTGGCCGCCACACTCAGTGCAGCTGTAGATCGTCTTTGCCTTAGCCATCCTTGAGCACCCTCACCGGCACGCGGGACGATAGCGCACACAGTAACTCATAGCCGATGGTGCCGGCCTTTTCGGCCACCGTATCGACCGGCAACTGCCTGCCCCAGAGCTCGACCGAGCTGCCAACGCCGGTCCCCGGAATATCGGTCAGGTCGACGAACAGCATGTCCATGGAGACCCGCCCGATGGTCTGCGTCAACCGGCCATCAACCATCACCGGCGTGCCATTCGGCGCGTGACGCGGGTAGCCATCGGCATAGCCGCAGGCAACGATGCCGACACGCGTATTCCTGGCTGCCGTAAAGCGGTTGCCGTAACCGACACTCTCACCCGGCAGGATATCCTGGACGGCGATGATTTCGCTGCTGAGTGTCATCGCCGGACGTAGCTGATAGGACTGTGCCGGAGTACCAGCGACTGCGCTGGCGCCATAAAGCATGATGCCGGAGCGGATCCAGTCGGCGTGAGTTTCAGGGTGGCGGAATATGGCAGCCGAATTGGCCAATGAAACCGGATAGTGCATACCCTGCGTTGCCTGACGGAAAAGCTTCAGAGGCTCATCCACACCCGGATGCTCATCCGCCGTTGCGAAGTGCGTCATCAAGGTGATCTGCCCCACATTGGGACAACTTGCCAGCCGCGCAACGGCTTGCGCATAGTGCTCAGGCCTGAAGCCCAGACGGTTCATGCCATTGTTCATCTTGGCGAAAACCGCTACCGGTCGCTCCAGAACGGCATTTTCCAGCATGGCGATCTGTCCGTTGTGGTGCACGACGATGCTGATGCCGGCACGAGCCACTTCAGGCAATTCACCCGCCTGAAAAACGCCTTCCAGCATGAGTATGGTCTGCTTGAAGCCAGCATCCCTCAGAAAAAGCGCTTCTTCCAGGCCAAGAACCGCGAACCCTTCGGCTTCTGCCAGCCCCTGGGCAGCGGCCAGCAGGCCGTGACCATAGCCATTGGCCTTGACCACCGCCATCACCTTGGATTGCGGTGCCATTGACCTGACGATATTCAAGTTATGACGAAACGCGCCCTGGTCGATGCTGGCGTAAATCGGACGCATAGGTTTAATAGGCATCCGAGGATGTAAAGTTTTCGAAGCGCGTATGCTCGCCGAGGAAAGTCAGCCTGACGCGACCGATCGGGCCGTTACGCTGCTTGGCAACGATAATCTCGGCCGTGCCCTTGTCAGGTGAATCCGGGTTATAGACCTGGTCACGATAGATAAAGAGAATCAGGTCGGCATCCTGCTCGATCGCGCCAGACTCGCGCAAATCGGACATCACCGGGCGCTTGTCCGGCCGTTGCTCAAGGCTGCGGTTGAGCTGGGACAGCGCAATCACCGGCACATCCAGTTCCTTGGCCAGCGATTTGAGCGAGCGGGAGATTTCGGAAATCTCGGTCGCGCGGTTCTCGCTCTGACGACCGGTAGCACCTGACATCAGCTGCAGGTAATCGATGACGATCAGGCCCAGCTTGCCGGTCTGGCGATGCAAACGTCTGGCGCGTGCACGCACGTCGAACGAGTTGAGGCCGGCTCCTTCGTCAATGAAGATCGGCGCTTCATTGAGGCGGCCAAGCGCAGTGGTCAACCTGACCCAATCCTCGTCTTCGAGCCGGCCGGTACGCATGCGATGCTGGTCGAGACGACCGACCGAACCAATCATGCGGGTCGCCAACTGAGTGGCTCCCATTTCCATGGAAAATACGGCAACCGGCAGTCCGGTATCAAGCGCGACATTTTCGGCAATATTGAGAGAAAACGCGGTTTTACCCATGGAAGGCCGGCCGGCGACAATAATCAGGTCGCCGGGTTGCAATCCTGAAGTCATGGAATCCAGATCGGTATAACCAGTCGGAATGCCCGTGACCTCACTCTGATTATCACGCTGAAACAATTGGTCGATACGGTCTGCCACCTGCGGCAGCAATACCTTGATATCAAGAAAACCCTCGCTACTACGCTTGCCGCCCTCGGCGATCTGGAAAATCCTGGACTCGGCTTCATCCAACAATTGCTGCGCATCACGTCCCTGCGGATTATATGCACTCTCGGCAATGCCGGAGCCCACTTCCACCAGTTTGCGCATGACAGCCCGCTCGCGGACGATCTCTGCATAGCGGCGGATGTTTGCAGCACTTGGGGTGTTCTGTGCCAGCGCGCCAAGATAAGCCAAGCCGCCGACAGCAGACAGTTCAGCTGCATTGTCGAGTGACTCGGCTACCGTGACGATATCAGCCGGTTTATTATGTTCGATGAGTTTGGCGATATGCTCGAATATCAACCGGTGGTCATGCCGGTAAAAGTCGCCGGCGCTGAGAAGATCAGCGATCTTATCCAGCGCTTCATTATCGAGCAGCAGGCCGCCCAGCACCGACTGCTCGGCCTCGACGGAATGCGGGGGAAGTTTCAGGGATTCAAGTGTATCGTCAGCCATAGCGGTGAATTATAGCCCAATAAAAAAGGCTGCCTAAGCAGCCTTTTTTATTTATTTCTGTTGCATTACTTAAGCAGTTTCGCCCAGCACGGAAACGGTGATTTCCACAACCACATCGTGGTGCAGCGCGATGCTGACCGGATGGTCACCTACGGTCTTCAAAGGACCTTCCGGCATGCGGATTTCTGATTTGCTGACTTCAAAGCCTTGCGCATTCAGCGCTTCGGCGATGTCACCATTGGTGACAGAACCGAACAGACGGCCGTCAACACCAGCCTTCTGTGTCACTTGCAGCATGTAGCCAGCCAGCTTCTCACCACGTGCCTTGGCAGCGTCCAGCAATGCGGCTTGTTGTTTTTCCAGCTCAACACGGCGAGCTTCGAACTCGGCCTTGTTGGCTTCAGTTGCGCGCTTGGCCTTGCCTTGCGGGAT
>DLMX01000102.1:0-799 GCA_002479405.1 Methylophilaceae bacterium UBA7525
CCGGACGCTTCATATAGAAGAACCACGAGAACACGACGCCGGACAATGCCAGCCAGAACGGCCAGGTTTGCAGCCCATGCAAGGCCATTGCCGCAGCACCGTGAAAATGGCTCGCAAGCACGCTCATGGCAGGATGCGCAGTCTGGTCGACATGGATCACACCCTTGAAGAAGTCGCCGAACAGCATGGGTTCAATGGCGATATACCCGATGACCACCGAAGGGATCGCCAGCAGCACCAACGGCAGGGTCACGACCCACTTCTGCTCATGTGGTTTCTCATGCGGAGCCAGACCATGATGCTCATCGTGACCGTGAGCATCGTCATGTGCTGCATCGTGATGACCCGCCTCCATCCAGCGCTCCTTGCCGTGGAACACGAGGAAATACATGCGGAAGGAATAGAAGGCAGTGACGAAGACGCCGGCCAGCACGGCAAAATAGGCAAAGCCACTGCCGGCGATGTCGGAGAATTTCACCGCTTCGATGATGGAATCCTTGGAATAGAAACCGGAGAACAGCGGCGTACCGATCAGCGCCAGCGAGCCGATCAGTGAAGTGATCCAGGTGATGGGCATATACTTGCGCAAACCGCCCATGTTGCGAATGTCCTGGTCGTGGTGCATGGCCATGATGACGGAACCGGCGGCAAGGAACAGCAGCGCCTTGAAAAAGGCGTGCGTCATCAGGTGGAACATCGCCACCGAGTAAGCCGACACGCCCAGCGCCACCGTCATGTAACCCAGCTGCGACAGCGTGGAATAGGCGACGACGCGCTTGATGTCGTTCTGGATGATGCC
>DLMX01000102.1:964-6564 GCA_002479405.1 Methylophilaceae bacterium UBA7525
CGCTTGATGTCGTTCTGGATGATGCCGAGGAAACCCATGAACAAGGCCGTGATGGCACCGATCACCAGCACGAAGGACAGCGCAGTGGTCGACAGTTCATACAGCGGCGACATACGCGCCACCATGAAGATACCGGCAGTGACCATGGTCGCCGCGTGAATCAGGGCAGAAATCGGCGTCGGGCCTTCCATCGAATCCGGCAGCCAGACATGCAGCGGCACCTGCGCCGATTTGCCCATGGCGCCGATGAACAGCAGGATGCAGATCACGGTCATCAGTGACCAATCCACGCCAGGAATCACCTGCACCGTATTGTTCGCCATCTGCGGCGCCACCGAGAACACAGCGGCGTAATCGAGGCTGCCGAGGAAATAAAGCACCATGCCGATGCCGAGCAGGAAACCGAAGTCGCCGACGCGGTTGACCAGGAATGCCTTAAGATTGGCGTAGATGGCGGTCGGCCGCTTGTACCAGAAACCGATCAGCAGATAGGAAACCAGACCCACCGCCTCCCAGCCGAAGAACAACTGCATGAAGTTGTTGCTCATGACCAGCATCAGCATGGAGAAGGTGAACAGCGAAATGTAGCTGAAGAAACGGCTGTAACCCGGGTCTTCCTCCATGTAACCGATGGTGTAGATGTGCACCATGAGCGAGACGAAAGTGACCACCACCATCATGGTGGCCGACAGCTTGTCGATGAGGAAACCGACCTCGAACGTGGTACCGCCGCTGATCAGCCAGGTATAGACCGAACCGTTGAATACATGGCCATCGAGCACATGCTTGAAGACATAAGCGGAAAGTACGAACGAAGCTGCGACGCCAAGGATGGTGAGCCAGTGCGCAGAAGCGCGTGGCAGCTGACGGCCGAACAAGCCGACGATTGCCGCTGCCATCAGGGGCAGAGTTGGAATCAGCAGATAAATGGTTTGCATCGTCATCTCGTCCTAACCTTTCAATTGGTCGAGATCATCGACATTAATCGTCTTCAGATTACGGAACAGCAGCACCAGGATTGCCAGGCCGATAGCGGACTCGGCAGCAGCCACGGTCAGGATGAAGAAAACGAACACCTGACCGGCCAGGTCATTCAGATAATGAGAGAAGGCAATGAAGTTGAGATTCACTGCCAGCAACATCAACTCGATGGCCATCAGCAAGACGATGACATTCTTGCGATTAAGGAAAATGCCGACCACGCTGATGGCGAACAGCAGCGAACCGAGTACCAGATAATGTGACAGACCGACCATCAGGCTTGATCCTTAGTATTGTTGGCCGCATCGTCTGCCGGCGGCTCCTTGAATGAAGGCATGCTGACCATACGCACACGGTCGGAACGCTTGACCTTGACCTGGTCGGCAGGATTGATGAACTTGCTGTCCTTGCGATCGCGCAATGTCAGTGCGATGGCAGCGACAATCGCCACCAGCAGCACAACGGCAGCCAGTTCAAAGGTCAGCAGATAATCGGAATACAGCACCCGGCCAAGTTCAGCAGTGTTGCTGTAATCGGCAGGTTTGGGCGGCGGCGCCCCGACACGGTCGACACCGAAATTCTTGCTGCCGAGGATCATCACCATCTCGGCCGCCATCAACACGCCAATAAAGCCCGCCATCGGCAGATAATCCCAGAAGCCTTCGCGCAAGCGGTCGAGGTTGATATCCAGCATCATGACGACGAACAGGAACAGCACCATGACGGCGCCGACATAGACCAGCACCAGCACGATGGCGAGGAACTCGGCCTCCAGCAGCAACCAGATGCCGGCAGCGGTAAAGAAAGCCAGCACCAGGAACAGCGCGGCATGCACGGGGTTGCGCGCCGTGATCACACGCAGGCCGGCGAACAGCAATATCGCCGCGAATGTGTAGAACACGAAGTCATGAAAAACCATACCCTCAAACATATTTGCTCAAGCCTTGTTCACTGATGTTATGCACTATCTGAATTTCGCGTCTTCTGCGCGATCGGCAGCGATCTGCTGCTCGTACTTGTCACCCACTTCCAGCAGCATGACCTTGGTGTAAAGCAGGTCGCCGCGTTTTTCGCCGTGATAGTCGAAGACCCGGGTCTCGACGATGGAATCGACCGGACAGGATTCTTCGCACATGCCGCAGAAAATGCACTTGGTCAGGTCGATGTCATAACGCGTGGTACGACGCGTGTTGTCCTCGCGCTGCTCGGACTCGATGGTGATCGCCATGGCTGGACAGACTGCCTCGCACAGCTTGCAGGCGATACAACGCTCCTCGCCATTAGGGTAACGGCGCAACGCATGCAGGCCGCGGAAACGCGGCGACATCGGCGTCCGCTCTTCCGGATACTGCACGGTTATCTTGCGTGCAAAGAAATAGCGGCCGGTCAGGGCCATACCTTTCAGCAACTCGACCAGCATCAGGCTGGATAATACGGATTTAATCTTGTTCAACATGATCTGTAATCCCGCCCTTAGTGGAAAAGATGCGCCCAGGGCGTCTGCATCATGGCACCGATGACGATGATCCACACCAGCGTGATCGGAATGAACACTTTCCAGCCCAGACGCATGATCTGGTCATAACGATAACGTGGGAAGGTCGCACGGAACCACAGGAAAAGAAAGATCAGGAAAGCCACCTTGGCCAGCAGCCAGAGGAAACTGTCCGGCAGGAACGGCACTGGTGACAGCCAGCCGCCGAGGAACATCAGCGCAGCCAGCATGCAGACCAGAATAATGTTGGCGTATTCGGCGAGGAAAAACACGGCAAAGGCCATGCCGGAATATTCGACGTGAAAACCGGCGACGATCTCGGACTCGCCTTCGGCGACATCGAACGGCGCACGATTGGTCTCGGCCACGGCGCTGATGAAATAGACGACGAACAAGGGCAGCAGCGGCAACCAGTACCAGTGCCAGAAACCACCCTGCTGTGCCAGCACGATCTTGCCCAGATTCAGGCTGCCGGCCGCCATCAGCACGCCGACCAAAGCGAAGCCCATGGCGATCTCATAGGAGACAATCTGCGCGGCAGAACGTAAGGAGCCAAGAAAGGCGTACTTGGAATTGGAAGCCCAGCCGGCGATGATGACGCCATAAACACCGACCGAAGTCATGGCCAGAATATAAAGCAGTGCGGCATCGATATCGGCCAGCACCATATTGAGGTCGAACGGCACTACCGCCCATGCTGCGAATGCCGGCGCAATCGCCAGTACCGGCCCCAAAAGGAACAGGAACTTGTTGGAAGCGGACGGAATGATAATCTCTTTGGTGAACAGCTTGAGGCCATCGGCAATCGGCTGCAGCAAGCCGAAATAACCGACGCGGTTAGGGCCGATACGCACCTGCATGAAACCGATGACCTTACGTTCGGCCAATGTCAGATAAGCCACCGCACCCATCAGCGGCGCGACGATGGCGACGATCTTGATCAGCGTCCAGGCAGTCAGTGACACTTCAGGCCAGTAGCTACCGAATATCTGTGCGAAAAAATCCATCATGCCGTTACCGCCGCTTCAGCTTCAATTTTCTCAACCGTGACATCGCCCATCAATTCGCCCAGACTGGCAGTCAGTTTGTTGGCTGCCTGGATACGGACGCAGCCCATGGCAACATGGCTGTCTGCACGCACTGTAAGCACGGCGCTGCCCTCGCCTTGCCTGACCAGCACCCGGTCACCTTCGGCCAAACCGAGCCCGGTCATCATCTTCGGATGGATACGCGCCTTCGGCTGCAGATTGTATTTGGTTTTCTGCAATGAAGGCGCACGCCGCACGATAGGGTCGGCCTGATATTGCGGCACTTCACCGATACGCTGCAGACCCTCGGACTTGATGTTGACCTCGATCTCGACCAGTTCCTTCAGGTTGTTGTTGAGGCTGCGCCAAACCACTGCCGAAGGCTTCTCGCCGCCGAAGATGGCCGTTTTCACTTCCTCACTGCTGTTGTAATCAAAACCGCTCAGTCCCAAGGTGTTGCCAAGCACGCGCAGCACCTTCCAGCCCGGACGGCATTCGCCCAGTGGCCTTGTTACTGCGCTGAAGCTCTGTACACGCCCTTCGATACTCATGACAGAACCGGAAGACTCGGTAAATGGCGCGATCGGCAACAATACATCGGCGTCTTCCAGCGCGTCAGATTTATACATGGTAAGCGCCACGACACACTCGGCCTGCTGCATCGCGCGATGCGCCGCTGCGCCGTCGTGGCAGTCGAGTTCCGGCTCCAGGTTGACCAGCAGGTAGGCCTTGCGCGGCACTTCCAGCATGGCGCGCGCATGCATGCCTTGCGGGCCCGGCATGACGCCGACCAGATGCATGCCGGTGTTGTTGGCACCAGCCGGCATCAAGCCGAAGGTCGCACCACAAAGACCGGCAATGGCCTCGGCCAGACTGTACATTTCAGTGAAACGCGGGTCGTTTAACGCCATGTTGCCGATGAAGATACCGGTCTTCGGCGATACCAGATCAAAGGTCTCGCCCATACCGGCCAGACTCTCGGCAATCGCCTGCGTATTCTCGCGGACCTTGATCTCTTCCAGCAGCTTGTTGAGCGAAGCCGGCAAACACAGCGACAGACGTTGCAGGCCGGACATGGCTTTCAGCACTTGCGCCAACACATTGACGATGTCATTGGGACGCACGATGATCTTGTGCTTGACCGGCATCAGCGGGTCGTTGTCCAGCGGACTGATCTTGGACAGCTCGGCGCCATTCGCCACCGCCTTGCGGAAACGCGTGCTGAGCAATGGATGTTCGTTGCGAAGATTGGAACCGATGATGAGGATACGGTCCAGTTCCTCGATGTCCGGGATATTGCAGCCCATCCAGGGCGCACCCAGACGCTTGCCATCGAGGCGGAAATCGGTCTGGCGCACACGGTAATCGACATTGCCGCAACCCAGGCCTTCCGCCAGCTTCTTCGCCAGGTACCCTTCTTCCATCGTGCTGTTGGGCGACACCAGCACACCAAGCGCATCGCCACCGTACTGATTGGTGATGTCCTTCAGCTGACCGGCGGCGAATTCCAGTGCGGTCTTCCAGTCGGCTTCCTGCCATTCGCCCTTGTGCTTGATCATCGGCACCTTGAGACGTTCCGGGCTGTTGAGGCCTTCATAGGAGAAACGGTCGCGATCCGACAGCCAGCACTCGTTGATGCTTTCCTTTTCACGCGGCAGCACGCGCATGACCTTGTTGTCCTTGACCTGCACCTCGATGTGCGAACCGAGGCCGTCATGGACGGCGATCGATGGCCTGCGGGTCAGCTCCCAGCTGCGGGCGGTGTAGCGGAAAGGCTTGCTGGTCAGCGCACCGACCGGACAGAGGTCAATGATATTTCCGGAAAGCTCGGAATCGACGCTCTTGTCGACATAAGCCGTGATTTCGGCGTGCTCGCCACGATTGACCAGACCCAGTTCCATCATGCCGCCCACTTCCTTGAGGAAGCGCACGCAACGGGTGCACTGGATGCAGCGCGTCATGTCGGTCGACACCAGCGGACCGATGTTCTTGTTCAGTACCACGCGTTTTTCTTCGGTATAGCGCGAGGCCGGGGCGCCATAGGCCATGGCGATGTCCTGCAGATCGCATTCACCGCCCTGGTCGCAGATCGGGCA
>DLMX01000102.1:6741-6867 GCA_002479405.1 Methylophilaceae bacterium UBA7525
GTCGAGCGGATGGTTGATCAGCAAGAATTCCATAACGCTCTGCTGCGCCTCGATGGCGGCCTTGGAACGTGTGAAAATTTTCATGCCGTCCGCAACCGGGGTGGCGCAGGCCGGGAGTGGCTTGTT
>DLMX01000057.1:0-587 GCA_002479405.1 Methylophilaceae bacterium UBA7525
CTGTTCCAGTTCCTTGACGAACAAGCCCTTGCCGCCGATTTTCGCCAGCGGCGAATCCAGAATCTGGTCGCCAGTGGTCGTCATGCCGAGAATTTCCACCAGCGTATGCGGATAAAGCACCTGCAAACGACTCTGGATATGACGTGCCTGCCACATGGCAAGTGCACTTTCACGCGAAGCGATGACGAGTTTTTCCGGAATTTGCATGGAAGTGATCATAAGACGGTGATTTTCAGGGGATTGTCAGTTGAGTTACAGCCGAATTCTAGCACAGGCCCTGTTACAGGCCGATTTCATCCTTTCAGCAGCTCTTTGAGCACATGCTGCTGACGACGGCTGACGACGACGGTTTCCGGCACCTCGCGCAGCAGCGCCACATAATGCGTTTCGCCGTCCGGCTCCTGGCGCCTCTCATATCCCATGATACTTTGCTGCGCCACCAGACAATTGCGATGCAACCGCACAAAATGCTCACCGAACTCCTGCTCGATGGAAGTCAGCGAATCATCGAGCAGGTACTCGCGCTCATGAGTACGCAAGGTAATGTACTTGAGTTCCGCACGCAGATAAACCACGTCTTCCAGCGG
>DLMX01000057.1:768-2636 GCA_002479405.1 Methylophilaceae bacterium UBA7525
TTCAAGGCATCGAGTTGTGACGCGTTGAGCTTTTTCGCCTTGTCGATCGCGGTCTGCAAACGCTCCAGCCGGATCGGCTTCAGCAAATAATCCAGCGCATTCATGTCGAAGGCCTGCACTGCATAGGCATCAAAAGCCGTCGTAAAGATGATGGCCGGCGGCGGGTTAAGCTTCTGCAGGTGTAGCGCCGCTTCGATCCCATCCATGCCCGGCATGCGGATATCCAGTAACACCACTTCCGCCTGCGTCTGTTCCGCCAGACTCAGTACCTCCTGCCCGTTTCTGGCCTCGCCCACCACACACACTTGTTCGATATCACCCAGCAGTTCGCGCAAACGCTTGCGCGCCGGAGCCTCATCGTCGGCTATCACGATACGGATTTCACTCATGTCGCGCAGGACTCCATTCCCAGACTCTCCATTTCCAGCCTAGAGATGACGACGATAGGGGATGATGATATCGACCTGATACTGCCCGCCATCGCTGCGGCATTTCAGGCTCGCCTCGGCATCGAAATGCAGCGCCAGTCGCTCACGGATGTTGTTCAGCGCCATGCCATTACCGGCGTGATACTGGCCTTGCGAACCATAGGGATTGCGCAGGCTGATATGCACTTCCTTGCCGTTCGCCTCCATCTGAATCGTCACCGTGCCGCCCTCTTGTTGCGGCTCGACACCGTGATACACCGCATTTTCCAGCAAGGGCTGCAGAATCAGCGGCGGAATCAGCGCATCCGGCGGAATGTTGTCGATCTGCCATTCGATCTTCAAACGCTCTTCCAGCCGCAGCTTCTCCAGCGCCAGATACTGGCGACAAAGCGCAATCTCCTGCGCCAACGGCACCAGTTCCCGATTTTCTGCCATCAACACGCGAAACAGGTCAGCCATGTCCTCCAGTGCCGTCTCCGCCCGCCGCGGATCGCTGCGTACGATGGAAAGCACGGCATTGATGCTATTAAACAGGAAATGCGGCCGGATCCGCGCCTGTAGCGCCTGCATGCGCGCCTCGCTGATCGCCGGCGACAAGGCACGCTGGCGCAAATTGAAATACCCCAGCACCATCAACGTGACGATCAGCGTCAAGAGCCAGACCCGTGACAGTGGTGGCAAGGCATCTGAGCCGAACAGATAAACGCCGGTCTGGTGAATCATCCAGGTCAGACCGAGTTCGCTCAAGAGGATCAGCGCGACACTGGCCTGATAAGGCAAGCGGCGCAAGACAGGCCAGGCCGCATAGAACAGCAACAGGCTGATCAACAACACCGGCTGCAGCAGCACGGAAAGTTCGGTCAGGCGAACAATGACCTGGTTGAGGCTGGAAGTCTGTAAAATGGCGGTGATCAGCGCCAGCAGATTGACGACGATCAGAATGCGTAAACTGACGCCCAGATTGCGCAAATCCGGCAGTCGATTGCCCGGCTCACGAAAGTCGCTGACGGCATCGCCTGGGTTTTGCTTTATACTTGTCATATAAGTACATTATTCTTAATCATTTTTTATCATGCAAGATAATTCCAAAACAAATTCAGCACAATCCAAGACCTGGTCCGGTCGTTTCAACGAGCCAGTGGCAGAACTGGTCAAACGTTACACCGCCTCGGTGAACTTCGACCAGCGTCTGGCCGAGTTCGACATCCAGGGTTCCATCGCCCACTCCCGCATGCTGGGCGCACAGGGCATCATCAGCAAAGAAGACGTGCTGGCCATCGAGACCGGCCTGGAAGAAATCCTGCAGGAAGTTCGCAATGGCGAATTCGAATGGTCGCTGGACCTTGAGGACGTCCACCTAAATATAGAAATGCGCTTGACCAGCAAGATCGGTGATGCAGGTAAGCGCTTGCACACAGGCCGCTCGCGCAACGACCAGGT
>DLMX01000057.1:2774-2921 GCA_002479405.1 Methylophilaceae bacterium UBA7525
AACGACCAGGTGGCCACCGACATTCGCCTCTGGCTGCGTGCCACGGTCGATAACGTCATCGGGAAAATCCGCGCGCTGCAAACTTCCATCATCGATCTGGCTGAAGAACACTACGATACCGCCATGCCCGGCTTTACCCATCTGCAG
>DLMX01000066.1:0-2629 GCA_002479405.1 Methylophilaceae bacterium UBA7525
CTAAGGATGAAATTATTTGGCCAATTACCTTTAACCATATGGCTGACAGGATTAAGCGCTTCAGGAAAATCCACCCTGGCTTTTGCATTGGAACACAAACTTATTCACGCTCAAAAACCATGTTACGTCCTGGATGGAGATAACATCCGGCATGGCCTAAACAAGGATCTTGGGTTTTCACAGAACGACCGCAAGGAGAATATCCGCAGAATCGCTGAAGTTGCCAAACTGATGAATGATGCCGGCCTGATTGTAATCACCGCATTTATTTCACCATTCAGGTCTGACCGTGAGATTGCCAAATCCATTATTGGCGCGCATCAATTTAAAGAGGTTTACGTGAACACTTCCATACAGGATTGCGAAGCGAGAGATCCAAAAGGTTTGTATGCCAAAGCTCGTACTGGCTCAATCAAGGATTTCACGGGCATTAGCGCTCCATATGAAGCCCCTGACAAGCCAGACCTGATCCTTAATACTGCAGAACTTCCCTTGGAGCACAACTTAAGAAAATTGCTCCAGCTGGCATTGGTTCCTGCCAAGACAGAAAGTTGCTTCATGTAATGACGCATTGCTGAGCAAAAAAGCCAGCAGTAAGCTGGCTTTTTCTTTCAAACCTCCAATTTTGGTCAAGGTGGGGGAGATTCGAATTTTCAGCGATTGCAACCATGCCAGTTCACCAATCATCGTTCATCCCATTAAGCTTCAATTCATGTTCATTTACTATACTGCCTGCAAAATGCCAATCTGCGACTTCATATGCAGAACCGGCATGTTCAGAATTCATCAGTTGCGGGAGTTATCTTGATTCAAAACCTGTGGTTGCGCGTTTGCTGGGGCAAACTGTCCAAGCTCTACTTATTCTTCTTCTATTTTTCCGGCATCACCCACTTCCTGCTACAAATCACCGACAGCACCATCTTCATCGGTTTTCGCCAGGCCGTATACATGAGCCTGCTATGGCTGGTTCCTGTCATGCTGTGGCCACACCGAACCAAACTGATCGCAGGACTGATTGGGGTCGTGCTATGGATCACTTCACTGATCAGCCTTGGATATTTCTGTATCTACGGGCAGGAGTTCTCGCAGAGCGTGCTGTTCATCATGTTCGAATCCAACCCGGCAGAATCATCCGAATACATCGCGCAATATTTCAAATGGTGGATGTTACCGGTATTTGCAGGGCACACCCTGATAGCATGGTGGTTGTGGCGACGTATTGAACCGCCCACCCTGTCTCCGCGAGCTGCACTTATGGCTAGCCTGATCATCCTGACTTTTCTGTTCGCATTTCCCATCTTCAAGGAAAGCGTGATCAAGCAGGAATCCTGGGCGGAAGTGGTAGATAAGCTGCAACGCCGCATGGAACCGGCCGAGCCTTGGCAAATGGTGATCGGTTATCTGCAATACCGCAAACAGCTCGGCAGCATGCAGGCGCTACTGGACAAGAACAAAAAACTGCCTCCCATCACCAATCTGCAAGATCGCGATGCCACCTTGCCTGCCACACTGGTCCTCGTCATCGGCGAATCAACCAACCGCCAGCACATGAGCCTCTACGGCTACCCCCGTCAGACTACGCCACGGCTAGACGCCATACGCGAGCAACTGATCGTGTTCGACAAGGTAGTTTCGCCACGTCCATTCACCATCGAATCGCTCGAACAGATCCTGACCTTTGCCGACCAGGAGAACCCGGATCTCAGCCTGCAGAAACCATCACTGATGAACATGATGAAGCAGGCCGAGTACAAGACCTACTGGATCACCAATCAGCAGACCATCAGCAAGCGCAACACCATGCTAACCAACTTCTCAAAACAGATGGACGTGCAACATTACATGAACCATAGCCGCGCGCAGAATTCGCGGGAATACGACGCCAACGTCTTCAAACCGTTCCGCGAAGTTCTGGCGGATGATGCTCCACGCAAATTCATCGTCGTCCACCTGCTGGGTACACACATGAAATATGACTACCGCTATCCGCCGGAATTTGCCCGATTCAACGACAGAAACGGCATTCCCGCCGCCATATCGGACGACAAGGTAGCAGCCATTAATGCATATGACAACGCTGTGCTCTACAATGATTACATCGTCAGCACACTGCAGGAAACACTGAAGGCAAGAAATGAGCGTAGCCTGATGGTGTTTTTTGCCGATCACGGCGAAGACGTCTACGACACCCCGCCGCATAATTTTCTCGGCCGCAACGAGGAAAAACCGACAATGGCCATGTATGCAGTGCCGATGCTGATGTGGTTGTCACCGGCTTGGCAGGCCAGCATCGACCATGACTTCAGAGCATTGACACAACGGCCATATAGCCTCGCCCATTTCATCCACACCTGGTCGGATCTTGTCGGCCTCCGCCATGACGAATTCGTACCGGAAAAAAGCCTGATCAACGCTGCTTTTGCTCCACACCCTTTGTGGGTCGGCAACCCGAAAGACAAAGCCGGCTTGCGACAATTGCAGGAATAAAAACAGCCACACCAAAACTAAGTCAGCAAAGAACCACTGACAGGAAAATAAAAAAACCAGCCTGGGCTGGTTTTTTTATTGCTGAAAATCGGTATTTTGGTCGGGGTGGGGAGATTCGAACTCCCGACCCCTTGCACCCCAT
>DLMX01000066.1:2690-16743 GCA_002479405.1 Methylophilaceae bacterium UBA7525
ACTCCCGACCCCTTGCACCCCATCCGCAATGTCAATTTATATACGTAATTTAATCAATACCTTGTGACGCTTGCTATTCGTCATAACTGGTAAAGATTAGCTCCAGTTAGGCTTAATTAAACTAATGGAGGTTACGTAATGGTCACACCTAATCGATTCAAAGTTTTCTTGGCTGGCGCTCTTATTGGTTCGTCATGGTCTATCAAAGCGGCTAATGATAAATTAACCGCTGCGGTTCTAATTCGTGCACATGAGCGCGGTTCATTTCCCGTCGATGGTCATATATTTGACGGCCAAGGCGTTCAAGTTGAGGCTCGACACTTTCCCGGTTTCTTCGATTCGGAAGGGACTTCTCATGGTCTTTAAATATCCGATTATTTCAACGTGGGTACATCCGACACACCCTGAACTAAAGTCATTAGTAATTCTTGGTATTTATTGCCCTTCAAACGCAATGCCTTGGTACCGCTGGTTGGATATATCAGGTTGGTGGTGGGTTATGTTCCGCTATGCCTATTTCCCCTCCTCTTTAGTTGTTTCTGATGATGATAATTAAACAAGGGGTATGGGGTGAAACCCCATGTAGACCGACGGCATCGCGATTTCCAAAGGCGCTGCTCGCGAGAAAATATCGTTACACCTGGCTGAACTCACTTCGCGCCATGAAGGCAATGCGCTCTCTGATGCTTCTATGCGGTATATGAGACCTGAAGCTTGGCGGCTTCGCTCGCGGCGGGCAATGCGGAGCAGCCCGATGCGAGCGAAGCGAGCTATTCTTGTAATAAGAACACTTACCAAATTGAATAACTAAAAAGAAAGCCCCAAGCGCACTAACGCTTGAGGCTGGATAGGCAAATCACTTCAAAGGAATCTTTGCCATGAACGTGTTTATAACAAACCAGAATGAAATACTCAATAACTCAGGACATCAGAAGTGGCACAAAGTCACTGTTCGTGATTTTGGCGACAGCATGGTTGAAGTTTCAGTTATGCCCTATGAAACATGGTCGGAACCCTGTTGGGATGAGCTGGCAATAAAATCAAAGCGTGGCGAGGGTGACAGGGAACGCTCTAAAGAGGCTTCAGCTGCAAGGGCTAAGCGCAAGGTTCGGCATCTGTGTAAATCATTGAAAGCTCGTTATATGGTCACCTTGACCACTAAAGAGATCATCGCAGATGTTGACCGCTTCCAAAAATTATTCCAGGAGTTTGTCAGGCGCATTAGACAGGTCTCCAATTTCCAATATGTAGCCACCCACGAATTGCAAGAACGTGGTGCCTTACACCTACATATTGCCGTAGCCAACCGACAGGACTACAAGCTGCTATGGTCAATATGGCATCGAGTTGTGGGAGAAGGTCAGGGCCGCGTACATGTCACTTCAGGAAGCAAAGCTGCCTCTGTGAGTCGTATTGCAGGATATATTTCAAAGTACATAACTAAAAGCTTTGAAACTGGTGACTTGAACAAGCGCAGGTATTGGGCAAGCAAGGGTATTGCTGAGGCGGTAAAAACCGTTCACCTGTTGCGTAAAGATTGGGATATGACGCAGGTCATCATGTATGTATCAGAAATAATTGCCGAAACTGGCTGCTCGGGATTCTTCAAACAAGCTTGGCTTGAATATGAGAAGGGATTGCTGTGGGTGGCAAGTGATGGATATAAAGAAAGTATGTATATGTAAAGGTGGGAACAATAGCGCCCTCAACTGCTGTACTTTGTGACAGGTTGTCCCTTGCGGGAGCTGCCACTCATACAGGCTTAACCTGCGCTATCCGCCTTATCTCTTTCACTAATGGAGCCCTTAGGTACCGCTTAATAACTAAGGATAGCGTTCTTTCTAGGACACGGTCCGAGTTTGAATGGCTTATTTGGCGTTGTTCCCGTGCATCACCCACTTGGTTAAGCTATCAAGAGTAAGCGCTCTTGCATGAGGAAGGGAAATTCAAAAATTGGGCTAACATATTTCTCCAATCAGTGTGAATTCCCGACATTGGGCTTTTATCTTAGCAAAAAATAGTTATAGCTACTACTAGGGCTTGACGATGCTAAGTGAAATAAACTATTGTGTCGCTGAGAATAAATTACTCCGCGCAGTAGCAACGTCTATCATCGCCTAACAGGTGCGCATCCAAAGTTCTCATATCGGCTTCGTCGATGTTGGATGCGAGAAACTTCCCAAACTCATCGCTTAGCCCTATTTAACTTGATACAGGGGCGGTCAAATGACGACATTAAATCTTGAACAGGCGGCTGCATTCCTGCACATGCACCCTATCACCTTACTGAGGAAAGCGCAGTCCGGCGTTGTACCTGGTGCTAAATTGGCCAAACGATGGGTATTTATCGAGGTTGACCTTGAGCAATACTTGCGCTCACAATACTTTCAGCAAGCGTCGCAGGGTGACAATGACGAGGATTTGCTATGTCACTCTACAAAAGAAATAACTCTGCCAACTGGTGGGTCAAGGTCTCGGTCGCAGGCTGTAAGCCAATACGACAATCTACTGGCACTGCCGACCAGCAAAAAGCAGCGGAGTACGAAGCAAAGTTAATAAATGATTTATGGCAGCAAAAACGGCTAGGCGTTAAAAAAAGGTACATCTGGGAAGAAGCTGTTATTCGATATATCGAAGAGACTTCCCATAAATCGTCGCATGTTAGTGATATCCATCATTTTCGATGGTTGCACCCTCACCTGGCGAATAAGTACCTTGATGAAATCAATCGTGGCCTGTTGGATAGTGTCACGGCGATTCGTCAAAAGTCAGGCGTTACAAATGCAACAGTTAATCGTTGCATGCAGGTGGTTAGTAGGGTTCTGCGACGAGCTGCGTTTGAATGGGAATGGCTGGAACGTGCACCTAAAGTGCGAAGCCTGCCGGAGCCACAAAAGCGTATCAGGTGGTTATCACTTGAAGAAGCAAATCGATTGCTTGAGGAATTACCTCCGCACCTGGAGGCAATGGCTAGATTTTCATTGGCAACCGGCTTGCGACAAAGCAATGTCTATAACCTCTTATGGTCGCAGATTGATTTGGCAAGGCATCAGGCATGGATTTACGCTGATCAGGCAAAAGGTGGCAAGGCAATCGCTGTTCCCTTATCCAGTGAGGCTATTGAAGTGCTGCGTGGTGAGTTGTTCAAGCATGACACCCACGTATTTACCTACCGAGATAAGCCTGTCACTCACGTGAAAGGCAGGGCTTGGAGGAAGGCGCTGGAACGTGCTGGCATCACGAACTTTCGATGGCATGACTTACGCCATACGTGGGCTAGTTGGCACGTTCAGAACGGTACGCCGTTATATGTCTTGCAGCAGTTGGGGGGCTGGCAATCACTGGACATGGTGCAGAAGTATGCGCATTTATCCTCTGAGCATCTCGCCCCGTATGTGGAGCGCGTATCTGGATTGAAAATTGATGGTGTGCCTGAAATATGTACAAAACAGGCACAGCAGGCCTAATAAAAAAGCCGCTCTCTTTCGAGAACGGCATATTTATTGGTCGGGGCGGGGAGATTCGAACTCCCGACCCCTTGCACCCCATGCAAGTACGCTACCAGGCTGCGCTACACCCCGAACCGATGTTCTTGCCTGCGCAAAAACAAGAGCAGAATTATAGCGGAAAAGGTCGGGTTAAGACAGTCGATGCAAAAAGATAAAGTCATTGCTACTGTCCAGCCAGCAGGCTTAAGCGATGGATTTGTACTTCAGGCGCGTAATAGTTGCAGCAAATCGCGCAATTCGTTGCGCAAGGCTGGAATGTCGATTGCAGATATCCGGGTGCTGGTGGCTGTTGTGTTCTGATTGTCGGATACAATCCCCTCTGCCGACACACTATGCTCATCAAGGCGATTGCGCGCACCACTGATGGTAAAACCCTGCTCATAAAGCAGTTCGCGGATACGCCGGATCAACAGAACTTCATGATGTTGGTAGTAACGCCGATTGCCGCGGCGTTTGACAGGCTTGAGCTGGGTAAACTCCTGTTCCCAGTAACGCAGAACATGAGGCTTGACCCCGCACAGCTCGCTGACTTCACCAATGGTGAAGTAGCGTTTGGCCGGGATCGGCGGCAGTTGAACGTTAAGCGTGCGCTCCTGCATATGCCTCTTCTACCTTGCTTTTGAGCTTTTGACTGGCGTGGAAAGTCACAACGCGACGGGCTGTGATCGGAATTTCTTCACCGGTCTTGGGGTTACGGCCTGGCCGCTCTGACTTCTGGCGCAATTCGAAGTTACCGAAACCTGAAAGTTTGACACTGTCACCAAGTTCCAAAGCGGTACGGATTTCCTCAAAAAATGCTTCCACCATATCCTTGGCTTCGCGCTTGTTCAGGCCAACTTGCTCAAAGAGCAGATCGGCCAGATCGGCCTTAGTCAATGTCATACAAAACCTTTCAACTACTTGCTTGATTACTGATGTTTGGTTCGGACTTGCAAATCTTGTTATTTATCGCAGTTCTGCGTGGTGTTTTTTGGCGATGGCATCCAGCAGTTTTGCCATGACTTCATCAGCCTCCACGTCGGTCAATGTTTTTTGAGTATCTTGCATAAGCACCAGAAATGCAAGGCTTTTTTTACCTTCAGCGATACCCTTGCCGCGGTATACATCGAACAATGCAACGTCACTGAGCAAGGAAATTCCGGTTGCTTTCATGGTATCCAGCAGTTCCTGCACCGTTACCTTTTCATCAACAACGACAGCAAGATCACGACGCACTGGCGGGAACTTGCCCACTTCGCTGTATTGCACCAGCTTACGTGCCAACAGAGGTGCCACATCCAACTCGAACAGGATGACACCGCGCGGTAACTGATAATGCTGCTGCCACTTCGGATGCAACTTGCCCAGCCAGCCGACCGCTTCGCCATTCAGCATCACGCGCGCCGATTGCCCCGGATGCAACGCCGGATGCTCCTCCGCCACATAAGTGGCCGCGCCATGCGTCAGGCTGTCGACATCAGCCTTGATATCGTAAAAATCGACTTCTCGTTCATCCTGCGCCCACTGTTCGGGCACCGCATCGCCATAAGCCAGGCCGGATATGCGCTGCGTCTCGGTAAAGCCATCGGCAACTGCCGCATAACTGGCGCCAATCTCGAAAAGCCGCACGCGGTCCTGCTTGCGATTGAGGTTATAGACCAGCGTGTCGAGCAAACCGCCCCACAGGCCGGAGCGCATCACACTCATGTCGCTGGCGATAGGATTCTTCAACCTGATAGGCCCATCGTTGCCGAGAAGATCACGCTCCCAGCTTTCATCGACAAAACTGTAGCTGACGATCTCCTGATAACCGCTGGCAGCCAGCGTGTTGCGCAACACGGCTCGATGCAACCGGGTTTCCGAACTAGGCAGCATATGAAGATCCGCACGCGGTGCAATGGCCGGGATGTTGTCATAGCCATGTAGACGTGCGACCTCTTCGACCAGGTCTTCTTCTATTGCAATATCGAAGCGATAGCTCGGCGGCATGACCGTAAAGTCAGTATCTGATTGCTGGAAATCGAAACCCAGCTTACGGAAAATTTCAGCCACGACTGCAATATCCAGCTCAATACCAAGCACACTGCACAAGCGGTTCATTCTTAATTTCACAGGCGGTCGTTGCGGTAAGGCGTTCAGCACCTCGGTCACCGGACCGGCTTCGCCACCACAGATTTCCAGGATCAGACCCGTGGCACGCTCAAGCGCCTGCAGAGTATTGGCAAAATCCACGCCTCGTTCGAAGCGGTAGGAGGAATCGGTGGAGAACCCGAGTCGACGCGCACGGCCGACAATGACTGCGGGCGAAAAAAATGCACATTCAAGGAAAATATCGGTCGTTGCATCGGACACGGCGGTCGATGCCCCGCCCATGATGCCCGCCAGCGCAATTGCTCCATCATCATCGGCTATCACCAGCATGTCGGCATCCAGTTCGACCGTCTGTTCGTTCAACAGCGCCAGTTTCTCCTTCGGGCTGGCATAGCGTACCTCGATATTGCCGTGCAGCTTGGCAGCATCGAAGGCGTGCATGGGCTGCCCCAGTTCCAACAACACATAATTGGTGATATCGACCACGGCGCTGATGCTGCGCAAGCCGCTGCGTTCCAGGCTACGCACCATCCAGTCCGGTGTTTTGGCATGAGCATTGACGCCATGAATCAGACGTCCGCTATACAAGGGGCAGGCAGTACTTTCCTTGACGGTGACCGTCTGCTGCGCTTGATGTCCAAGTTTCGCCTCGACGATACGTGGCAAATGCAGGTCGGCACCGGTAATGGCGGCCACATCGCGTGCCACACCCAATATGCTGAGACAATCGCAACGATTAGGCGTCAGCTTGAGCGTGATGGCCTTGTCATCCAGATCCAGCAATTCGCGGATGTCCTGCCCGACCCGCGTATCTGCAGGCAACTCCAGCAAACCGCTGCTTTCTTCGGACAAACCAAGCTCCTTGGCCGAACACATCATGCCGAAGGACTCGACACCTCTGACCTTGGCCTGCTTGATGCTGAAACCCGGCAGCTCCGCGCCGACCAGTGCACAAGGAGCTTTCAGCCCAACGCGTGCATTCGGCGCACCACAGACGATCTGCAGAGGTTCAGCCTCGCCTGTGTCTACGCACAGGAGCTGCAATCGATCGGCATCCGGGTGCTTTTCTGCACTGACAATCTCGCCGACGACCACCTTGCTGAAGGCGGCTGCGACCGCTTGCATTTCCTCGACCTCCAGGCCGGTCATGGTCAGTGCATGACTCAAAGCCTCGCTGTCGATGGCAGGATTGACGAATTGGCGTAACCAGTTTTCAGAGAATTGCATAACTTACCCAAACTGCTGCAAAAAGCGCAGATCGTTATTGAAGAACAGGCGCAAGTCATTGACACCATAGCGCAGCATGGTCAAACGCTCGACACCGAGACCGAAAGCAAAACCGCGATACTTCTCGCTGTCGATACCAACATGACGGAACACCTCCGGATGCACCATGCCGCAACCGCCGATTTCCAGCCAGCCGCCGTTCCAGCTCATGTCCATCTCGGCCGAGGGTTCGGTAAACGGGAAGAAGGAGGGACGGAAACGCACCTGCAGATCATCGCGCTCAAAGAAGCGTTGCAGAAAATCCTGCACCACGCCCTTGAGGTTGGCAAAACTGACTTCCTCATCCACCCACAGGCCTTCGACCTGATGGAACATGGGGGAATGCGTGGCATCCGAATCGACCCGGTAGACACGACCCGGCGCAATGATCTTCAGAGGCGGCCCGCTTTTATCCTTCATGGCGTTCTGCATATAGTGCACCTGCACCGGCGAAGTATGCGTGCGCAACACGTGTTGGTCGTCGATGTAGAAAGTGTCGTGCATGGCGCGTGCCGGATGATCTTCCGGAATATTGAGCGCCGTGAAGTTGTAGAAATCTGTTTCGATCTCGGGGCCTTCCGCCACTTCAAAACCGATGGAATGGAATATCTGCTCGAGGCGATTCATGGTCAGCGTGACCGGATGCAGCCCACCCTTGCCCTGACTGCGTGCCGGCAAGGTCACATCGATCGACTCGTTTGCCAGCTGCTTGGCTTGTTCGGCATTGAGGATGGAATCACGACGGGCTTTCAGCACATCTTCCACGCCCTGCTTGACGACATTGATGGCGGCTCCGGCGGCAGGACGCTCCTCGGCGCTCAACTTGCCCAGGCCTTTCAGCTGCTCGGTCAGCAGACCGCTCTTGCCCAGGTAGCGGGACTTGGCCTGCTCCAGATCCTGTATGGTGTCGCATGCAGCAAAGTCGCGTTGCGCCTGCGGGAGTATTTGTTCCAGATTTTGCATCGTCATTTTTGTCCTGGACTTGATTCACTCAGCCCTGAATTATGCCGTAAAAAAAGGAGGCACACGGCCTCCTTTTCTGTCAGCTTGAATTTAAGCAGCAGCGAGACCGGATTTCGCCAGTTCTACGAACTTGGCAAAAGCAGGCTTATCGAATACTGCCAAATCAGCAAGCACCTTGCGATCGACTTCGATCGCAGATTTCTTCAGACCGTTCATGAAACGGCTGTATGTCAAACCGAATTCGCGTGAACCGGCATTGATACGGGCGATCCAAAGTGCACGGAACTGACGCTTCTTCTGACGACGGTCACGATAGGCATACTGACCAGCCTTCATTACCGCCTGTTTGGCAACACGGTATACGTTCTTGCGACGACCGCGATATCCCTTGGCGGCGTTCAGAATCTTCTTGTGACGTGCGCGGGCAATGACACCACGTTTTACTCTAGGCATGTTCTATCTCCTTATTGAGTTGGCATCATGGCGCGTACGCGCTTGACGTCTGTGGATGAAATGATTGCCGTACCGCGCAGCTTACGTTTCTGCTTGGTAGTCTTCTTGGTCAGGATATGGCGCAGGTGCGAATGGGTACGCTTGACCTTGCCGTTACCCAGGAACTTGAAGCGCTTTTTGGCGCCGCTCTTGGTCTTCATCTTTGGCATTTTGTTCTCCTTTGAGAGTAGTTAAGAGTGCCTGGGCATGCCATTTAGCCGTATCACTCAGAATTCCTTTTTGTTTTCTTGCAGCCTGATTGCCGCATCGAAACCATTTATCGCTTAACGCTTACTTCGCTTTCTTGTGCGGTGCCAGCACCATCACCATCTGCCGGCCTTCCATCTTGGGGAATTGCTCGACGACGGCATATTCCTGCAGATCGGCTTCCACACGTTTCAGCAAGGCCAGACCCAATTCCTGATGGGTAATTTCACGGCCGCGGAAACGCAGTGTGATCTTGGCCTTGTCGCCTTCCTGCAGGAACCGGATCAGGTTCCGCAGCTTGACGTTGTAATCGCCTTCATCCGTACCTGGACGGAACTTGACTTCCTTGACCTGAACCTGCTTTTGCTTAAGACGCGCCTCGTGCTGCTTCTTGCTTTCGGCATACTTGAATTTACCGTAATCCATCAAACGGCAAACCGGCGGGGCGGCCTGCGGGGCGATTTCAACCAGATCGATATCGGCCTCTTCGGCTTTTGCGAAGGCCTCAGCCAATGTCACGATACCGAGCGCTTCACCATCCACGCCTACCAAACGAACCTGCGGAGCAGTAATGTCACCGTTGATTCGCACTTCCTTGTCTTGAGCTATAGCAAATTCTCCAAAAATTAAATAATTAGGCCGCGCTACCTCTGGCTTTAACCTCGCCGCCCAGTCGCTCAATCAGCGCCTGTATCGGCATCGAACCCAGGTCTTCACCCTTTCTGGTACGCACGGCCACCTGCTTACTTTGCATTTCGCGCTCACCTGCAACCAGCAGATAAGGCAGCTTTTGCAAGCTATGTTCGCGTATTTTATAGGTTATTTTCTCGTTTCTCAAGTCGCAATCCGCACGAATTCCATTTTTCTTCAGCTCGGCGACCACTTCCCTGACATAATCCGCTTGCGCATCGGTAATGTTAAGCACCATGGCCTGAACAGGTGCCAGCCATAGCGGCATGGCGCCGGCGTAATGCTCGATCAGGATGCCAATGAAGCGTTCCATGGAACCTACGATCGCACGATGCAGCATAACCGGGCTCTTGCGGCTGTTGTCCTCCGCCACATATTCGGCACCCAGCCTGACCGGCAGGTTGAAATCCAGTTGAATGGTTCCGACCTGCCACAGGCGACCCAGACTGTCTTTCAGCGTGAACTCAATCTTGGGGCCATAGAACGCGCCCTCTCCCGGCTGCAGATCATATTGCAGGTTATTCTGCTCCAGCGCAGCGGCCAGCGCCTGCTCGGCCTGATCCCAGGTTTCATCCGAACCGACTCGCTTTTCCGGACGGGTAGACAGCTTGACCAGCACGTCACTGAAGCCGAAGTCGTTGTAGACCTCATACAGCATGGCAATGAAGTCGGCGACTTCCGCCTCGATCTGCTCTTCGATACAGAAGATGTGCGCGTCATCCTGCGTGAAGCCGCGCACGCGCATCAGGCCGTGCAAGGCACCGGATGGTTCGTTGCGATGGCAGGAACCGAACTCGGCCAGGCGCAAGGGCAAATCGCGATAACTGTGCAAACCGCTATTGAAAATCTGCACATGACCCGGACAGTTCATCGGTTTCACCGCGTAATCGCGGTTTTCGGAAGCCGTGGTGAACATGTTCTCGCGGTAGTTTTCCCAGTGACCGGATTTCTCCCAAAGAGTCCGGTCCATGATGGTCGGCGTGCGCACTTCCTGATAATCGTATTCGACGAACTTGGCACGCATGTACTGTTCGATTTCCTGCCACAGCGACCAGCCGCGCGGATGCCAGAACACCATGCCCGGCGCTTCGTCCTGCATGTGGAAGAAATCGAGCTGCTTACCCAGTTTGCGATGATCGCGCTTCTCAGCCTCTTCCAGCATGTGCAGATACTGCTCGAGGTCTTCCTTTTTCGCCCAGGCCGTACCGTAGACACGCTGCAACATCTCGTTGTTGGAGTCGCCGCGCCAGTAGGCACCTGCCAGCTTCATCAGCTTGAAGGCCTTGAGCTTGCCGGTAGACGGCACATGCGGACCGCGGCAGAGGTCGGTGAAGTTGCCTTCGCTGTATAGCGAGACATCCTCACTGGCCGGAATCGATGCGATGATCTCGGCCTTGTAATGCTCGCCTATGGATTTGAAGTAGGCCACCGCTTCATCGCGCGGCAATACCTTGCGGCTGACAGGCTCGTCCTTCTTCGCCAGTTCGACCATCTTCTTTTCGATAGCCTGCAGGTCTTCCGGGGTAAACGGGCGATGATAGGAGAAGTCGTAGTAGAAACCGTTCTCGATGACGGGACCGATGGTCACTTGCGCTTCCGGGAACAGCTCCTTCACTGCATATGCCAGCAAATGCGCTGTAGAGTGACGGATGATGTCGAGCCCTTCAGGACTCTTGTCGGTGATGATAGCCAGATCCGCATCCGACTCGATCAGGTGGCTGGTGTCCACCACCTTGCCGTTAACCTTGCCTGCCAGCGCAGCCTTGGCCAGACCGGCACCAATGCTCATCGCCACATCGGCGACGGTAACCGGCTGATCGAAATTGCGCTCGGAACCATCTGGCAAACGGATAACTGGCATGCTTTCCTGTCTCATCGTTAAGACCCTGAAACGACAAAAGCCGATGAACGGCTTTTGTGGGTTTCGGATCTGAATTTGGTAGGCGCGATTGGACTCGAACCAACGACCCCCACCATGTCAAGGTGGTGCTCTAACCAGCTGAGCTACGCGCCTGCTTTGTTCAAAAAGCAAAGAGGTGCGCATTCTAGCGCATTGCTGTCACGGAAGCAAACAAAAAGCGTGGCCACTAGCAGTATAATCTCGCCCTACACATTCCATTGCCCATCATGCGCACCACTACCACCCTCGGCACCATCTCCGATCGTCAGCTTGAAGTACTGGCAGAACATGGCTATGCCATTGTCGACAACTACCTGCTACCACCAATGATAGCGGCCTTGAGGCAACAAGCGATCAGACTGCGCGAAACAGGCATCATGCATCAGGCCAGCATCGGCAAGGACGAGGCCAACAGGATCATCAGCGAAGTCCGGGGCGACTCCATCTACTGGCTTGATGATGCAGGACAGACGCCAGACCAGACCGATTACCTGAACACAATGCAGACGCTGCAGGAACAGCTCAATCGCTGCTTCTTTCTCGGCCTGTTCGAATTCGAATGTCATTTCGCCGTATATGACCCCGGCGCGGTTTACCTGAAACATCTGGACCAGTTCAAGGGGCAGCAGGAACGTCAGATCACTGCAGTGCTGTATCTCAACGACGACTGGCAGCAGGATGACGGCGGCGAATTGCGGCTTTACCTGAATGAGAGCGAAAACGCAGCATTTGTCGATATTGCCCCTTTGGGTGGCCGGCTCGCCCTGTTCCTGTCCGGCAGGTTCTACCATGAAGTCCTGCCCGCACAGCGCACACGGATCAGCCTGACCGGCTGGTTCAGAACAAGGTCACTGGAATCGAGATGACAGCAATCAAGATAAAAGACAACAAAGCCATAATCAACAGCATGTTTGATGCAGAGAGTTTTCGCACCGTCGGCCATGAGCTGATAGACCTGCTGGCGGATGAACTGCAACGCAACCTGAGCGCGCAACGCCCGGTATTGAACTGGCGCCAGCCGTCGACCGAAGACAAATCCTGGCAAGCGCCACTGCCTCAGCAACCGACGCTGGATCTGAATGGCCTGCTGAAAAAACTGGGAGCCGACATCCTGCCGGGTAATCTGGCCATCCATCACCCGCAGAATCTGGGGCATCAGGTTGCAACGCCGCTGCCTGTCGCCGCCCTGTGCGATCTGGTGGCATCACTGACCAACCAGGCCATGGCGGTCTACGAGACAGGCCCCAGCGCCACCATGCTGGAACGCCAGGTCATACGCTGGCTGAGCACGCTGGTCGGCTGGCAGATGGAGGAAGTCAACGGCGTCCTCACCTCGGGAGGCGCCCAGGCAAACCTGACGGCGCTGCTGGCAGCACGCCAGCACAGCAGCGACAACAACATCTGGAAACAAGGTTTAACTGCACAGCGCCCTTTGCGCATCCTCGCTTCGGAACATAGCCATTATTCGATTTCACGCGCGGCAGGGATCATGGGGCTGGGTACCGATGCGGTCATCCTGATTCATACCGACCCACAAGGCCGCATGCTGCCTGCAGACATTGCACGCGCGCATCAGGATTGCATGAACAGGCAGGAAACGGTGATGGCAGTGGTCGCCAATGCCGCTTGTACCGCCACCGGCAGCGTTGACCCCTTGCAGGAAATAGGAGAATACTGCCGGGCACACGACCTGTGGCTGCATGTGGATGGCGCACACGGTGCATCTGCCCTGCTGTCAACCCGGCATCGCGAGCTGTTGCAAGGCTTGGAGCTCGCCGACTCCGTCGTCTGGGACGGCCACAAACTGCTCTACATGCCGGCTACAGTATCGGCCGTACTCTTCAGGTCGGCGCAAAACAGCTACCTGGCCTTTGCGCAGGATGCTTCCTACCTGTTCCAGGGCGGGAATCACGAAGTCGAAACCTACAACGTCAGCTACCGCACGCTGGAATGCACCAAACGCATGATGGCATTGAAGTTGTGGGCAGCCCTCTCGCTGTACGGGGTTGAAGGTATGGCGACCCTGGTCGATGAAGCGTTTGCCAAGGCGCAGTTGTTTGCGCAAATGCTGCAGGCGCATCCAGATTTCGAACTGCTGATGATGCCGCAAACCAATATCGTCTGCTTTCATCATCTGGCAGAAGGCGTGTCGGGCCAAGAGTCGAACCGGCATCAAGCTGATTTGAGGAAAAAGATTGTCGAAAGCGGCCAGTTCCATCTTACCCAGGTCGAACTGCATGGCAGGCTCTGGCTACGCACGACGCTGATGAATCCGTTCACACAGCAGGAACATCTGCAGGCTTTGATGGATTGTATCGTCAGCGCCTGAATGGATTCTCTTACGCCAGCAGCTGGCCATAACCCGCTTGATAATCCGGATAGCGCAGCCTGAAGCCGGTTTCGAGCATGCGCCGATTACTCAAACGCTTGCCGCCTGCAACCGGTGGCACTGGCACTTTTTCCATACTCAAACCCTGTTTTACGGCCAGCCATCTCAGAACTTCGTGTTGCGAGGTTGGTTGGCTGTCCGTCACCAGATAAAGCGACTCCAGGCTTTCGCCCTTGTCTGCCTTTATCACACAGCTCGCAATGAACGCAGCGGCATCATCCCGATGAATGCGGTTGGTCCAGCTGTTGTTTGATGGCCATGTCTGCGGGGACCTGGCCAATTGCAGCAGGCGTGTCCTGCCGGGACCATAAATGCCGGACAGTCTCAGTATGGTGTGAGGAATATCGAGCGTATTCAGCAGAGTCTCTGCCTCCTGCAACCGCAGGCCACCGAAGTCAGAAGGGCTCGCTGGCGTATTTTCATCCAACCAGTCATCGGTCTGCTGACCATAGACCCGCGTACTGGAAACAAAAAAGACGTGTCGCAAGCAACTCAACGGCATCAGCAATGTCAGCACATTACGCAGGCCGGCGACATAGTGCGCTCTATAGCTCTCGTCGGTCTGCG
>DLMX01000066.1:17030-21192 GCA_002479405.1 Methylophilaceae bacterium UBA7525
CTGATTCAAAAGATCTGCGACCGCACCACCCAGATCTCCGCAGCCGACAATCAGGACTGGGGCGTCCATAAGCCCTGCAGGTATTTTTCCAGCCAGAACAGCGCGATGATGGTTTTGCCGTCGGTGATCTCACCCCGCTGCACCATGTGCAGGCAGTCCAGATAATGTGCCTCGAAAATCTGCAGCGCCTCGTCCGCATCGCGTTGATGTTGCCCCGCCGTCAAACCACGTGCCAGATAGATATGGATGATTTCATCGGAATAACCGATACAAGGATGCTGAGCGGCCAGATAGATCCATTCGCTGGCCGTGTAACCGGTTTCTTCCTGCAACTCACGCCGACCCGTTACCAGGTGATCCTCATTCGGGTCGATCTTGCCGGCCGGCAGTTCAATGAACACCCGCCGCAGTGGATAGCGGAACTGCCGTTCCAGTACCAGCCGGTCATCATCCAGCATGGGAATGACCAGCACCGCGCCCGGATGCATGATGTATTCACGCTCGCCTTCGCGGCCGCTGGGAAGCAAGACCTGGTCACGCTTGACCCGCATGAAGCGGGTGTGCGGAATATCCTGCGAAGACAAACAACGCTCCGTCAGTTCATCAGAACTTTCCACATCTGCGTCGACCGGCGCAGCAGGTTTACTGCTTGCTGAACTGCTCATTGACAATCAACCATTGATTATTGATTTTTTGCAGGGATATGGTCTTCAGCCCGAGATCGCGATGATTGGCAGCCTGATAACTCTGTGTGAAGGTCACGGTAGCCTTGTCCACATCCAGCAACTCCACCCGCAGACTGGATATATCGATCTGCAGATCCTTTACCGTTTTGATCCTGTCGGTTCTCTGTTGACGCCATGCTGCATGACTGCGCAATCCACCGGTGAAATCGCCCCTGTAGAAAGCCAGGTATTCGCTGATGCGCCGTTGCTGCCAAGCCAGGCGCCAGTCTTCAAGACGCGCACTGATGACGGCTTCGTCATCGACACTGTTGATTGCCGCCTGCGGCGATGTAGCTTTTTGCGCGATAGGTTCTGTCGGCAAGGGTGTAGCATCTTGAACCCGGCTCTCGGTGGATGGCTGCGCATCCGACCCTGTTACAACGGATGCCGCAGCAATTGAATCCGGTTCCAGTACCGTGGCCTTGTCTATCGGCTTGAAACCCAGTTTGGCCTGCTGTGCCATGGCAGATTGCACGATCTCGAGATCCTTGCCCTTGGCCGTCGCCGCGGCATCGATAATCTGCTGATAGGTATTATGTGCAAGCGCCAGTTTGCCGCTCTGATGATAGACCTGGCCCTGTTTCAACTTCACGGCAAGGTTGTTTGGCTGCAAACGAGACGCCTGTTCGAGGTTGGATGTGGCGACATCCCAGCGGTTGTCATGAATGGCGGCATCGGCATCCACCATCAGTGTATTGAATTCGGCGTTTGGCAGAATATCGTTGACGCTGCAGGCCTGGAGGCCGAGGACGAGACCTGCCGCGATGGCAAGAGATTGAATCTGTACGTATTTCATGGTCAGAGTTGACTCCCTGCAAAGGTTATCGGCTCTGGCGTGGCACCCCTGCCCGCTTGTTTCAGCTACGTTGCCAGAAATATTTGTAAACAAAGCCCGGAAAGGCAAATACAACAAAAAGACTGGCCGTAACGGCATAGAACTCCCAGTTCTGATCTGCCGCTTGCCCCATGGTTGCACGCTCAGTATAGAAGGCAACAGCGCCCATGATAAAGTACAGCACGACCAGTTCGAGCAGACACCAGCCAAAACTCTTCGGCTGCTGCTTCAATGGGATAACATAGAACAGGCGATTGGAAAACCAAGGCAGATTGGCGACCAGGAAAATCAGCAGCAAAAGTACGATATTTGTCATTTTATATACCGGTCAAATACTGCTGAAAATGGCATAGGCAGAGATACCCATCAGAATCTGCGGCATCAGGCCCAGCGCCAGCAAAGCCAGCGCATTGATGCTGAGCATCACACGCATGCCGTTCGGCGCCACAATCGGGCTCTTGTCCTCGGGCTCATCGAAGTACATGAGCTTGACCACACGCAGGTAATAGAAGGCACCCACCGCCGCCATCAATACGGCGAATATGACGACACCGACAAAACCAGCCTCCAGCGCCGCCTGCAGCACGGTGAACTTGGCATAGAAGCCCAGTGTCGGTGGTACGCCTGCCATCGAGAACATGACAATCATCATGAGGAAAGCGTTCCACGGACTGCGCTGATTGAGCCCCTTGAGATTATCCAGATTCTCTGCCTCAAAACCCTGACGCGACAACAGCAGGATCATGCCGAAGCCGGCCAGCGTCATCAGTACATAGGCGGATATATAGAACATGGAAGACGCGAAGCCGTTGAGGCTGGCGCTCATGATGCCGAACAGCAGAAAGCCGATATGCGAAATGGTGGAATAGGCCAGCATGCGTTTCAGGTTGGTCTGCGCAATTGCCGTCACATTACCGATGATGATGGAGAGCACAGCCATGATGACCAGCATGCCCTGCCAGTCGACCGCCAGCACATAGAGGCCCTGCACCAGCAGACGAATGACCATGGCGAAGGCGGCCAGCTTGGGTACTGAACCGATCAGCATGGTCATCGCCGTCGGCGCGCCGTGGTAGACGTCCGGCACCCACATCTGGAAAGGCACAGCCCCCAGCTTGAAGGCAAGGCCGGCAACGATGAACACCAGGCCAAGAATCAGCATGGAATAAGTCGGTGCACCCTGCGTCAGTGAGTTACCGACCTGAATGATGTCCAGGCTACCGGTCGCTCCGTACATCATGGACATGCCGTAGAGCAGCATGCCGGAAGCCAGAGCACCCAGCACGAAATACTTCATCGCAGCCTCGGTCGCGCGCGGATTGTCGCGGTCCAGCGCCACCAGCGCATAGAGGCAGAGCGATAGCAGTTCCAGCCCCATGTACAGTGTCAGGAAGTTCTGTCCGGAAACCATGATCATCATGCCGACCATGGAGAACAACACCAGCGCGTAATATTCGCCGCGGAACATGCCGCGCAGCGTAAGGTACTGCCGTGTGTAGACGAACATGATGGCAGTGCCGATATAGATCATGACCTTCAACACATCCGACATCGGGTCATCGACGAACATGCCGGTAAAGGCGTAGCTGACGGCCGGTGTATGCGTCAGGATGGTAATGGCGGCGGCACCGGCCAGTGTCAGCTGAGAAAAGACATAAATCAGCACACGATTGGACGGCTTGAGGAACAGGTCCAGCAGCAGGATGAACATCGCCATGCCGAGTACGAATATCTCGGGTAGAGCGGAGATCAAGTCAGGAAGAATTTCGTTCATGGGTTTATCTCAATCTCAGAATCCGGCAGGCAACTTGCTATGCGCCATATGTGACAGCAGCTGTGTAACGGTGGCATTGGTCATTTCCGTGATAGGCGCAGGATACAAGCCGAAGCCCAGCACCAGCACTGCCAGCACGCCCAGAATCAGGAACTCACGCTTGTTGATGTCTTTCAGCTCAGCCACATGTGTATTGGCAACTTCGCCAAAGAACACACGCTTGACCATCCACAGGGTATACGCCGCACCGAAAATCAGCGTCAGCGCGGCAAGGAAGGCGTACCAGAAGTTGACCTGCATCGAACCGAGGATGACCAGGAACTCGCCGACGAAGCCGGAAGTGCCGGGCAGGCCGGCATTGGCCATGGCGAACAGCACGGCAAAGGCGGCAAAGGTCGGCATGGTATTGACCACGCCGCCGTAAGCGGAAATCTCGCGGGAATGCACGCGGTCATACAGCACACCGACGCAGAGGAACATGGCAGCCGAAATGAAACCGTGCGAGATCATCTGCACGATGGCGCCTTCCAGGCCGAGCGGGTTGAAGATAAACATGCCGAGGGTGACGAAGCCCATGTGCGAGATGGATGAATAGGCGATCAGTTTCTTCATGTCCCTCTGAGCCAACGCGACAAAGGCGATGTAGACGATAGAGATCAAGGACAACGTGATCATGAAACCGGCCAGGTAGTGCGAGGCATCCGGCGCGATCGGCATGGCAAAGCGCAGGAAGCTGTAGGCACCCAGTTTCAGCATGATGGCCGCCAACACGACGGATCCACCGGTCGGTGCCTCGACGTGCGCATCCGGCAGCCAGGTATGCACCGG
>DLMX01000066.1:21428-21774 GCA_002479405.1 Methylophilaceae bacterium UBA7525
GCGAAACTGTCGGTCTGGTGATAGAGATAGATGAAAGCCACCAGCATCAGCAAGGAACCAAGCAAGGTATAGAGGAAGAACTTGATGGTGGCGTAAACCCGGTTCGGTCCGCCCCAGATGCCGATAACAAGGAACATCGGGATCAGCATCGCTTCCCAGAACACGTAGTAGAGGATGGTATCCAGCGCGCTGAAGACACCGATCATGAGACCGGACATGATGAGGAAGGACGCCATGTACTGCGCCACCCGCTTCTCGATGACTTCCCAACCGGCGATAACGACGATCATGGTCATGAAACTGGTCAGCAGGATCAGCGGCACCGAGATGCCGTCGACTCCGAGGT
>DLMX01000066.1:21923-22120 GCA_002479405.1 Methylophilaceae bacterium UBA7525
ATGCCGTCGACTCCGAGGTGGTAATGGATATTGAAAGCCGGGATCCAGCTCAGGCGTTCCTGAAACTGGAAACCGCCATCAGCAAAATCGAAACCGGCGTAGAGCGGTAGTGTCGCCAGGAATCCGGCGATCGAGCCGGCCAGCGCCAGCCAACGAGCGAGACAAGCACGGCGATCGTCACCGGTGAACAGCACCAG
>DLMX01000048.1:0-11174 GCA_002479405.1 Methylophilaceae bacterium UBA7525
GAAATGGAGCGGCGCGCGCAGGAAGTCATCGACCGCTGCTGGCAACTTGGCGCACAGAACCCGATCCTGAGCATTCACGACGTCGGCGCCGGCGGCATCTCCAATGCCTTCCCCGAATTGGTCAACGATGCCGGCGTCGGCGCGACCTTCCAGTTGCGCAACGTGCACAACGAGGAGCTGGGTATGTCGCCGCGCGAGTTGTGGAGCAACGAGGCGCAGGAACGTTACGTCATGGCCATTGCACAGGAGGATCTGCCGCGTTTCACCGAGATCTGCGAGCGTGAGCGTTGCCCGTTCGCCATCGTCGGCCATGCCACGGAAGCGCGGCATCTGACGGTCGAAGACAGCCATTTCGGCAACAAGCCGGTGGATATGGACCTTTCCGTATTGCTGGGCAAGCCACCGAAGATGACGCGCGATGTCAGCCATGTCGAACGTAAGTTGGCCCGATTCGATACCGGCAGCATCAGGCTCAAGGATGCCGTTGAACGCGTGTTACGCCTGCCTGGTGTGGCGGACAAGACATTCCTCATCACTATCGGTGACCGCACGGTGACCGGTCTGGTTGCGCGTGATCAGATGGTCGGACCGTGGCAGGTGCCGGTAGCTGATGTCGCCGTGACGCTGGCCGGTTATGAAACCTATCGCGGCGAGGCTTTTGCTATCGGCGAAAGGGCACCGCTGGCCCTGATCGATGCGCCGGCTTCCGGCCGCATGGCGATCGGTGAAGCGATCACCAATATTGCCGCTGCATCCATCGAAAACCTTGGCGATCTCAAGTTGTCCGCGAACTGGATGGCGCCAGCCGGCCATCCGGGTGAAGACGCTGCATTGTTCGACACCGTGCGCGCGGTCGGCATGGAGCTTTGCCCACAACTGGGCGTCAGCATCCCGGTCGGCAAGGATTCCATGTCCATGAAGACGGTTTGGGACGAAAGCGGCGAGAAAAAGGCCGTGACGGCGCCAATCTCGCTGGTGGTGACCGCATTCGCGCCGACGCCGGATACGCGCAAGACGCTGACGCCGCAATTGCGCACCGATCGGGGCGATACCAGTCTGATCCTGATCGATCTCGGCGCCGGCAAGAACCGTATGGGCGGTTCGGCGCTTGCACAGGTCTATGCAGCGACCGACAACTGTGCGCCTGATCTGGATGATCCTGTGCGCTTCAAGGCGTTCTTCGCCGCCATCCAGAATCTCAATGCCGACGGCAAGCTGCTTGCCTATCACGACCGTTCCGACGGCGGCCTGTTTGTTACGCTGGCTGAAATGGCGTTCGCCGGTCGCTGCGGCCTGGATATCGATATCAGCGGGTTGCAGGGTAATACGCTGGAACTGCTGTTCAACGAAGAACTTGGCGCGGTGATTCAGGTCGAGGCGGCAGAGGCGGATTTGATACGTCAGGCACTGCAGGAAGTGCTCGGCGATTGCGTGCATGCAATCGGCAAGGTGCTGGCCGACAGCCACGGTTTCATCATCCGTCGCCTGGGTGAAGTCGAGTACGCCGAGTTGCGCACCGACCTGCATCGCCTGTGGTCGGAAACCACTTATCAGATGCAGAAGCTGCGCGACAATCCGCTTTGCGCGCAGCAGGAATATGACCGTATCCTTGATGTGAGTGATCCCGGTCTGCATGCGCATCTGACGTTTGATCTCGCTCATCACGTCGAGGCGCCATTCGTCGCCACTGGTGTCAAACCCAAAATGGCCATCCTGCGAGAGCAGGGCGTTAACGGCCAGGTCGAGATGGCGGCGGCATTCAACCGCGCCGGTTTCGAATCGCATGACGTGCACATGAGCGACATCATCAGCGGCCGCGTATCGCTGAAGGATTTCCATGGGCTGGTGGCCTGCGGCGGTTTCTCCTACGGTGATGTGCTCGGAGCAGGTGAAGGTTGGGCCAAGTCCATCCTGTTCAACGCGCGGGCGCGCGATGAGTTCTCCGCTTTCTTCGGCCGTCAGGACTCATTCGCACTGGGCGTCTGTAACGGCTGCCAGATGATGAGCAACCTGCACAGCATCATCCCGGGGGCGGAACAGTGGCCGCATTTCGTGCGCAACCGCTCCGAGCAATTCGAAGCGCGCTTTGCCATGGTGGAGATCATGGAGTCTCCTTCGCTGTTCTTCAGCGGTATGGCCGGAAGCAGGATGCCGATTGCTGTGGCGCATGGTGAAGGTTATGCGGAATTTTCCGATACGGAAGCTGTCAATGCCATGGTCAGGGATAACCTGGTCAGCGTGCGCTATGTGGATAATGCCGGCAAGGCGACGGAAGTCTATCCGTACAACCCCAATGGATCACCACAGGGCATTACTGGCCTGACCACGACAGACGGGCGATTTACCATTATGATGCCACATCCGGAGCGCGTTTTCCGGACCGTTCAGCATTCATGGCATCCGCAGGGCTGGGGTGAGGATGGGCCGTGGATACAAATGTTCCGAAATGCCAGGAAATTTGTTCAATAAACTTTTATTACAAGAATCAGGAGAAAGCTGCATGAATATGATCAAAACCCTTTTACTGGCTGCTGCATTGATGCTTCCCATGTCCGCCAGCCTTGCCATGACCGATGATCAGCATATGGAATACACCAAGGCTCTTGGTGAAAACAATATCAAGTTGGTGAAGAAGTATCTGGATGACGGTATTGCTTCCCCCAAGGACTTTTTCTTCGGCTGGACTGCTTTACACATTGCGGCTGAAAAGGGTCATGTCAAATTGGTGGAACTGTTGGTTGATCGTGGTGCCGATATGAACTGGCGCCATGAGATCAGCCGACTGACGGCGTTTCATCTGGCGGCTCTTGGCGGCCACACCGAGGTGGTCAAATTGCTGGCTGCCAAGGGTGCAGACGTTAACATCAAGATGAAGGCGGATGTTTCCATCCTGCGTCCGTTACGTGATGAAGGCAAAACCGAGATGATCAAATTGCTGATGGATCTGGGCGTCAAGGATGACGGTTGCCAGGAAAAGCAGTGCTTCTGATTGCGGAAGATTGTTAAAAAGTAACTCATGACCAAAGCGTATTACACCGGTCTGACAGGGCTGCTGAGTCTGCTGCTCAGTACCGGTGTATGCGCAGATGAATCCTATGCCAGGCTGAGTATCCATACTCATGTCCTGGCTTCTTCATGTGCGGCTTGTCATGGTACCAATGGCAACAGCGTCGGCGGTACGCCCGTGCTTGCCGGCCTCAATGCCGAGCATTTCATCAGACAGATGCAGGCATTTAAATCGGGCGATCGTCCTTCAACCGTGATGCACCGGCATGCCAAAGGCCTGACGCAGCAAGAGATTGTCGAACTGGCTGATCATTTTTCCAGGCAGCAGCGTCATACGGCGGAGCTGCCGGCTCGCGCCATTTCCGATAGGCCTTGACCCATGGCCACCATGCATCTCAATCGCCGCGAATTCATCAAATGGACTGCCGCCAGTTCGGTATTGGCTTCCATCGGTGGCTGCACACAGGCGCTGGTGCAATCCTCCGGTAATCAACCGCGCGTCGTCGTTATCGGTGGCGGCTATGCCGGTTCTGCAATCGCCAAATATCTGCGCATCTGGAGCAATGCAGGCATCGAAACCGTCGTGATCGAACCCAATCCGTATTTTGTTTCCTGCCCCTTGAGCAATCTGGTGCTGGGCGGCAGCAAGCAGATCGAGGATTTGAGTTTCAGTTATGAAGCGTTGAAACGCAATCATGGAATCCATTGGGTGAAGGACACCGTGGTTGAGGTGGATGCCACGCGCAAAAAGGTCAGGACAGCGCGCGGCGAGTTGCGCTATGACAAACTGGTGCTGGCGCCGGGTATCGATTTCATTTATGACGATTTGCCCATGCTGCAAAGCGAAGAGGCTCAGCAGCAGATACCGCATGCCTGGAAGGCAGGTCCGCAGACCGTCAACCTGCAACAGCAACTGGCTGCGATGCCCGATGGCGGTGTATTTGTCATCAGTATTCCGAAAGCACCTTATCGCTGTCCGCCCGGGCCATATGAGCGTGTATGTCAGGCCGCTTTTTATCTGAAACAGCATAATCCGACGGCCAGGATCATCGTGCTCGATGCCAATCCGGACATCGTTTCCAAGAAAGGCCTGTTTCTCAAGGTCTGGTCGGAGATGTATGCCGGCATGGTCGATTATCGGCCGAACAGCAGCATCGTCGATCTCGATGTGGCACAAAGACATGTGATAACGGAATTCGAACGCGTCAGCGCGGATGTGCTGAATGTGATTCCTCCCCAGCGTGCGGGCAAGGTTGCACAAATGCTGGGTGTGGCCAATGTGGACCAGCGCTGGTGCGAAGTGGATTTCCGGACTTATGAATCGACAGTTCTGCCTGATCTGCATATTGTCGGCGATTCGGTCTCCGCAGGGCTGCCCAAATCAGCACACATGGCGACTTCACAGGCGCGGGTCTGTGCCAGCGCGATAGTGGCCGCGTTCAGCGGCATCGATCCGGACCCGCTGCCGGTATTCGCCAACACCTGTTACAGCTTTGTCAGTGACAGCATGGCCATGCACGTGGCTCATGTTTACCGTTATGACCCGGCGAAAAAGATCATGCTGCCGGCGGATGGCGGGGGCGTGTCAGAGGCACCTTCAGCGCAGGAGGGCAGTTATGCCTATGATTGGGCGCGCAATATCTGGTCGGATGTGCTGACATGAGCCAGAACAAACCGGCCGAGATGATGTGCTTCAAGCGCATGCTGCAATTGACCTTGGCCGGATGCTGCCTGATATCTCTCCCTGCGCTGGCGGACATGGCCGAGTTGATGCCTGTCCCGTCGAAGCCGGAGCAGGCAGTCAAGTTGCCGCCGGGGTTCAAGCTGCAGGTGTTCGCCAGCGTGCCTGGTGCCGATGGTCAGTATTTCCGTGGTCCTCGATTCATGGCTTTTGGTCCGGATGGAAATCTTTATTTGTCGAACGGTATGGATCAGCAGGTGCTGATGCTGATCGATGCAGACAAGGACGGCAAAGCTGACCGGATCGTCACTGTCGCCGATCAGCTGAATGCGCCACAGGGCCTGGCTTTCGTCGATGGAAATTTGCTGGTGGCCAATCAGGATGCTGTCCTCCGCCTGGAAAGAAACGCGCAAGGCGAGTGGCCTGCCGTACGTGCGACGCCACTGATCTCGGGTCTGTCAACAGGTGGACATGGGTTGAAAACATTGAAACTCGGCCCGGATGGTCACTTGTATCTGAACATCGGTTCCAGTTGCAATGCCTGTGTCGAAACCGACCCCACCCGCGCAACCATAGAGCGCTATACGACGGATGGCAAAGCGGCCGGTGCGCTTGTTACGCTGGGCAGGCACAAGCCAAGCGCAACTTGGGCCAGAGGCTTGCGCAACTCCCAGGGCTTTGTCTGGCATCCGGCGACGGGTGCCATGTATGCCACCAATAACGGCTCCGACATGCGTTCCGCCAGCAAGGGCGGTTCGATAGACGACGATTTGCCGCCCGAGCATCTGAACCTGATCGAACCGAACCAGCATTATGGCTGGCCGTATTGCTGGGGCAATCAGGTGCCGGACCCGCAATTCGATGATGCGGATTTCTGCAAGACGACGCGAGGCCCGGAAATCATGTTCGAAGCGCACTCAACCCCAATCGGAATCAGCTTTCTCGACCAGACCGGTTTTCCGGAAGAGTACCGCACCGATGCCATCGTCGCCCTGCATGGTTCATGGAACCGGCAGGAGCCTTCTGGATACAAATTGGTGCGTGTGAAATTCAGTGATAACAAGCCGGCTGAAGTTGTGGATTTTGCCACTGGCTGGTTGCAAGGACATGCTGCCTGGGGTCGTCCGGTGGATGTTGTCAGCGGGCCGGATGGCGCACTTTACGTATCTGATGACCGCGCCGGGCTGGTTTATCGTATCAGTTACAAGGAGCCGAAAAAATGAACCTGAACACAGCTTCTGGATATTTCAGGCGGCTTGCTTTTGCAGCCATACTGATGACAGTGCCGCTGACGGGACAGGCGGCGCCAGCCAATATGCTGATTTATATTCATCCGCAGGAATACAAGCACCCGCTCAAGCTCTGGCATTTTTATTATGATTACTGGTTCAAACAGGGGCCAGTGGTTGAACCTCTGGCCAGATCCATGCTGGCGGAAGCGTTTGGCGAGATTGGCATGTGCGGTGCAGTCAATGAAGCCAGATCGCTGGTCTGGATACAGCCGCGCCTCTATTACAATCCGCACATGACGGTTTTTTATGGCGAGATACGCGCCAGTGTCTATACCAGTCATGGTGAGCCTGTTGCGACTTATCTGGGTGAAGCCAGGAAACACGGTTTTCTCGACGTTGTTACGCATGCACAGATTGAGGCTGTTTACCGGGATGCCATGCGGAATCTCGTTGTCAATATGCAGAAAGATCCTGGGCTGAAAGCGGTAATTGCTGAAGGGGAAATCAATCGCGACGCTGGCGGAGCCTGTGCGCTTGTCCCCAATCTGCCGCCTCCCAGGCTGTTCGATCTCGATTATCTAATCAAGGGTGTCAATTAAAAGAAAGGCGTTGTAATGAAAATAAGAAATTGGATGACAGTCTCGTTATTGGGGGTATGCATCATGGCAGGTAGTCTGGTGGCATGCAGTGCGGCTGAACGGAAAGTGGGCGGCTTGAAGACGCCGGAATCCGTGATCCAGGCCAGCGATGGCAGGATTTTCATCTCCGAGATCAATGAGTTCGGCAAGGATGGCGACGGCCAGATCAGCGTCATCGATCAGGACGGCAAGCTGTCGATCTTCGCCACCGGCATGGATGATCCCAAAGGTCTTGCCATCATCGGCGAATATCTTTATGTGGCTGACAAGACGCGTATCCTGAAAGTGGCGCCGGACGGTAACTGGCAGGTGTTCGTTCCATCAGAAGCCTTTCCTGCCGTACCGCAGTTTCTCAACGACCTTGAGCGTGATCTGCAGGGTAATTATCTCTATGTCAGCGACAGCGGCGATCTGGAAAAGGGCGGCGCCATCTATCGCATCAGTCTGGATGGCCAGGTTTCCAATGTGATCAATCATGCGGAGGATGAACGGGTGCTGGCGCCCAATGGCCTGTTAATGGATGATTCCGGCGATGTGTTGCTGTTTGTCGATTTTGCTTCCGGCATTCTTTACAGCCTGAATATGAAAACCGGTATGCTGACCGACCTCGCTGAGGGGCTGGGTGGCGGTGACGGTCTCGTGCATCACCCGAACGGCCTCATGTACGTCAGCGATTGGAAGAATGGCAAGGTCTACAGTGTGCTGCATGATGAAGTGAAACTGGTGCGTGAGGGTTTCCAGGCCGCGGCAGATATTTCGCTTACCATTGATGGTAAATACATTCTGGTACCTGACATGAAGGCCGGAGAACTGGTCTGGGTACCGGTTAACTAGGCTGCTCAGCAATGCAAACAAAGGCCACTTTCAATGTGGCCTTTTGTTTGCATGGAGCAACTCATTGCGGCGACAGTGTAATTTTCAGATTGTGGCCGCTGATCCTGAAATCAGTAGGCACATAGTGCCGGTTGCCGATTTTCAGGTCGTCCGGTTTGAATGTATGGAGAGGTATATTGCTGAGCAGTTCAGCGCCCAGTTTTGCTGCCAGCAGGTTAAGCAGTTCGCTGTGCGTGTCGTCCAGTTCCATGCCTTGGATGTCTAGCTTTTCGACCCTGGACTCACTCAGCATTAGCGTGCTGCTGGCAGCATCAAATCCGAGTTTGCCTGAGATGCCGATCATGCCCTGCACGGATTTTTGTGTCAGCGGATTGCTGATTCTGGTGTCGATCTGGGCATGCAGACGTTGGGTGTCTCCATCCAACCGGATGATCGGATTACTCAGGTTGACGTCGAATATCCGGAGCAGGGTTGTCGGCACCGAGAGTTCTTTTGTAATGCGGTTTTGCAATTCGCCCTCGCTGATACTGATGGTGCGCGGTCCGTTACTACAGGCACTCAGTAATAGCAGCAGGGCTGGGATCAATATTTGCATCAAGGTGTGTCTGGTTCGTGGCATCATGAACTCCTGAGAATCAAAGGCCAGTTTAATCCAATGTGACCGGTTTGACAGGGTTGCAGCATTGAAAGCGGAGGATATGTTGGTGAGTATTTTGTTGCGGAGGATGTTGCCGCTTGACTGCTACTGCGCCCGGATTTTCTTACCTTTGTCCAGGGGGTGCTCCTGGCAAACCAATTCATCAAGGAAGTTATGAAATTACGCCGTAATGCGCTGCAATTGCTGGCCGAAGCCAATGTCGAACGCAAGGTGCAGGGCACCTTGCAACTGGCTGAAGTGTGGCCGGCACAAAAGCTGCAATTGGATGCGGTAACGGAACTGGAGGCCGGTCAGGCCATTCCAGGCCAGCCGCAAAGGCCGGAACTGGTCTCGCCCTTGCAGGTGAGGAAACGCGCGATGAATACCCCCGAAGGCAGGGCTATACTGATTCATGCGCTGGCCCATATCGAATTTAATGCAATCAATCTGGCGCTGGACGCCATCTGGCGTTTTGCCGGCATGCCGCAAGCCTATTATGAGGACTGGCTCAAGGTGGCGGGTGAGGAGGCCTATCATTTTTCGTTATTGAGCACGCATCTGCAGTCACTGGGCTATGCCTATGGCGATTTTCCCGCGCATAACAGCCTGTGGGAAATGGCAGAAAAGACCCGGCACGACGTTCTAGCCCGCATGGCGCTGGTGCCGCGAACCATGGAAGCGAGGGGACTGGATGCTACGCCGGCTTTGCGTGCGAAGTTGGCACAGGCAGGTGATATCAAGGCAGCGGAGATTCTGGACATTATCCTGCGCGATGAAATCGGCCATGTTGCGATCGGTAATCGCTGGTTCGGTTATTGCTGCGAACAGCGGGGCCTGGATGTCGTTGAGACTTATGCAAATCTTGCACGGCAGTACAAGGCGCCGGTGTTGCGAGGCCCGTTCAACCTGGAAGCGCGTCGTGCGGCAGGATTCACCGAGTTGGAACTGGCGCTGCTGCATTGAAAACTTGCAGCACTTGAATTTAGGGTCTTGAACAAAAAGCCCGCAGTGATTGCGGGCTTATGTCCTGAATTTCAACGCTTATTTCACTGTGGCGGATTCGATGGCGATGTTCTGGATGGGCATGTCGCCGCCATCAGTCGGCATGGTAGAGATGCGTTGTACGATATCCATGCCTTTAACCACCTTGCCGAACACCGCATAACCCCAGCCCCGCTGTGATTTGTCGGTGTGGTTGAGGAAGGTGTTGTTGGCGACATTGATAAAGAACTGTGCACTGGCCGAATGCGGGTCGCCGGTTCGCGCCATGGCTACTGTGCCGATGTTGTTGGCTAGCCCGTTATCGGCCTCATTTTTAATCGGATCGCGCGTCGGTTTTTCGTTCAGATTCTTGTCCATGCCACCGCCCTGAATCATGAAGCCGGCAATCACGCGGTGGAAGATGGTGCCATTGTAATGACCGTCTTTCACATACTGTACGAAATTGGCGACGGTGTTCGGCGCTTTTTCGCTGTTCAGTTCCAGCACGATCAGGCCATGGCTGGTTTTCAATTCGACCAGCGTGGGCTGTGCATGGGCGCCGAATGAGGCGAGGAACAGGCTTGATGCGATCAATAAACGCTTGAGCAATTTACAACTCCTTGAGAAGAATCAGACGGTGAACAGGTGAATGAGACCGTCGAGACCGGAATAGTTCAGCGCATAGCTGGCCTGTTCCTGCACGATGGGTTTGGCGTGGTAGGCGACGCCGGCGCCAGCCGCAGCCATCATTTTCAGGTCGTTGGCACCGTCGCCGACAGCAATGATCTGATCCTGTTTCAGGCCCAGTTGTTGGCCCAACTGGGTCAGGGCATCGGCCTTGACCTGGGCATCGACGATATTGCCCAGAACATGGCCGGTCAGTTTGCCATCGATGATCTCCAGCGAGTTGGCACGCACATGATCCAGGCCAGCCATGGCTTTCACGCGTTCGGCAAAAAAGTCGAAACCGCCTGAAACCAGCAGGGTCTTGATGTTGTGCTGCTTGCAGCAGGCGATCCATTCCAGTGCCCCCGGGTTGAGTTGCAGGCGCTCATTGATAACGCGCTGCAGTGCCGATTCATCCAGCCCGGTCAGCAGCTTGACGCGCCTGCGCAGACTTTCGGCAAACTCGATCTCGCCTCGCATGGCGCTTTCGGTGATCTCGGCCACCTGTGGCTTGAGGCCGCACATGTCGGCAATCTCGTCTATGCATTCGATGCTGATCAGCGTGGAGTCCATGTCCATCACCACCAGGCCGATGTTGTTCAGCGTGTGCTGATTCTTTACATAGGCGCAATCGATCTGCTCTGTGGTGCAGAATTCCACTACTTGCGGAGAGACTTCCTGCTGGTTTGGCAAATAGTAGGCATGTTGGCCTACCTGAGTGAACTGTTCGCCGCGATAACTGGGAACCAGGTGGGTGAGGGTGACCAGATGCTGGTTGCGAATGGAAGGACCTTGAACTACGAGACGCATGCTTGTTGAGTTTCTTGATTGACTGATTTCTGCATTATAGCGACTTTTGCCGCGCCGCTGATGGGGTATTCACTGGCATTAACCGGCGATTTCCGCCAAAATACAACTTTTCCGAACGACATAGCCAATTCCATGAATCTGCATGAATTTCAGGCCAAGCAGCTGCTTCAGCGTTATGGCCTGCCCATCCCCAAAAGTATCCTTGCTGAAACCAGTCAACAGGCCAAGGATGCCGCTCAATCTCTCGGTGGCGAAGCCTGGGTAGTCAAGGCTCAGGTGCATGCCGGTGGCCGCGGCAAGGCGGGTGGGGTCAAGGTCGTTAAATCGGAAGCCGAGTTGCAGGCGCTGGCTACCGAATTGCTCGGTCGTCGTCTGGTGACGTATCAAAATGCGCCGGACGGACAACCTGTCAACACCGTTCTGGTGGAAGAGACCTTGCCGATTGCACGCGAGCTTTATCTTTCGATGCTGGTCGACAGAAGCCTGGAGCGCGTGGTGGTGGTGGCTTCCTCGTCCGGCGGCATGGATATCGAGGAGATTGCGCAAACCAGTCCAGAGCAGATCCTGCAGGAAGTCTGTGACCCGCTGAACGGCCTCGTGGATTTTCAGGCCCGTAACCTGGCCTTCAAGCTTGGATTGGCCGGCGAACAGATCGGTGCGTTCAGCCGCTTGCTGAAGGGGCTCTATCG
>DLMX01000048.1:11324-12552 GCA_002479405.1 Methylophilaceae bacterium UBA7525
CTCGATTGCAAGATGAGCGTGGATGACAACGCGCTTTACCGCCAGAAGGCGCTGGCCGAACAGCGCGACTGGAGCCAGGAAGACCCGAAGGAAGCGGAAGCCCATCATGCCGGTCTCAACTATATCGCGCTCAACGGCAACATCGGCTGCATGGTCAATGGCGCCGGTCTGGCGATGGCGACCATGGACCTGATCAAGTTGCATGGCGGCGCGCCTGCCAACTTCCTCGATGTCGGCGGGGGTGCAACGGCGGAGACGGTGGCCAAGGCGTTCAAGATCATTCTGGCCGACAGCAACGTTAAAGCCATTCTGGTTAACATCTTCGGCGGTATCATGCGTTGCGACATTATCGCCGAAGGCATTATCACCGCAGTCAAGGAAGTGGGCATACAGATTCCGGTAGTCGTCCGTCTGGAGGGAACCAACGTTGAACTGGGCAGGAAGATGTTGTCCGAGAGCGGTCTGTCGATTATTTCTGCTGCCGGGTTGACCGACGCAGCGCAGCAGGCAGTGAATTCAGTGAAAGTGGCATCATGAGTGTGTTAGTCAACAAAAATACCAAGGTGCTCTGTCAGGGCTTCACCGGCAAGCAGGGTACTTTCCATTCCGAGCAGGCGCTGGCCTATGGCACGAAAATGGTCGGTGGCGTGACGCCGGGCAAGGGTGGCCAGGTTCACCTGGGCCTGCCGGTATTCAATACCATGCGCGAAGCCGTCAACCAGACCGGGGCCAATGCCTCGGTGATCTACGTGCCGCCTGCTTTTGCAGCGGATTCGATACTTGAGGCGGCAGATGCCGGCATTGAACTGATCGTCTGTATCACCGAAGGCATCCCGGTGCTGGACATGCTGAACGTCAAGGCGGCCCTGAAGGCCAACGGCGTGCGCATGGTCGGTCCTAATTGCCCGGGCGTCATCACGCCGGACGAGTGCAAGATCGGCATCATGCCCGGCAGCATCCACTTGCGCGGCAAGGTCGGTATCGTTTCGCGTTCGGGAACGCTGACCTATGAAGCCGTGCATCAGACTACGGCGCTGGGTCTGGGACAATCCACTTGTATCGGTATCGGTGGTGATCCGATTCGCGGCATGAATTTCATCGAGTGCCTGCAACTGTTCGAGGCCGACCCGGAAACCGAAGCCATCATCATGGTCGGCGAAATCGGCGGTAGTGACGAGGAAGCTGCAGCGGAATACATCAAATCGCATGTGAAGAAGCCGGTAGCCGG
>DLMX01000048.1:12805-15025 GCA_002479405.1 Methylophilaceae bacterium UBA7525
GGCGTGGTCGTGGCCAGTTCACCGGCCGGTCTCGGTGATGCTGTGCTGGCGGCAATCAGGGCCAAATCGGCGTGAGCGTCATGCGAATCCTGAAACGGGAAACTGGAATGCTGAAAAATCTATTGCTCATGCTGTTCCTTGCTTTGCTGGCATTGCCTGTGCAAGCGGAACAGGAAGAAATCCCCTATCTGTTGACGGTGGCATCCAGAGGCGATATGGAAACGCTGAATGCGATGTTGCAGGCCGGAACCAATCCCAATACCAAGGATGCGGATGGCATCACGGCGTTGATGTATGCCGCGCGCAAGGATCAGGCGGAGGCCGCCAGGGCACTGCTGAAAAGTGGTGCTGATGTCAATGCCAAGGATAGCGGCGGCTGGACACCATTGATGTTCGCGGCCAAGAAAAATTATGTAGCAACTGCCAGAGTGTTGCTGGAGCATGGAGCAGATCCCAAGGCTCGCGACGAGACCGGATGGAGTGCGCTGGGAATGGCCGCGACTTCCGGCTTTTCGGAAATGGTCGGTCTGCTGATCAAGCATGGCATTGATCCGAACATCAAGAGTGACGATGGCAAAAGTGTGCTGATATATGCCGCCAAGAATGGCGATGTTCCGACCATCAACATTCTGCTGGACAATGGCGCGAATACCTTTCTGCGTGACCGCTTCGGTGCCACTGCTCTGATGTATGCCGCAAGAGAAGGCAACACGGCCGCCATGGTTGCATTGATGGACAAAGGGGCGAAAGTCGATTCCATCGATCATCATAAATGGACGGCGTTGACCTGGGCGGTGAGCAAGTCACAGGTTGAAGCGGCAAGAGAGTTGATCGCCCGTGGCGGCGATGTCAATTTGAAGGATTCCGAAGGTACGCCATTGTTGCAGATCGCGGTCGTCAACAAGGACGCTGACATGGTGCGTCTGCTGCTGGCCAGCGGTGCCAAGGTCAAGGCGCGCGATCAATATGGGCTGACTGCCTATGTTTATGCGCTCAAGGGCAAGGATCCCGAGATCGTTCAGCTCATTCTGGATGCCGGCGGCAAGTAAACCAGTCCATCACACGTCGAAATAAAGAATAAAGCCGCAGACCATGAAAATCGCCATTGCACAGATCAACTGTACCGTAGGCGATATTGCCGGCAACAGCGCCAGGATTCTGGATTATGCGAAGCAGGCCAGGGAGTCCGGTGCCACGCTGCTGATAACCCCGGAGCTCGCCTTGAGTGGCTATCCGCCGGAAGACTTGCTGCTACGCGAGGATTTTAACCAGGCCTGCGATACTGCCTTGAAGGATCTGGCGAAGAAAGTCGAAGGCATATCACTGCTGGTCGGGCATCCGATGGTAAAGGACGGCAACTGTTACAACGCCGCATCGTTGCTGGAGAACGGCAGGATCAGCGCCACCTATCGCAAGCATGTGTTGCCGAATTACAGCGTTTTCGATGAAGTGCGCTATTTTACTGCAGGCTATGAACCCGTGGTGTTCGAGCATGGCGGTATCCGTTTCGGTGTGCTGATCTGTGCCGATGTCTGGGAATCGCAACCTGCAATCAAGGCCAAACAGGCCGGCGCGCAGATGCTGCTGGCGCTGAATGCGTCGCCGTTCCACATCGACAAGCAGACGCAGCGCTACGAAGTCGTGCGTGAGCGGGTGAGGGAGACGGGGCTGGCCATGGTCTATGCAAACCTGGTCGGCGGCCAGGATGAACTGGTATTCGATGGCGCTTCATTCGTATTTGATGCTGCCGGTAATTTGATCCAGCAACTGGTGGAATATGAGGAAGCACTGGGCATCGTCGAATTGCAGGATGCGCAGCCGCTACAGGCGGAGATTGTCCCCAATCTGAGTCTGGAACCTTCGGTTTACAAGGCCTTGTGTCTGGGGTTGAAGGACTATGTACGCAAGAACGGTTTTCCCGGAGTGGTGATCGGCCTTTCCGGAGGCATAGATTCCGCACTGACGCTGGCGATCGCAGTCGATGCGCTGGGAGCTGGTGCCGTGCGAGTCGTCATGATGCCTTCGGAATTCACGTCGGACATGAGCCTGAGCGATGCCGAGGAGATGGCGAGGATCGTCGGGGTCAAGTATTCGGAATTGCCGATCAAGCAGCTGTACGATCTTTTCCGGCAGACGCTGGCAGCCGATTTTGAGGGCTTGCCGTTCGACGCGACCGAGGAGAACCTGCAGGCGCGCATACGGGGCATGTTGCTGATGGCG
>DLMX01000048.1:15195-15536 GCA_002479405.1 Methylophilaceae bacterium UBA7525
GGTTATTCCACGCTCTACGGAGATATGGCGGGCGGGTTTTCGCTGCTCAAGGATGTTCCCAAAACCCTGGTCTACAAGCTCGCACACTACCGCAACAGCATTTCCCCCGTTATTCCGCAACGCATCATCACCCGGCCTCCATCCGCTGAGTTGCGGCCCGGCCAGACAGACCAGGACAGTTTGCCGCCCTATGATGTGCTGGACCCCATCATGGAGGCTTATGTCGAACAGGATTGCGGGCGTCAGGAGATCATTGGCATGGGGTACCGCGAGCAGGATGTGAATCGCGTGCTGAGTCTGATTGACCGCAACGAATACAAGCGGCGTCAGGCGCCGATTGG
>DLMX01000048.1:15844-17215 GCA_002479405.1 Methylophilaceae bacterium UBA7525
GGTATTACCGGGTTGACGGTCACCGAAGTCAAGGGTTTCGGCCGCCAGAAGGGCCATACCGAGCTCTACCGTGGAGCGGAGTATGTGGTCGATTTTCTGCCGAAGATCAAGATCGCGCTGGTGGTGGCTGACCATCTGGTGGATGCCTGTGTGGAAGCCATCATCAAGTCGTCCCGTACCGGCAAGATCGGTGATGGCAAGATATTTGTCACGGCGGTGGAGCAGGTCATCCGCATACGAACCGGAGAAACCGGAGAGGATGCAGTATAAGCTGATAGTACGTCATGCCGGCGGTTTTCAAGGCGATATTGTTGCTGACCATGTCGAACGTCTTCATGACCTTCGCCTGGTATGCCCATCTCAAGAATCTGAATGACAAGCCCTGGTTCGTTGCGGCATTTCTCAGCTGGGGTATAGCGCTGTTCGAATATCAGCTGCAGGTGCCGGCCAACCGTATCGGTTTTACCGTGCTTACACTGGCGCAACTCAAGGTGTTGCAGGAAGTCATCACCTTGCTGGTTTTTGTGCCGTTTGCCATCTATTACATGCAGCAGCCCCTGAAACTGGATTTTCTGTGGGCAGCATTGTGTCTGATCGGCGCGGTCTATTTCATGTTCAGAAGCTGAGTCTGGAGTGTGTCATGATTGAAATAATGAAGTATCTGCATACCGGATTGATCATTTCCGATCTGGCGAGATCACGGGCATTCTATGAAGGTTTGCTGGGTCTGAAACCTGATCCGAAACGTCCGGAGCGCGAATTCCCGGGCGTCTGGTATGACATCGGACCGAATCAGATCCATCTGATGCAGGTCGAAAATCCGTATGCAGAAGTAGAGCGGCCCGCACATGGTGGCCGGGATATACATCTGGCCATGCATGTCAAAAACCTAGATGCCGTGATGGCAGCACTGGATGCTGCCGGTATCCCATACAGCAAGAGCAAGTCAGGCCGCGCGGCCTTGTTCTGTCGCGATCCGGACGGCAATGCGCTGGAATTCTCCCAACTTGAATAATCAGGAGTCGCCTTGGTTTTTGATGTCGTTATCCTCTTCTTCCTGCTAGGCGTTTTCGCCAGACTGGTCAAATCTGACCTCAGATTGCCGGAAGCGCTCTATGAAACGCTTTCCATCTATCTTTTGCTGGCTATTGGCCTCAAGGGTGGCCTGGAACTATCCAAACAACCCCTTGCTGATTTGCTGCCGCAAGTGCTGGCGGTTGTGGTGCTCAGCTTTTTGATTCCTTTCCTGCTCTACCCCTTGCTGCGCGTTTTGCGCTTTTCTATTGCCGATAGTGCGTCGATTGGCGCGCATTTCGGTTCCGTCAGTGTTGTCACCTTTGCTGTCGTCACGGCGACATTGATGCGGGCGGC
>DLMX01000048.1:17457-18265 GCA_002479405.1 Methylophilaceae bacterium UBA7525
CCGATGGTGCGAAATCTTCCGGGAAAAATACCGCGCAACTGAAGACGCTATTGCATGATGTGATTTTCGGCAAAAGCGTGCTGTTATTGCTGGGTGGCCTGTTGATCGGTTATATCGGCGGTGTCGAAGGTACACAGCCGATACAGGCGCTGTTTGTCGAGCCATTCAAGGGCGTGCTGGCGCTTTTTCTGCTGGAGCTTGGTTTGGTTGCAGGCGGACATCTTTCGCTGCTACGGCAATACGGCGCGCGCGTCATTCTGATCGGTGTCATGGTGCCGCCCGTCCTTGCCATACTTGGTTTGTCGCTGGGTTTTCTTCTGGGGCTTTCTGTCGGCGGTATCGCTGTGCTGGCGACACTTGCGGCCAGTGCCAGTTATATCGCTGCACCCACTGCCATGCGCATTGCCGTGCCTGAAGGCAATGCCGGACTTTCAATCACCATTGCTCTCGGTGTTGCATTCCCGTTCAATATCGTACTGGGCATCCCGCTTTATATCGCGGCGGCAGGTTATATTGTCAACTGGATGGCCTGAGGAGGATTCATCGATTATGTCCCTGAAAAAATATCGCCGGAAATTGCTGGTCATCATCACTGAAGCCAGCCTTGAGAAGCGACTCGTTGAAGATGTCATGCATCTGGGTGCGCATGGGTATACCGTTACTGATGTGCGCGGTAGCGGGACGAGCGGTGTACGTGAAGGGATCTGGGAGTCGGATCGAACCATCCGCATGGAGATTCTGTGCGAAGCTGCGGTGGCTGATGTGATCGCCAGTGAGGTGATGGCGAGGTATGCCGCCAATTATGGGC
>DLMX01000048.1:18529-18691 GCA_002479405.1 Methylophilaceae bacterium UBA7525
GATTTAGTTGATGACGATCTTGGCTTTTGTCCGCAGATCGCCCAGTACTTTTTCCAGTTGCTCTTGCTGTAATTGTTTCTGCAGACCTGGTTTGACTTGTTCATAAGCAGGCGGCTGAGCAGTGCGGCTGTCCTCCAGTTTGATGACGTGCCAGCCGAACTG
>DLMX01000112.1:0-203 GCA_002479405.1 Methylophilaceae bacterium UBA7525
GAGAACTGACCAAGCGTTTCTTCATGCATGACAACGAGAAGGTGTTGATCACATTCAGCGCGGGGGTGACCCAGATGACGGAAACGGATAATCAGTCCAGTCTGATAAAGCGGGCCGATGAAGCGATGTACGAGGCAAAGAAAACCGGCAAGAATCGGGTAGTCAGCCGATGAATCCAGCCTCCCAAAATAGAAAATGTGCTC
>DLMX01000112.1:351-6177 GCA_002479405.1 Methylophilaceae bacterium UBA7525
TCCCAAAATAGAAAATGTGCTCGTCGCTGAAAAACAACCAGAAGACCTAGCTCAGGAGACAAAATGCTATACCTCATTGACGCTGTCGGCACGTGTAACCTGCGCTGCCCCTCCTGTCCCGTTGGAAACATGTCCGATAGCTTCATCGACGCACCTCGCCCAAAAGGATTCATGGAGCCAGAAAAATTCAAAAGAATTATTGATAAAATACTCCGAGAAGAAAAGAATAAATTTCGTGTAGCACTGTACAACTGGGGCGAAGCACTATTACACCCAAAGATATCAGAATTAACCGACTATCTAGCCCAAAAAAACATATCTTTTGACATATCCACCAACCTGAATGTGGATTGCGACTTGTGGGAAATAATAAAATCCAACCCAACACTTTTTCGAGTCTCAATCTCTGGCGGCTACCAGACCACCTATCAAAAGAGCCACAAGGGAGGCGACATAAACCTTGTATTATCAAACCTATACCGTCTAAGATACTTATTAGATAGAGCAAACGGATTAAATAAGAAAATAACCACCAACATCCAAGTTTATTATCACCTTTACAGAGACAACTGTGATGACGACATTGCGAGGGTATACAACCTATGCGCAGAACTTGGATTCAGTTTCACCCAAGGGGTTGCTTTTTTAATGCCACTAGAAAAAATAATCTACGGACTCGTACCAGGAGAGAAATTTTCCCCGCAGGACCAGGAAACTCTAGACCGGATGTATATACCGCTTGAGGCACAGAGAGTGCTGGGAAAATTAGGGAAAAGCCAACGCTGCGTCCTAAAGGACGCTCAAACCGTAATCAATTATGACGGATCGGTTCCGACTTGCTGCGCCGTATTTGACCCCGCTTTTTTCATCGCCGACGACTTTCTGGAAAACGACCTGGAGCACTTGAAAGAGCTCAAGGAAAAAAGTCCCATCTGCTCGCCCTGCATGGAAAATGGACTTCACGACGTCGCAATTCAAAACCCTATTTCTATCTGGAATACGATTTTAAGGGAAGAGCAGGCAAAAATTCCCACCAAATACATTTCGAATCTGCTCACTGCCCCTGCTCTTTCCATCAACTCTCATCACAAAACTGACGGAACAACATCTTCATGAAGGCAGTGATCCTTGCCGGAGGGCTCGGCACCCGCATCAGTGAGGAGTCTCACCTCAAACCCAAGCCCATGATTGAGATTGGTGGCAAGCCTATCATTTGGCACATCATGAAAATCTATTCCGCCCACGGAATCAATGACTTCATCATATGTCTTGGCTATAAAGGCTATGTCATAAAAGAGTATTTCGCCAATTACTTCCTTCACAACTCGGACGTCACCTTCGACATGCAAAGCAATCGGATGGAGGTGCATGAAAGGCATGCAGAGCCTTGGCGGGTAACACTCGTAGACACTGGAGAAAATACACTGACAGGTGGTCGCATGAAGCGTATCGCCCAGTACATTCAGGACGAAGAGGCTTTTTGCTTTACCTATGGCGACGGTGTCAGTGACATCAATATTCGGGCCTGCATCGACTTCCATCTTGCACACGGCAAACAAGCCACCATCACCGCAGTTCTGCCTCCTGGGCGATATGGTGCGTTGGAACGTAACGGGCAACAGGTAATCTCGTTTATCGAAAAGCCCCGTGGCGACGGCGGCCTCATCAATGGTGGTTTTTTCGTACTTTCCCCCTCCTGCCTCGATCTTATTGAAAACGACCAGACGAGTTGGGAGGGTGCGCCGCTGACCACGCTCGCCGCTCACGGAGAGTTGATGGCTTTCGAACATCAGGGATTCTGGCATCCCATGGACACCCTCCGGGACAAGAATTTCCTTGAAGAGCTTTGGGTATCCGGTTGCGCCCCCTGGAAGATATGGCAATGAATCTATTCAGTGACATCTACCGCAGCAAACGCGTGCTGGTCACCGGCCATACGGGTTTCAAAGGTAGTTGGCTGGTGCTTTGGCTGCAAAAGCTTGGCGCTGAGGTCTCAGGGATTGCGTTGCCCCCGGAAACGCAGCCAAACCACTGGACAATGCTCAATTTAGCGATAGATGATCGCCGAATCGACATCCGCGAAACGGAGCATCTTCAACTAGCGATTCAAGAAATCCAGCCAGACATCGTCTTCCACTTGGCTGCCCAACCGTTGGTGCGAAGGAGTTACCACAATCCACTGGAAACCTGGACCACCAATGTAATTGGCACAGCCAACCTGTTTGAAGCCTGCCGACAACAGCACAACCTGAAAGCGATCGTCGCCATCACCAGCGACAAATGCTATGAAAACCAGGAATGGCCTTGGGGGTATCGAGAAAATGACAGACTGGGCGGCCATGATCCTTATAGTGCATCCAAAGCTGCTGCAGAACTGGTCGCAGCCAGTTACCGCAGTGCCTTCTTCAATAAGGCATCGCTCCCTCTCCTGCTCGCCACTGCGCGCGCGGGCAACGTCATCGGCGGCGGCGACTGGGCCGAAGACCGTCTGATACCAGACCTGATTCGCGCTCATGATCAGTTACACCCCCTCGAAATTCGCTCGCCCCTAGCAAGCCGCCCATGGCAGCACGTCCTTGAATCCCTGAGCGGCTATCTTCTTTTGGGTCAGAAGCTCCTACAAGGAGACAAAGCCTTTGCAGCCGCCTGGAACTTCGGCCCAGGCGCGGAAGACAACCGCACAGTCGTCGATATCCTCGAAAAAATGCGGCAACATTGGCCGTCACTGAACTGGCATCTCACCAGCGCACCCCAACCTCAAGAGTCAACTAGGCTTCATCTCGATAGCACCAAAGCACGAAGCCTTCTTGGTTGGCACCCCGTCTGGAATCTTGATACCACGCTTGCCAAGACATCAGACTGGTATCGTGCATGGCTCGAGTCAAAGGAAGTTATCAGTTGCGAGCAGTTGGAGGCATACATCACCGACGCATCCCGCGTCGGTAATGTATGGGCAGCACAGTGAAAATTCTGCCAACACCGATTACGGGCCTCGCCGTAGTCGAGAACTCGACCCACATGGATTCGCGAGGAGCCTTCTCCCGGCTATATTGCGAGCGAACCCTCGCCCCATTGATCGGACGGCGGAAGATTGTGCAGATCAATCATTCTTGCACCGCTGCAATTGGCGCCATCAGAGGGCTACATTTCCAGTTCCCACCGTATGCGGAGATGAAACTTGTCCGTTGCCTGAAAGGGCGAGTCTGGGATGTCGCCGTCGACTTGAGAGAAGGCTCATCCACCTTCCTGCACTGGCACGCCATAGAACTCACCCCCGCCAACAAACGTATGATGCTCATACCTGAAGGCTTTGCCCACGGTTTCCAGGTCATGGAACCAGACAGTGAACTCCTCTACCTCCACACCGCGTTCTACACTCCAGAAGCAGAAGGCGGCCTTCGTCACGATGATCCGAGACTTGGCATACCCTGGCCAATTGGCGTTTCCGATCTCTCAGAGCGAGACGCCAAGCACCCTTTGATCACTGCAACCTTCAAGGGGGTAAGGCAATGAAGTGCCGCCATTGCGGAACGCTGCTCACCCACACCTTCCTCGACCTCGGCCATGCCCCGCCGTCGAATGCGTATCTGGCAGAAACCGACCTCGACCGCCCGGAAGTCTACTACCCGCTCAGAGTCAAGGTTTGCCACCACTGCTGGCTGGTTCAGACCGAGGACTACGCTAGTGCCGATACACTGTTTAATTCCGAGTACGCTTATTTCTCAAGCACTTCTGCAGGTTGGCTAGATCATGCTGCACGATATACCGGAAAAATCATCGAGACACTGGCGCTAGACGGTAAAAGCTTAGTCATAGAAATTGCCGCAAACGACGGCTATTTGCTCAGGAATTTCGTCACGGCCGGTATTCCCTGTCTAGGAATAGAACCCACCGCCAGCACCGCTGAAGCGGCAGAAAAGCTCGGCATCCCGATCCTGCGGGAGTTCTTCAATAGTGACCTTGGCCAAAAACTCGCCGCAGGGGGAAAACAAGCCGATCTGATCGTCGGCAATAATGTATATGCCCATGTACCTGACATCAATGACTTCACCCGAGGACTGAAAGCCCTGCTCAAACCGGGCGGCACGATCACACTTGAATTCCCCCACCTGCTTCAGTTGATCAAACAGGCACAGTTCGACACTGTTTATCACGAGCACTTTTCCTATCTATCGCTATATACGGCAAACCAGATTTTCTCCAGTGCCGGCCTGCGTATCTGGCACGTAGAAACATTGCCAACACATGGCGGCAGCTTAAGAATTTACGGCTGTCACGCGGACGATCCCCGTCAAAGCGACAGTTCCGTATCCGCACTTTTGCAAGAAGAAGTTGACTGCAACCTGCAGCAACTGCAAACCTACAGTGATTTTCAAGACAGAGCAGACAAGATCAAGAATGACTTGGTCGCCTTCCTGATCAACCAGAAACGGGCCGGAAAATTAGTGGGCGCTTATGGTGCTGCAGCCAAAGGCAACACCTTGCTGAACTACGCTGGAGTAAAACCGGATCTACTACCCTTTGTCTGCGATGCTGCACCCGCAAAACAGGGAAAATTTCTTCCAGGCAGCCATATTCCGATTCTACCGCCCGACCACTTAAGCTTGAGAGCACCAGACTATCTACTGATACTCCCATGGAACATCGCTTCGGAAGTACGGCAACAAACAGCTTCATTATCCGAGTATGGAATACGGTTTGTGATCGCAGTACCTGAACTGAGCGTTCTATGAAATCCAGAATTTTCTATACGAAACCATCCATCACCGAATTGGAAATCCGCTATGCCACTGACGCCGCCGCTAACGGCTGGGGCGAACAGTGCTACGCGTACATTGATCGCTTTGAGGAGCTTTTCACACAACACCTTGAAGTGAGCCATGCCATTGCAACATCTAGCTGCACTGGTGCATTGCACATGGGCATGGCAGCCCTTGGCATAGGCCCGGGTGACGAAGTAATCATGGCCGACACTAACTGGATCGCAACAGCCTCCCCAATCGTTAATCTGGGCGCCAAACCAGTATTTGTCGACATCCTGGCAGATTCATGGTGCATTGACCCGGACAAGGCAGAGGCAGCAATCACCTCTCGCACCAAAGCAATTATTGCGGTACACCTCTATGGCAATCTTTGTGACATGGATCGCCTGCTTGCCATTGGAAAAAAACATGGCATTCCCATCATCGAAGATGCAGCCGAAGCAATCGGTTCGATATACAAAGGGAAACGTGCCGGCACTATGGGAAAATTTGGCACCTTCTCATTTCATGGAACAAAGACGCTTACGACAGGTGAAGGCGGCATGTTCGTAACCAATGATTCGCAGTTATTTGAACGCGTGTTAACGCTAAGCAATCATGGTCGGGCCCGCAATCAGTCCAAACAGTTCTGGCCGGACATGATCGGCTTCAAATACAAGATGTCGAATGTACAAGCAGCTATAGGCTGTGCCCAGATTGAACGCATTGAAGAACTGATCAGCAGAAAGCGCGAAATTCTTGCCCACTATCGGCAGCAATTGGAAAAATCCCCTGACATTCAAATGAACCCGGAACCCGATGGCACAGTAAATGGGGCCTGGATGCCCACGGTCGTATTTTCGGCGAGAAGCGGGGTTACGAGAGAGAAATTGCAAACATTGCTGTCTGCGGAACAGGCCGATGCGCGCGTCTTTTTTTGGCCACTGTCAAGTCTCCCGATGTTTAAATCAGTACCGGAAAACACCAATGCATGGTCTATTCCGGAGAGGGCCATCAACCTGCCTAGCTATCATGAAATGACAATTGAAGAGCAAAATCGAGTGGTACTGACAGTTCTAACATA
>DLMX01000112.1:6255-12080 GCA_002479405.1 Methylophilaceae bacterium UBA7525
TGGTACTGACAGTTCTAACAGCGGCCACACTTCACCCCCACCAGGAAATGACCCAATGAAATTGTACTTACTTGGTGCCAGCAACCCAGAAACCATTAGGGTTATAAATGCAGTCAGAAGACAAACACCAAACATTGAATTCCCTGGACTGCTCGACAACGACAAGGAGAAACATGGAGATAATCTATACGGTATCCCAATTCTGGGTGGGAGCGAATTAATACCAACACTCGCAAACGCTGACACCGCTTTTGTAAGCTTGGTTACAGGATCAACTTTGGCACGATACGAAACCGGCCTGTCCATTATAAAAAATGGCGGCAGGCTCGGAAACCTTATTCATCCATCAGTCGATCTAACAATGACCCAATGGGGCCTCGGAAACTATATACAAGAAGCAGTTATTACACAAGCAGAGGTCCAGATAGGTGACAACACAAGCATTCACATGGGAAGCTTGATTGGGCACGAGACAACTATTGGAAACAGCTGCTTTATAGCTCACGGCGTCAGCATTTCTGGATGCTGCAGAATTGGGGATGGAACATTCATTGGCACAAATGCAACCATTCTCCCCCGAATAACGATTGGACGATGGGCAACTATAGGAGCTGGCTCCGTGGTCAACCGGGACATTCCAGACTATGCGGTCGCTGTAGGAAACCCCGCGAAAATCATTAAAATGAATCAAGAGCTAAAATTCAGTGGAGCGATAATCTGATGAACCAAAGCAACCCTGATCAAACCTTTGAAAGCCTAAATCAGCAAAGCATAGAAGAAATGGCTTCATCAAAAGAATTATCCGCCCTTACCCTGGACTGGATAAACGAATCCTCAAAACACCGATACACATATCTTTTCACATCACTGGGCCGCCCAATAATACAGTTCCCACAGGATATCATTGCCATCCAAGAGCTCATCTGGAAAATACGACCTGACTTGATTATTGAAACAGGAATCGCTCATGGCGGCTCCTTGATAAATAGTGCATCAATGCTTGCTTTGATCGATTTATGTGACGCGATAGCGGAAAACAAAACAATCGACCCTGCCAAGTCACAACGCAAAGTACTCGGAATTGACATTGAGATTCGCCCCCACAACAGGAAACATATCGAATCTCATCCGCTGGCATCACGAATTGAACTGATCGAAGGATCCAGTAGTGACCCCAACATCGTAAAACAGGTACATAACATAGCCCGTAATTATCAGCGGATACTTGTCTGCCTTGACTCAAATCACACTGAGCAACATGTTATGGCTGAGCTCGAGGCGTATGCGCAACTCACCTCAATCGGCAGTTACTGCATCATATACGACACCATCATCGAAGACATGCCAAAGGATTCTTTCCCGGATCGCCCATGGGGCCAAGGGAACAACCCAAAAACTGCAGCAAAGAAGTTCTTGAGCAATCATCCAGAATTTATCATCGACAAAAGTATTCAGAACAAGCTCCAAATAACGGTATCTCCAGATGGCTATCTTCTGCGGATTAAATAAAGGAAACTATTCATAGGCTCTTGGACCTGCTTCAAATCGCCATGCTCTGTGGCTTTCTAAGCAAGCCAAGACAGTTTTCGCCTGACTCATGCAGCCAACTGGGGTTTATTTTCAGCCAGGAGGCGATCTCGAACGAGGGCATCGCGCTCCAGGTTGAGCGTGACGAGTGCGATCAGTGAACAGTCTTTTCATAGAATTCAAAAATGTCAGCTAATACAACTCAGTTCCGCGGGCAGGGAAAACTTGCCATCCTGATCCCCACCGTACGCTGGAATCCCAGAGCACAGGCGTTGCTGGCCACATGTGCAGCAATTGCCAATGATGAGATCACGGTAATCATCGGCAACAACAGCAATCTTCCGGAAAAAAAAGACTTTCTCGATCAGCTCTGCCTATCAAACCCTTGCATCACGGCGATCACCCACCCCAAAGACATCGGCGCAACCGCCAATTTTTTCTTTCTGCACGATCAATCACAGGATTTCGAATACTGCGCCCTCATCGGTGATGACGATTGGATGACCCCATGCTATTTCCCCGGGGCGCTGGCTTCCTTGAAACAGAATCCCACTGCCAGTTGCTGCGAGACAGGAAACGCGCTCGCCGATTTTGGTGATGGAAAACACGCCGATATCAGTCAGCCGTCAATGACCGGCAAAAACATGCTAGAGCGCTTGAGCAACTGGAGCGCAACCAGCGCCCGGGTGACGATGTATAACGCCTCCCGGCGAAGTACCGTACAAGCCGCATTGGATTACCTGAAGGCAACGCCGCTTCACGGACTGACCATGGCTGAAAACCTCTGGGAGCTAAGCCGGCTGGCGCAGGGCGATTTCGTGCGCACACCTGCCAGTAGCTATTTCATCCACTACCCTGCGCACGCCGCCAAAATCGGCGACTCGTCCGAGCGGTTTTACAATCTGTTGTGCAGGGATGTCGGCCTATCACGCCCGGCGCTGGATTTCATGGATCTATCCTCTGCCATCCAGTGCGCGATCTTTCTGATGGGCAAGCTTTCGCCGCTGCAAAGTGATGATGAAAGATACGCGTGCGGACAGGCTGTATTCCAGCATATCTACACGAAACAGTTCCTGCCCAAGTTCCAGACTCCGGAAACCAAGGAACAGATTCTCGGCAACATCTCAGACGCTGCACTGATGCGCCGTGTGCAGGAGTTCATTGCGCCTCCTTTCGCCGTAAGACCAGTAATAAATGACGACCTGATAACCCTGTTCATCGACCTACTCGGACATTTCCAGGCCGCCCAAAGCAAGCCCGAACTAGCGCACAAGGTCAAAGATTTTTTCAAGGAAATGCTCCCTCAAGGCGTCCTTTGCCCATCAACCGAGAACATTAAATTCAGTGAAGCCCCTCGTTATAACCAAGCGTTGAATACAGGCAGCAACAATAGTTCTTTTGACCTGCCAGACTACTCCACCTGGTTAGCCAAGCGTACGGTCATCCCGGAAGAAATTCAGGCAATCGAGCACCAAGCGGCGCTGTCGAACCCTTATGGATTCCACATTGTCATACGCTTGGCGCCAGGGGAGGAATCCCGACTGGCAGACTCGCTGGACAGCATCAGCAGCCAATTCTACCCAGCCTGGCGGCTGGATATCGTTACCGAACTCCCAACACCGGATGGTCTCGAAGATATCCCCTGCATTGGCTGGCACACGGCAGAGGAAATTCAGCACAAAGCTATTATCGACAAGCTTATCGACGCTCAGGCACTGGACTGGTGTGTTGAAATCCCAGCTGGCGCACGCCTCGACCCGCTTTATCTATGGCGATTGAGCATTGAAATACAGAAATCTCCTGAAGTGCGTTGCTTTTTCGTTGACGACGACTGCTTCGATGCATCCGGTGAGAATCGCCACTCCCCCCGCTTAAAGCCCGGCGTTAACCCTCGCGCACTGGAATCTTCGGATATGGCCGGGCCAATCTGCGTCTCACGGGACACCTGGCAATCGATCGGTGGAGCCTCCCAATGCAGCGGCAGCCCTTGGTTCGCTCAACTTTTACGTATTTCTAAGCATTTCGGCTGGCAGTCGATCAAACATACCTCCGACGTACTAATCTCTTATCCAAATTATTTTCCTGCAGACACCAAGTCGTGCACCACGGCACTTGCTGAATATCTCACCGACACAAACACGGAAGCCGAAATCATCCGGTTAACTCCAAGGAGCTGGTCATACCGCTGCGTATTGCGGAGCACGCCCCGAATCACGGTTGCCATCCTTTCCTCAGGCAATCGAGACTTTCTGTTCAGATGCGCAGAGAGCATCCGCTCCAATACCGACTACCCAGCGTATGAGCTGATTGTCGTCCATAGTTCTGCAGAGCACGCAACGTCGATCGATGTGCAGGGGAAACCCGTCCCGTACTATGGGACGGCAACTTCAGATGCAGGCCACGCATCCCGCTGCAACCTTGCCGTTGAAAAAGCCACCGGTGAGTTGGTGGTGCTCATTACCGAAGAAGCACTGGTTGTGCAGAACTCATGGCTGACTGAACTGGTACGTACCGGGCTACACGATGGAATCGCCTGCGTTGCCCCACGCCTGATCCAGCCAGGCACGACTCAGATCGAAAACATCGGCCCGGTGATAGGCTTGAAAGGTATTGCCGACTCGCCCTACCGGGATATCGCAAAACTTGGCGAAAGCGGGTATCTCGACTCCATAGATACCCCCCGGGATATCAGCGCCCTACCTGCCGCCTGCTATCTCGTAAACAAGGCTGTCTATCAGGCCATCGGTGGCATGAACGAAACAGACTTCGGCAAGCATCTCGGCGAGATCGACATCAGCCTAAGACTAACCACAGCGGGCCATCGCCTGATCTATCAACCCCTTTCCAATGTGGTCTATCAGACAAAAACAGCCCCGGACTTCTGGAAGACCACAGCGGACATCCTGTCGGACCATCTGGACAAGATACTCGCTGAAAGCACCTTCAAAAAGAAATGGTGGCCCTCCTATGCTGTAGATCCATACTGGAACCACAAGCTCTCGCTTTCGGAGTTGAAACCCTCAACAGAGATTGAATTCATCCCCCCATGGAATACGCTTCCATCGTCGCTTCCTAAAATTCTGGCGATTGCGGTCTCCAATGCTCAGGGCGACTACCGGATCACCTCCTATCTCAATGCGGCGCGAATTGCAGGCAAGGCATCAGGCTTGGTTTATCGTGAAGGACGCCGCCGGCTCAGCACGCCGGAAATTGCCCGGATCAATCCAGATAGCCTCATCATCCAGAATTTCATCCACGACAGCTCAATCCAGTTCGTCAAGGCCTGGCCCGACGAAAGTACGCGCCCTTTTACCGTCTATGTTCTGGACGACCTGATCACCGGTCTCGACAAAACCAATCCATTCAAGAAGAACATCCCAGAGGACGCCTGGGGACGTTTTGAACACATCCTGAAATCATGTGACAGATTGGTGGTGTCCACCATGTATCTCGCCGAAACTTACCGGCACCTGATCAAGGACATCGTGGTCCTTCCCAATCGTCTGGAGCAGGAAAAATGGCTGACACTAAGAAGTCAGAGGCGCACTAGCGCCAAGCCCAGAATCGGCTGGGCCGGCGGCACAACCCATCAGGGAGATCTGCTGTTGCTCGAAGAAATCATCAAGAAAACCCGTGACGAAGCAGACTGGGTATTCTTCGGCATGTGTCCGGCAGAAATCCGGCCGCTCGTCAAAGAGTATCACCCAAGTGTCGAATTCGGATCTTACCCTGCATACCTTGCCTCACTGAACCTTGACATTGCGGTTGCACCATTGGCCACCACCCCCTTCAACCGGGGAAAAAGCAATCTAAGACTCCTTGAATATGGGGTTCTCGGTATCCCTGTTGTGTGCACAGATATTGACCCCTACCAAGACAGTCCGGCATGCCGAGTACCCAATACCTCCGAAGCCTGGGTCTCAGCATTGCGAGAGAGAATCCATGATGCTGACGCACGGGAGTCTGAGGGCAAACAACTGCGCCAATGGGTCCTAGATAATTTTCTACTGGAAAATCAAATTGATGAATGGTTGCGCGCCCATTTGCCATCCTACAGCTGAAAAGAGCTAAAGTTTTACTTACTGAGGTCGTAAATTAAACCGTGGAACTGACGTAATCGCCCTCTGGAACATCGAGTAATTGCGCCGAAAATCATCATCAAGGAGATTCAAAATGGCACAGATCAATACCAATACCTACTCGCTCAACGCACAGCGTAACCTCGCCAAGAACTCCCTTGGCCTGTCTTCCGCCATTGAGCGTCTCTCCTCCGGCCTGCGCGTCAACTCCGCCAAGGA
>DLMX01000021.1 GCA_002479405.1 Methylophilaceae bacterium UBA7525
ATCTGGCGCCTCAACCGCGGCGGTCATGACCCGCACAAGGTCTATGCAGCCTACCATGCGGCAACCAACCACAAGGGCCAGCCTTCCGTCATCCTGGCGAAGACGGTCAAGGGATATGGCATGGGTGCCGCCGGCGAAGGCCAGAACACCACGCACCAGCAAAAGAGCATGGATATCGCCTCACTGAAGGCATTCCGCGACCGCTTCGACCTGCCGATCAGCGATGAGGATGTCGAGAATCTGTCCTTCTACCGTCCGGCTGAAGACAGCCCGGAAATGCAATACCTGCGAGAGCGCCGCGAAGCCATGGGTGGTTTCGTTCCGTCCCGCCGTCGCAAGGGCAACGAATTGACCGTGCCGGCACTTTCCGCTTTCGAGAACATGCTGGGCGCTACCGGTGACCGCGAAATCTCAACCACCATGGCCTTTGTCCGCATACTCTCGACACTGGTGCGCGACAAACAGATCGGCAAATATGTCGTGCCTATCGTGCCGGATGAAGCACGTACCTTCGGCATGGAAGGCATGTTCCGCCAGCTTGGCATCTACTCATCCGTCGGCCAGTTGTACGAGCCGCAGGATGCCGATCAGGTCATGTTCTACAAGGAACAGAAGGACGGTCAGATTCTGGAGGAAGGCATCAACGAAGCCGGTTCCTTCTCTTCATGGATCGCTGCAGCAACCTCCTACAGCGTCAGCGGTGTGCAGATGATCCCGTTCTACATCTTCTATTCGATGTTCGGTTTCCAACGCATCGGCGACCTTGCATGGGCAGCGGGCGACTCGCGCGCACGCGGCTTCCTGCTCGGCGCGACCGCCGGTCGTACCACGCTGAACGGTGAAGGCTTGCAGCACGAGGACGGCCACAGCCACCTGATGTCCGCGACCATTCCCAACTGCGTCTCCTATGATCCGACCTTCGCCTATGAGCTGGCCGTCATCATTCAGGAAGGCCTGCGCCGCATGGTGCACAATCAGGAGGATGTCTATTACTACATCACCCTGATGAACGAGAACTACAGCCATCCGGAAATGCCCAAGGGCGCCGAAGCCGGCATCCTCAAGGGCATGTACCAGTTCAGCAAATCCAAGGCCAAGGGTCCGAAAGCCCAGTTGCTGGGCAGTGGCGTCATCCTGCGTGAAGTCATCGCTGCCGCCGAACTGCTGGAAAAGGACTGGGGCGTTGCCGCCGATATCTGGAGCGTCACCAGCTTTACCGAGCTACGCCGCGAAGGCCTCGATGTCGAGCGCTGGAACCTGCTCAATCCGGACAAGAAGCAGAAGGAAACCTATGTCGGCCAGTGCCTGAACAAGGTCGAAGGTCCGGTCATCGCCTCCACCGACTACATGAAGTCGTTTGCCGACCAGATCCGCAACTTCATCCCGCAGCGTTATGTCGTGCTGGGTACGGACGGATTCGGCCGTTCGGATTCACGCGAAGCCCTGCGCAGCTTCTTCGAGGTTGATCGCTACTACGTCGTGCTGGCTACATTGAAGGCGCTGGCAGATGAAGGCAAGCTGCCTGCAAGCAAGGCCGCCGAGGCCATCAAGAAATACAAGATCAATGTTACCCGTCCGAATCCAGTGACGGTTTAACTCAGGAGACGATCAGAAAATGGCAATGAAAGAAGTACTCGTCCCTGATATTGGGAATTTTGACAGCGTTGATGTCATTGAGGTGCTGGTAAAAGCCGGCGACAGCGTGAACAAGGATGACTCACTGATCACGCTCGAATCCGACAAGGCATCGATGGACATCCCCGCGCCTTTCAGCGGCACGGTCAAGGAAGTCAAGATCAAGGTCGGCGACAAGGCGGCTCAGGGCACGCTCATCCTGACGCTGGAAAGCAGCGATTCTGACAGTCCAGCTGCAGCAAAACCGGCAGAGGAACCCAAGCCGGCAGCCGCGGCCAAGGTTGAGGACGCGCCGAAAACCGTGATTCCAGAACCCAGCCGTCCGGCGCCGGAACCACCCAAGGTGATCCAGCCTGCGGCCACCCCGAATCCCATCGGGGCCAGCCCGGTTGTAGCCTCCGGCAAGGCTTCACACGCCAGCCCTTCCGTGCGCAAGTTCGCACGCGAGCTTGGTGTGAACCTCGCGCTGGTGCAGGGCAGCGGTCCGAAGAACCGTATCCTGCAAAGCGACGTGCAAGCCTTCGTCAAAGGCGAACTGGCCAAGCCACGCACCGAGAACATGGGAGCCGGTGCAGGCGCGGCGCTTTCCGCACTGCCGATGCCGGTCATCGATTTCAGCCAGTTCGGAGAAATCGAGACCAAACCGCTATCTCGCATCAAGAAACTGTCCGGTGCCAACCTGCACCGCAACTGGGTCACGGCTCCGCATGTCACCCAGTTCGACGAAGCCGACATCACCGACCTGGAAGATTTCCGCAAATCCATGCAGGCCGAAGCCGAGAAACGCGGCGTCAAGCTGACCATGCTTGCCTTCCTGATCAAGGCCTCGGTCAACGCACTGAAGGCCTACCCGAACTTCAATGCCTCGCTTTCCGCCGACGGCGACAGCCTGATCATGAAGAACTACTACAACATCGGCTTCGCCTGCGATACGCCTGACGGCCTGGTAGTCCCTGTCGTCCGCGACGTGCACCAGAAGGATGTACTCGACATCGCGCGCGATCTCGGTGAATTGTCGGCCAAGGCCCGCGAACGCAAACTCAAGATCGAAGAGATGCAGGGCGGCTGCTTCACCATTTCCAGTTTGGGCGGTATCGGCGGCACCATGTTCACACCGATCATCAACTGCCCGGAAGTCGCGATTCTCGGCGTATCGCGCTCGTCCATGCAACCGGTCTGGAACGCCCAGAGCAAGAGCTTTGAGCCGCGCCTGATGCTACCGCTGTCATTGTCTTACGACCACCGTGTGATTGACGGCGCCGATGGTGCCCGCTTCACCAGCCATATGCGCATGATGTTGTCCGACGTGCGCAGGTTGTTACTTTAAATACCGTGAAGGGTAAAGGGGAAAGGGTGATGCCCACCCGGCGCGTATGCGCCACCCTCCCTGCCGGGAGGGTAAACCCTTCCCCCTTTACCCTTCTCCCTTCCCGGAGAGTTACATGAGTCAGTTAACTGAAGTTTTAGTGCCGGACATCGGCAATTTCGATAGCGTCGATGTCATTGAAGTGCTGGTCAAGACTGGTGATGTCATCGCCAAGGAAGATCCGCTGATCACACTGGAATCCGACAAGGCTTCGATGGATATCCCGTCCTCGCACGCCGGGACCGTGAAGGAAATCAAGGTCAAGGTCGGCGACAAAGTCGCCAAAGGCTCGCTGATCCTGTTGCTGGATGCAGAAGCCGGTGCAGCGACCAGCAGCGAAGCACCGACAGCCAAGCCGGTAGCGGCGGCGCCTGTTGCATCCAAGACAGAACCAGCAACGCCCGCCGCACCAGCGCCAACTCCGGTTGTCGCCACTGGCGATAATGACCTCAACACGGAAGTTGTCGTGCTCGGCTCCGGCCCCGGCGGCTACACCGCCGCCTTCCGTGCTGCCGACCTCGGCAAACAGGTCGTACTGATTGAACGCTATTCCACACTGGGCGGTGTCTGCCTCAATGTCGGCTGCATCCCGTCCAAGGCCCTGCTGCACACGGCCAAGGTCATCACCGAAGCGGAAGAAACCAGCCATCATGGCGTCAGCTTCGGCGCACCGGATATCGACCTGGAACAACTGCGCAACTGGAAAGCCAACGACGTGGTCGGCAAGCTGACAGGCGGCCTCGGCCAGATGGCCAAACAACGTGGTGTCACGGTCGTGCAAGGCGTCGGCAAATTTACCAGCCCCAACCAGATCGCAGTAACGGCTGATGACGGCAAAGTCACCAAGGTCGGTTTCGAGCATGCCATCATCGCCGCCGGCTCGCAGGCGACCAAATTCCCGGGCGTACCCGAGGACGAGCGCATCATGGATTCCACTGGCGCACTGGCGCTGGCCGATATTCCAAAACGCATGCTGGTCGTCGGCGGCGGCATCATCGGTCTGGAAATGGGGACGGTCTACGATGCCTTCGGCAGCAAGGTCAGCGTGGTCGAATTCATGGATGGCCTGATTCCCGGCTGTGACCGCGACCTGATCCGTCCGCTGCAAAAGCGTATGGAAAAGCGCTTCGAAAAGATCATGCTGTCGACCAAGGTCGCCAAGATGGAAGCCAGGAAAGACGGCATCCATGTCAGTTTTGAAGGTGAGAACGCGCCTGCCGGCGTCGAGGTCTATGATCGTGTACTGGTCGCCATCGGTCGCCGTCCGAACGGCAAGAATATCGGTGCCGAGAACGCCGGCGTTGCTGTCGATGACCGCGGTTTCATCGCGGTCGACAAACAGATGCGCACCAACGTGCCCCACATCTTCGCCATCGGCGACATCGTCGGCCAGCCCATGCTGGCACACAAGGCCACGCACGAAGGCAAGGTAGCGGCAGAAGTGATTGCCGGCCACAAGGTCGAGTTCCAGGCCATGTGCATCCCTTCAGTGGCCTATACCGACCCTGAAGTGGCTTGGGCCGGTGTCACCGAGACCGAAGCCAGGGAAAAAGGCATCGCCATCGAAAAAGCCTCATTCCCCTGGGCTGCCAGCGGCCGTGCCCTCTCTATCGCACGCTCTGAAGGCGCCACCAAGCTGATTTTCGACAAGGAAACTCACCGCGTGATCGGTGCCGGTATCGTCGGCGTCAATGCCGGTGAACTACTGGCCGAAGCGGTTCTGGCGATCGAGATGGGGGCAGATGCGCACGATCTGGGTCTCACCATTCATGCACACCCGACACTGTCGGAAACCGTCTGCTTTGCTGCGGAAATGAAAGAAGGAACGATTACCGATCTTTACATCAAGAAAAGGTAATCGCTGAACCCGCCCCGGCGATTGCCGGCTGGCGAGTATCGGAAAACAGAAACCCCGGCGCCTTATGCGCTCGGGGTTTCTGTTTTTGGAGCCTCGGTAGTTGCTGCCGCGGGTGCTGCGCTGGCAGCTGCTGCAGGCTTGGCTTGTGCAGGCTTTTTGGCGGCTGGTTTTTTAGCTGCCGGCTTTCTGGTTGCCGCAGGTTTGGCGGCAGCCGGCTTGCTGTCAGCGGACTTGGCAGCGGCAGTTTTGGCAGCGCCCGTTTTAGCCGTAGTCGTTTTGGCAGCCGGTTTCTTGGCGGCTGGCTTTCTGGCTGTGCTTGCCTTTTTTGCAGCGGGTTTGGCGGCAGCTGTCTCCGTTTTTGCAGCGGCAGTGGCCGGTGCAGCCTTGCTCTTGTCGCCAACGCTGCTGACCACCTTGGTCAATACTTTTTTCCCCGCGACTACAACAGCGGCCAGTGCAACTTTCTTCAGGATGTTCTTGAAAAAACCCATGATGCCTCCTATTGGCAATTGACTAGTTTCAGCTCGCTACCGGGAAACTCCGGCTGCAGCCCTTCAAGTTCCGACACCAGCGCCAATGGCATATTGCTGATATAAAGACTTGACCGGCCCTGTTCCTTGTTACGAACTCCCTTTACTGCTGTGCTTACACCTTTGCTCTTCAAATCTTCCAACAGTTTAGTCGCTAATTGCTCATCCTTGAACACCCCGAGCGAAATTACATTGGCAGACTGCTGATCCTGAACCACCACCATGTCGGTCACACCCAGTGCACGCAACTCGTCCATTTTTGCCTGTGCTGCCTGTGCGTTGCCGATACGCGGGATATAGACCCAGTAACGCGTCGCCTCTTCCGCAGAATGCTGCACGACCTTGACCTCCAGTGCGTGGCGACTCAAATAACTCTGTGCACTGGCGAGCTTGGCGCGGGAGAATGTTCCCCATTCATAGCAGCCATACTGCGGTACCTGACTGTTTTCTGCAATTGTTGCCAGTTCACGTTTCGGTAGCGCCTCGATCTCCTCCGGACTCAACAGACGAATCTTTTCCGGGTTCAAGGGTGTCTGCGCAATCTGCAGCTCAACTTCAGGCTGGCCGGCCAAATTGAAATAGGCCAGTAACACCACATTAACAAACAACAGAAGCCACAATAACCACTTCATCGAATCTCTCGTCCTATCACCAGCAAACCGCGCAACACCAAATCCTCAACGACCACTATATCACTGATGACCGCGCTGCTCCGCAAGCTATCCAGCAGTAAAACGGCATCACCGCCACTAATCATACAATGAATGGAGCTGTCTGTAAGTCGCTGTAATCGCAGGTTCATATGTTCGATGGCACCAGTCATCGCCAGCAACGCGCCGGTATAGACGGCATCCGCCGTATTGGTCGGCAGCTCGGCATACTTGCCCTGCCCCCGGGTTGCCTGGCCAATACCATGCGTACGTAATAGCAGCGCCTGCTGCATGGCATGCAGGCCGGGCAAAATCACGCCGCCAGCGAATCGACAACGCTCCGTGCCCACATCATGCAGCAAGGCATCCATGGTCAATGCCGTGCCGGCATTGACCACCAGGCAGTGCTGGCTGGTGTAAAGCCTGGCACCTATCATCGCAGCCCAGCGATCAGAACCCAGATCTTCAGGCTGTTGATAGTCGTTTGTGATGCCATAGCCTTCGGCTGTTGCCGCTATCCAATGCTGTCTCGCCACCCCGGCCAGCATGGCCTTCAACCTGGCAGCGATTTCCTCGCCTGCGACATTGGAGATCACCGCCAGCGCACACCCCGCCCACTCCTGCGGACTGGCACCCAGATCCGTGTTATCGATAACACCGCGCGCCATGATAGCGTTCGTCTCATTGAAGATCGCCCATTTGGTGCGTGTGTTGCCGGTATCGATAGTCAATATCATGAAGTCACTCCACGCAGGCTGATCTCTCCCGCAGAAAAACGTTGCACGCCAGCCGTTGTTTCTACCAGCAGGATACCGTCCTCTGCCACGCCGCGCGCCACACCCTGCGTTTCGCGTCCATCTGGCAACAACATGCGCACGGTTTGGTTCTGATAGGCATGATAGCCGGTCCATTCCTCATGCATGGCACTGAAGCCCTGCTGTTCGAATGTGCTCAAGGCATCGGCCAGATGCCGCAGCATCAGTCCCAACAGCAGACTTGGTTCACGCCAATGTTCACTCAGCGCCGCGATATCGATCGCGGGCTGGTCGATATGCTGTTTCACCTGCTCGGGCAGCCGCAGATTGATGCCGATACCGATGACCGCCGCACTTGGCCCTTCCATATCGCCCTGCAGCTCAATCAGTATACCGGCCAGCTTGTGATGCCGACCCTGATGATGCACTACCAGATCATTGGGCCATTTCAGCTGCATCTCGCTCAAACCCAGGCTGCGCATGGCGCGTATCAACGCCACGCCGACTGCCAGACTCAAGCCCGAAAGTGCAGCGGCACCAGACTGAAAGCGCCACAACAGCGAAAATGTCAGGCTGGCACCCAATCCGGCCTGCCAGGTCCGGCCCCTGCGGCCACGCCCTTTGGTCTGCAACGAAGCAGCGACGCAGCTGGCATGCGGCGCGTTCTGTGCCGCCAGCTTCATCAGATAACTGTTGGTCGATTCCAGATGGTCGTGCACTTCCAGCTTGAACCAGGCACGCTGCTCACCTATCGCTTCCAGCACCGCTTCGCGTTCCAGCAGTTGGATCGGCTCCGGCAGACGATAGCCCCTGCCGCGCACCGAGAATATCTGCACGCCGAGCGCTTCCGCCTCGCGCAGGGCATTCCATACCGTTGTGCGCGATACCTTGAAATGCTGTGCGATATCCTCCCCGGAGTGGAAACGGCCATCTGCCAGCATACGTAAGATAGGGAAAGTGAGCGTATTCATTTTGCTTTATTAGTCCCGTGGATATTAGCACAGCGCGAGAAGTCCTTAACCCCGCCTGTAGCGTGTAAAATACGCAAATTAATTTTGCCGTGAATACCATGTCTTCAGAAAAAACACCCATCGCCCCCGCAGCCAACTTCATCCGCAATATCGTCGAGCACGATCTCGAACAGGGCACTTACAAAACCCGCCGCTGGGGTGGCAGCCCGGGCGATGCCGCGCACCATGCAAAGGGCGATCCGGACCCGGCGAAGATCCGCACGCGCTTCCCGCCGGAACCGAACGGCTACCTGCACATCGGCCACGCCAAGAGCGTGTTCCTGAATTTTGGCCTGGCACGCGATTATGACGGCGTCTGCCACATGCGCTTCGACGATACCAACCCCGAGAAAGAAGAACAGGAATACGTCGACAGCATCACCGACATGGTGCAATGGCTGGGTTTCGGCTGGGAGAAATACGGCACCTCGCACCTCTATTACGCCAGCAACTATTTCGACTTCATGTACCGTGCGGCGGAAACCCTGATCGAGGCTGGCCACGCCTATGTCGACCAGCAAACCGCCGACGAGATGCGCGCCAATCGCGGCACGCTGACCGAACCCGGCAAGAACTCGCCCTTCCGCGACCGCAACCCGGCAGAGAACCTCGCCCTGTTCCGCGAAATGCGCGACGGCAAGCACGCGGACGGCAGCATGATCCTGCGCGCCAGGATCGACATGGCCTCGCCCAACATCAACCTGCGCGACCCGGCTATCTACCGCATCCGCCGTGCCACGCACCACAACACGGGCGACAAGTGGTGCATCTACCCGATGTACACCTTCGCCCACCCGATCGAAGACGCGCTGGAGCAGATCACCCACTCCATCTGCACGCTGGAATTCGAGGACCAGCGCCCGTTCTACGACTGGGTGCTGGAACGTCTGGCCGAAGGTGGTTTGTTGGCGCATCCATTGCCCAAGCAATACGAATTCGCCCGCCTCAACCTGACCTATGTCGTGCTCTCCAAACGCAAGCTGATCGAGCTGGTCGAGAACAAGCATGTGAACGGTTGGGATGACCCGCGCCTGCCGACTCTGGCCGGCGCCCGCCGCCGCGGCTACACGCCCGAGGGCTTCAAGCTGTTTACCGACCGCATCGGCGTCTCCAAGGCTGATTCCTGGATCGAATACACCATCCTCGAAGACTGCATGCGCGAAGTGCTCAACACCTCCGCCGAGCGCCGCATCGCCGTGCTCGACCCCATCAAACTGGTCATCGACAATTACCCAGAAGGCCAGTCTGAAGATTGCCACGCCCCCAACCACCCGCAAAAGCCGGAACTCGGCAAGCGCGTGGTGCCACTGACCAAGGAACTCTGGATCGAGCGCGAAGACTTCATGGAAGTACCGAGCAAAGGCTATTTCCGCCTGTTCCCGGACAACATGGTGCGACTGCGCTACGGCTACGTGGTCAAATGTACCGGCTTCGAGAAAGATGCCGACGGCAACGTGACCACGGTGCACTGCGAATACCTGCCCGACACCAAGTCCGGCACACCGGGTGCGGATAGCGTCAAGGTCAAGGGCAACATCCACTGGGTTTCCGCCACGCACGCCTATGCCGCCGAAGTGCGCCTCTATGACCGCCTGTTCAAGGAAGCCAACCCCGGTGCCGGCGAACGCGACTATCTAAATGACCTCAACCCGGATTCAGTAAAGACCATCACCGCGCAACTGGAACCGGCGTTGAAAGAGGCAAAACCGGAGGAGACCTTCCAGTTCGAGCGCCACGGCTACTTTGTTGCAGACAGAAAAGATAGTGTGACTGGTAAGCCGGTATTTAACCGAACGGTGACGCTGAGGGATGCCTGGCAGAAATAAACTTGCTGCAGCGGCATGCAATGTTATAACATTGTTTCAACATTGAACGAGGTGATGACATGAAAACCGCTATCCGCAAAATCGGCAATTCCAAGGGCGTACTGATCCCCGCCCCGCTGATTGCCGCTTGCAACATTCAGGACGAAGTCATCATGCATGTCGAAAACAACCGCCTGATCATCGAGGCCGCCAACACCGAACCGCGCAGGAACTGGTTCGCAGCCTACGACCCGAACAAGGACGAATCAGCCTGGAACGACATGGTGGAAACCGAAGCAGAACAGGCCGATTGGGAATGGTAAAACGCGGCGAAGTCTATTGGGTCAACCTCGACCCGACCATAGGCACGGAAATCCGCAAAACCCGCCCCGCCCTCATCATCTCCCCCGACGACATGAACGCCGTACTGCCGCGCGTCATCGTCGCCCCACTCACAAGTAAAGGCCAACCGCTCGGCTGCCGCCCGGAAGTCGAATTCAAGGGCAAGCCTTCCCGCATCCTGCTCGACCAGATTCGTACCGTAGACAAGCAAAGGTTGGGAGCCAAAATGGGGGATATCGCATTGGCGCAATGGCATCCGACTTTGCTGGAGATGCTGGCGTGAAGCGACCAACACTTCCGTGCATGAGTGCAACAGCCACTTGTGCGCCGACAGAAATTAAAACCCACATCCAAACAGTTGCGATGGATATGAAGTACGTGGTAATCGACCGGAAATCGGAGTGAATAATGGCGAGTGCAACAATTAAAATTTTCTTGCCTCACGGCGACCCCAAAAGGCTGAGAACAGCAGAACTCTCCAACTGGACTGGTAAAGCTATAGCAGGTCCGAGAAGTGAATTTGACAATGTGCTTGCTCGTGAAGAATCTGCCAATCCTGGTATTTATTTCCTTACCGGATTAGACCCGGAAACCGGACAACCTTCTGTTTATATTGGAGAAGCTGAATCAATTCGGGATCGAGTGAAAGCGCATTTGGAGAAAGACTTTTGGAACCAGATCGTCTTTTTCATCAGTAAGGACGAAAATCTAACAAAAGCCCATATACGCTACTGCGAAGGACGTTTAATTGAAATTGCAAAAATTGCTGGCAGGGCGATAGTTAAGAACTCTCAGGCAAGTGGATCAAAATTACCTGAATCAGATCGTGAAGATATGGAGGTGTTTCTTGAAAAACTTCAACAACTTTTGCCCGCTCTAGGAGTAGAAGTCTTCGTTCCAACATTTTCCCCATCACAAACATCTGCACAACCTGACGTTTTGTTTTGTGAGATCAAAGGTCTCAAGGCCAAAGGATACTTGACACCCAATGGACTTGTAGTGATTGCTGGCTCGCAAGCTGTACTGAACCCTCGCGGATCTGCTGCCAAATATCCTTGGCCTCAAAACATGCGCGAAAAACTAATGGAGCAAGGCAACCTAGTAGCCAGTAGCGATCATCTTGTATTTACCAAAGATGTAGAGTTTTCTAGTCCAAGTGCAGCTGCAGCAGTGATTCACGGTGGTCACGCAAATGGACTGACCGCATGGAAAAACTCTTCGAATCAAAGTTTAAAAGAACTGGAAGCGCTGGAAGCAAATGCATAACACATGAAAAACCTTGTTACGCTAAATAATGCCTACCGCCTCCTCAACCACGGCCCCACCGTCCTTGTCACTTCAGCTCACGACAGTCAACGCAACATCATGGCGGCCGCCTGGAACATGCCGCTGGATTTCGACCCGCCCAAGGTCGCCATCGTCATCGACAAGAACACCCATACACGCGAACTGATGGAAGCTTCAGGCTCCTTTGCCATCAACGTGCCGTGCCGCGCGCAGGCGGAGATGGTGGTGCGGGTCGGCAATTGCAGCGGGCGCGAGTTGTTGGGCAAATCGCCGGACAACAAGCTCGCCGCCTTCGATATCCCGACCTTCCCGGCCAGAGAGATATCAGCACCCTTGATAGAAGGCTGCGTCGCATGGCTGGAATGCCGCATCATCCCGGAGCCGCACATCCAGAACACTTATGATCTGTTCGTCGCCGAAGTCGTTGCCGCGCAGGCTGACGAGCGGGTATTCACAGACGACCGCTGGCATTTCGAGGGGCATGACGAACTTCGCACCGTCCACCATGTTGCAGGCGGTGCTTTCATGTCCATAGGTGATGCGTTTAAGATAGGCACATGACCAGCCGCAAGACATCATTGGGAAAAGCGGAAAAGAAGCCCCGCAAGCCGTCGCGCCTGAAGCACAGCAGGAAGGTCGGCATGCCGCCCGGTGCGCTGGTGCATGTGGGTGAGATCAAGACTGCGCAGCCGCATGTCACCGTTTTCGACTACTCGCCGGATTCAATTAGTGAGTTGTCACTCACCGCCGAAGATGCGCTGACACTGGCGCCGAATATCTCCGGCATTCGCTGGCTCAACGTCTATGGCTTGCACGACGCTACGTTGATCGCCCGCATCGGCGAGAACTTCGGCCTGCATGCACTGGTGCTGGAAGACATTCTCAACACCAACCAGCGACCCAAGGTCGACAGCTTCGAGCACAATCTGTTCATCGTTACGCGTTTCTTCCAGTATCACTCGGAAGAACGGGATATCACTTCCGACCAGGTCAGCATAATCCTCGGCAAGAATTTCGTGCTGACTTTTCAGGAACGGCATATCGGCGCCTTCGACCCGGTGCGCGAACGCCTGCGCACAACAGGCAGCCATCTGCGCCAAGCCGGTCCGGATTACCTGACCTACTCGCTGCTGGATGTGATCGTTGACCGTTACTTCATCGTGCTGGAACAGCTGGGCAATGACTGTGAAGAACTGGAAGATGCCCTGATACGCAAGCCGACCAACGCAACACTGAAAAGCATCCACAGCCTGAAACGCGAAAGCATGGAGTTGCGCCGCAACGTCTGGCCGCTGAGAGAAGTGATCAATCACCTGATGCGCAACGAACAAGGTTTTTTCACGGCGAACACGGTAATCTATCTGCGTGATGTGCATGACCACACGCTATATTTCATCGAATCGCTGGAGACCATCCGCGACATGTTGAGCGGCATGATGGACATTTACCTTTCCAGCGTCAGTAACCGCGTGAATCTGGAGCTGCGCGCCCTGACCGTGGTAGCCATGCTGTTCATGCCGGCCACGCTGATCGCCGGCATCTTCGGCATGAACTTCGAGGTCATTCCCTGGTTCCACCACCCTTACGGCTTCTGGTTCGCGCTGGGGATCATGCTGGGCATCGCCATCATCATGGCGTTGATCTTCTGGCGCCGGCAGTGGCTCTCGCGGCCGGACATCGGCCAATAACCTGCCGAATCAAACTGCCTTCAGCAAGGCACTGTATTTCGCACGTATCTTCGCCACCTTGGGCGCAGCCACCGCCATGCAGTATGGCTGGCGCGGGTTGTTGGCATAGTAGTATTGGTGATAATCCTCGGCCGGATAGAAGGTCGATGCACTCGTCACTTCCGTAACAACAGGATCCGGCCACCAGTTCTCGGCATCGACCTTGGCGATCATCTGCTCGGCAATGGTCTTCTGTTCGTCGTCCAGATAGAAGATCGCAGAGCGGTACTGCGTGCCGATGTCATTACCCTGACGGTTTGGTGTGGTCGGGTCGTGCGCCGTGAAGAAGACTTCCAGCAGTTGCTCGAAACTGATGACGGCGGGATCGAAATGGATCTCGATCGCTTCGGCATGCCCGGTCGTGCCGGTGCAGACCTGCTTGTAGGTCGGATCGCTGGTAAAACCACCGGTGTAGCCGGAAACCACCCTGTGGACGCCAGCCAGCTGTGTGAATACCGGCTCCAGGCACCAGAAGCAGCCGCCAGCCAATATCGCAATATTTTCTTTCATGAAACTGTCCCATTATCTGTCGATGATGATTAAGATATTCATCTGGCCGGAAAGTGCAATCCTTACCTGACTTTAATATGTGTATCCCATGTCCCTGAACGCGCTCTATGTCGATTTCAATTCCTACTTTGCCTCGGTAGAGCAGTTGTTGCGTCCGGAACTCAGGGGCAGGCCGGTCGCTGTACTGCCAGTCGTCGCGGAAACCACCTGTTGCATCGCCGCGAGTTATGAAGCCAAGGCTTTTGGCGTCAAGACCGGTACTCGCGTCAGCGATGCGCGCAAAATGTGTCCGGACATCATCCTGGTGGAAGCGCGCCCCTCTTTATATATTGAATATCATCACAAACTGATCGCCGTCGTCGAGTCCTGCACACACGTCGAAAGAACGCTCTCCATCGATGAAATGGTCTGCAGGCTGACCGGCAGCCAGCGCCAGAAAGAAAATGCGCTGGCGCTGGCACAACGTATCAAACAGCGCATCGCCAGGGAGGTTGGCTCCGAGATTCGCTGCTCCATCGGCATTGCGCCCAACACCTACCTGTCCAAGGTTGCTTCCAATATGCAGAAACCCGATGGCTGCGTCGTTATCGAGCAACACGAACTGCCGGACAGACTCTTCTCACTGGAATTACGCGATCTCAACGGTATCGGCAGAAAAATGGAAGAACGGCTACTGAAGAAAGGCATTAGCAGCGTGCAGGCGCTCTATGCGCTGAATCGTCAGCAGCTACGCTCTGCCTGGGGCAGCGTCGATGGCGAACGCATGTACGACAAGCTGCGCGGCATCGAATTGCCGGAAAACAAATCCGACCGCAACAGTCTGGGGCATTCTCATGTACTGCCACCAGAATTGCGTTCCCGGGAGGCTGCACTCTCCGTGCTGCACCGCCTGCTGCAGAAAGCCTGCCTCAGACTGCGCAGCTATGGTCTGTTGACCAGCAGAATACAGGTCCGCGTGAAGTTCCTCAACCAGCCGACCTGGGTCGCCGAGAGCGACTGTTCAGCGACAGACGACACCATGCAGCTCACACACGCACTTGAGTTGCTATGGAAAAAGTACCCGCCTGGTAAAAATATCACGCCTTATGCAGTCGGGATATCTTTTACCAGCCTGGCAGAGCCTTCTGCCAGCGTCATGGACCTGTTCCAGTCATCCGAGACCCCTACGCAAAGTCGTTTGAATAGCGTTCTGGACAAGCTGAATATGCGATACGGCAAAAATACGGTATATTTTGGTGGAGCCCATAGCGCATTGAACTATGCGCCCATGCGCATTGCGTTTAATCATATTCCCGATATCAAGATCGAGGATGACCAGCCAAGCGAAGGATCTGCATGACTCGTATCGCAGTCTTTAACCAGAAAGGTGGCGTAGGCAAAACCACGACCGTCCTCAATCTTGCAGCTGCCATACACCGTCGCAACAAACAGTCACTCATCATTGACATGGACCCACAGGGCCATCTGTCGCAAATCCATCCGGATCCACACCTTACAGCACACCTGAGCCTGTTCGGCTTTTATCAGGACAACAAGTCGCTATCCTCGATCGCGATTGACTGGGACGACATCGGCAAACTCGTCTGCTCACACAAGGAGTTGATCAAGGTCGATTCGATTTTCGGCAAGGGTCCCGCCATATTGAACCGCCTGAAACAGGGTTTGGAATCCTATGAAAAGGATCACGGGCCGACAAACACGCTGATCGATTGTTGTCCCTACCTGGGCGTGCTTTCACTCAGCGCCATTTTCGCCGCCGATTTCGTCCTTATCCCGATTGCCTCAGACTTCCTGTCACTGCAGGGAGCACAAAAAGTGGAACATACTCTCAAGGCGCTCGAACCCGTATTAAAGAAACGCGTCGACCGGCGCTATCTGATGACCTGCTATGACAGAAGGCGTGGCATGACCTTTGAAGTCCACGAGCAGGCGAAGGATTACTTCGGTGAAGAAGTTTGTAAAACAGTGATTTCAGAGAATGTTGCGGTGGCAGAAAGTCCGCAGTACAAACAGAATGTCTTTCAATACAGCAGCAACAGCAGTGGCGCGCATGATTACACGGCCCTGCTGGATGAACTCATCAACGAACAGCTGATCAGGCTGAATTAAGCCTTTGAGCGGGTACTGAAACTCAGCGACCGCTCACAATCAGGGCCAGCACTTCTTCATAGCTTGAATTCGCCGGCCGCTCAGGGGATACCACGCGCGTATCCAGAATCTCGCAATTACGATACATCTGCTGCAATTTTCTTGTCGCTTCCTCTTCGGTACGTCCGTAAATCTGCAGATTTTCGACAATTGCTCCGTTGCGGCTACGGATTTGATACACGTACTTGGTCATTAATGGCGCATGCATAATAAGCTTTTCCATGAATCTGTTAAGCTTAAATATAGAACGACTCAATGAGAAAGACAAGCTATCTTATTGTATTTAATAGAGATGCCTATATGTGCTATACAGACGTGATATAGACACCATATATTGCGGCATTCGATGTGATCTGGATAAGCAGAAATGAAAAAACCCACTACTTTCGTAGTGGGTTTTTCGTATAAGGAGCTTGGCGGTGACC
>DLMX01000011.1:0-237 GCA_002479405.1 Methylophilaceae bacterium UBA7525
GTGGCGCTGATCAGGCTGTTGCGCAACTTGAGGAAGTTGCCGGAGACGTTGTCTGGGTAATGTTTCATGGAAGCAGTCGAACTATAAAGCAAATGGGAGTGCAATTTTACCGGATTGGCAGTGATTTGCTGAAAAATCAATCAAATGGGTTTATATTCGAGTTAAAAATGAAAAGCCCAGCATATTGCTATGCTGGGCTGGATACAGAATCTTACGATTCTTTATTGTAGCAACGGC
>DLMX01000011.1:383-2130 GCA_002479405.1 Methylophilaceae bacterium UBA7525
AGCAACGGCTCTCACCCCGGATGAGCTACAGAACGAATAATAAGGAATAAGAATATGCAAGGCAATCAGAATCTTGGCTCATTCACTATCGGATTGGACATTGGTATTGCTTCGGTAGGTTGGGCGGTTCTAGGGGAAACACGCATTGTTGATCTTGGTGTACGGTGCTTTGATAAGGCTGAAACCGCCGACAGGGGAGAGTCACTCAATCTGGCGCGCCGGTCGGCGCGGTTGCTGCGCCGACGTTTGCGTCGCCGGGCATGGCGATTGACCAAACTTGCGCGCTTGTTGAAACGGGAGGGATTGATTCCAGATGTGGGTGTTCTGAAACAACCCCCATCATTGGGATTCAATACTCCTGATTTGTGGAAATTACGTACTGAAGCACTCGACCGCAAGCTCGATAGTGAAGAATGGGCTCGCGTACTGTATCACTTGGCAAAACATCGTGGCTTTCACTGGATCAGCAAGGCAGAAGAAAAGAGAGCCGATGATGACAAAGAGGGCGGGGCAGTTAAAAAAGGCTTGGCTGGCACAAAAAAACTCATGCAGGAGAAAAATTACCGCACTGCTGCCGAAATGGTCATCCATGAATTTCCTGAGGCGTATCGCAACAAGCGCGGTGATTACAGCAAGGCGCTATCACGGGTATTGCTGGCGGATGAATTGACGAGACTTTTTGAGCAGCAACGACAGCTAGGCAACCCGCATGCCAGCGAGAAATTGCAAACCGCTATGCTCGGCAATGGAGACAGAAAAAGTGGTTTGTTCTGGGCACAAAAGCCGTCATTGTCCGGTGAAGCCTTGCTCAAAATGTTGGGCAAGTGCACTTTCGAGAAAGGTGAATATCGCGCACCAAAGACCAGTTTTACTGCCGAACGACATGTCTGGCTGACCCGTCTCAACAACCTGCGTATCGTGGTGGATGGCAAGATGCGTCCGTTAACCTCTGTAGAGAGAAAGGTCGCATTACCTTTGCCCTATCAGCAGGCGACTGATTTCAGCTACAAGCAACTGCGAAAGGCCCTTTTGAAAGCCGGGCTATCGGACGAATTCCGTTTCGCCGGTCTGGCCTATCCGAGTGAACGGCAGAAAACAGAAGAAAAAGCCAAGGATCCGGAGGATGAAAAGCTGCTCAAGCTGCCAGGCTGGCAAGCGTTACGCAAGACGTTCAAGGATGCAGGGTTGGAAGCCGAATGGCAGCAAATTTCAGTCACCGCATTGGATGGCAGGCCGCAGTTTCTGGATGAAATTGCCCGCGTGCTTTCGGTTTACAAGGAAGACGAGGAGGTCGAGCGTGAATTGTCCAAGCTGGATTTGCCGAACAAGGACAGAGTGATTGCAGAACTGCTGACGACCCGTTTCGATAAATTCAGCAATCTGTCGCTGAAAGCGCTCTACAACATTCTGCCACACATGGAGGCGGGAATGCGTTACGACGAGGCCTGTTTGCAGGCCGGGTATCACCATAGTCAATTGCATGAGGTCGGCGCGGGCGAGCATAAATATCTGCCACCCTTCTATTCTGGACGAGACAAGGATGGACGACTCAAATTCAACGAAGAACTGGACATTCCACGCAATCCGGTCGTGCTGCGCGCGTTGAATCAGGCGCGCAAGGTAGTAAATGCATTGGTCAAAAAATACGGTGCGCCACATGAGGTTCATATCGAAATGGCGCGGGATTTGTCACGTAATTTTGACGAACGACGAGATATCAAAAAGGCTCAGGATGAGTTCCGCGAAC
>DLMX01000011.1:2228-5350 GCA_002479405.1 Methylophilaceae bacterium UBA7525
ATGAGTTCCGCGATAAAAATGAAATCGTGAAAAAGAAATTTGAAGAATTTTACAAAAAACCTGCCAAAGGTCGGGATTTAGAGAAGTTTCAGCTCTATAACGAACAGCAAAGTAAATGCGCTTATTCTCTGCAACCGCTGGACATCAATCGCTTGTTTGAGCCAGGGTATGTCGAGATCGATCATGCGTTACCCTATTCGCGCAGCTTTGACGACAGCAAGAACAATCGTGTGTTGGTGCTGGCAACCGAAAACCGCAACAAGGGCAACATGACGCCATTTGAATATTTGGGTGGTAAAGAGAATAGTGAAAATTGGCGCCAATTTGCTGCTTATGTGAATACCAACAAACTCTACCGTCAGGCCAAACGTAATCGGCTGCTGAAAAAAGACTTTGACGAAAAAGAAGCGCAGGACTTCCGTGACCGCAACCTCAACGATACCCGCTATATCTGTCGTTTCTTCAAGAACTACGTTGAGCGTTACCTCAAACTGCACGATGAAAGCGAGGCCATGCGTTGCATCGTTGTCAGCGGTCAATTGACTTCATTTCTTCGTGCTCGCTGGGGGCTGGTCAAAGTGCGGGCGGACTCCGACCGCCATCATGCGTTGGATGCGGCTGTGGTCGCGGCTTGCAGTCATGGTATGGTCAAACGCCTCTCTGATTACTCACGCCGTAAGGAACTGGAATACGTGCGCGAAGGTTTTGTTGATACTGTGACCGGTGAAATTGCCAACAAAGCCATGTTCGACAAGCTGGAACAGCACTTTCCTTCACCTTGGCTGCATTTTCGTCAGGAGCTTATGGCGCGGTTAAATCAGGATGATTCAACTGCGCTACGAGCTGAGTTGCAGGGTTTCAGTACTTATCCGCAAGAGGCGCTGGAGGTATTGCATCCGCTATTCGTTTCAAGAGCACCTCAACGACGCAATAGCGGGGCGGCGCACAAGGAGACTATCTATGCGCAACCGGAGAGCCTCAAGTCTCAGGGTGGCGTAACTCAAAAAGTGACAGTGGCAGACCTCAAACTTACTGATATAGACAAGCTGATCGACCCGCATCGGAATGAAAAGCTCTATGCGGCCTTGCGAGAGTGGGTGGGCAAGCGGGAAGAGCGTGAAAAACGTGCGCGTGACATCGAGAAGTCTGCCAAAGAAGCCAAGCGCGAACTCGCTGCCGACGAAAAGGCCGAGATCGAGCGTCTGCGAGCTTTACCTCGCAAGCCTGATAAGGACGGTAACCCCACCGGCCCGATTGTCCGGACGGTGACTATGGTGATCGACAAGCTCTCAGGCATTCCGATTCGCGGCGGGGTTGCAAAAAACGACACCATGTTGCGTGTGGACGTGTTCACCAAGGCGGGCAAATTCCATCTGGTGCCAGTGTATGTTCATCATCGGGTGACGGGCTTGCCGAACCGGGCGATTGTTGCATTCAAGGATGAAGATGAATGGACACTGATTGATGATAGCTATGACTTCTGTTGTTCGTTATATCCGAATGACTTGGTGCAAATTACGCATAGAACTGGCGAAAGGATACAAGGCTACTACCGAGGATGCCATAGTGGCACCGGCGCAATCAATATTTCCCTTCATGACCGATACGTCTATGGGAGCAAGACGACTAGCCTTGCTTTTTTCAAGAAAGACAACAATAAAGCCATACCGAATGATAAGCGTGGGTTAATTGAAGGGGTTGGGGTGAAAATGGCTGCTAAGCTCGAAAAATTTAATGTCGATGTTCTAGGCAACATTTATCCAGCTCCACCGGAGACTAGGCGTGACTTGGCGTAGCGTTGTCATCTCGCGTCCGGCCAAGCTGCGGCGCGAACATTACTCCCTTGCCATCGAGCAGGAGCAGACAGCTTTTGTTCCATTTGAGGATATCGCGGTCATCCTGCTCAATCATCGTGAAATCACGCTCACCCATCCCGTACTCTCCGCCTGCGGCGAATATGGCATCAGCTTATTCGCAACCGGCGATACGCATCACCCTAACGGGGTATTCCTGCCTTATCTTCCGCATTCGCGGGTGACACGCTGGCTGCGTTTGCAGCTTGATTTGCCACGACCTGTTGCCAAACAGACTTGGGCGACCATTGTGCGACGCAAGATCGCCAATCAGGCTGCATGTTTACGATTGGCTGGAAGAGAAGGAGCTGACAGATTGGATTCTTATGTCTCACGGGTACGCTCTGGCGACAGTGACAATATGGAAGGTCAAGCTGCCGCCTTTTATTTTCCACAATTGTTTGGCAAAGGATTCCGGCGATCCGAGGATGGCTTTATCAATGCTGCGTTGGATTACGGCTATGCAGTGTTGCGCGGCACGATTGCACGGGGGCTGGTAGCGCATGGTTTGTTGCCTGCCGTGGGAATATTTCATGCTAGTGAGCAGAACGCCTTCAATCTTGCAGATGACTTGATCGAGCCATTTCGCCCTGCTGTGGATTTGTGCGTCAAACACATGCCACCATCACCGGATGACGAACTGCAACCCAAGGACAAGGCATTGTTGGTCAATTTGCTTAATGTCAATGTCGCCATGCCGCGCGGCAAGATGTCGGTGTTGTCCGCCATCGAACAGGCCGTGGAGAGCTTCGCAAGAATATACGATGGCGGTGACCCCGGATTGTTGGAGTTGCCCATATTGATTGGGCTGGAGCAGCACCGCTTAGAGTATTGAATATGAGCGGGGAGAACAGGCGATTCATGAGACTCATGGTATTTTTTGATCTCCCTGTTGTCACCAAGGCAGAACGCAGAGCTTATACCGTGTTTCGCCGATTTCTCATCAATGATGGCTACGACATGATCCAATTTTCTGTTTATGGACGCTTGGTGAACGGTAATGATGCCTTGGAAAAGCACATGAAACGGCTGGTGGACAATTTGCCGCCCGAAGGCTCGATACGTTGCTTGAGTGTGACGGAAAAGCAATATGCCAGTATGAAACTGTTGGTTGGCTTGCCGCTTTTTCAGGAAAAAGCGGTGAAATCAGATCAAATGCTGTTGTTTTAACACCGGATTTTTCAAACAAAACGCCCGCCAGATGATTGTCTGGCGGGCGTTTTGCTGAGGTCTATTGTAGTTCATCCGGGGTGAGAGAGGGAGCTACAA
>DLMX01000011.1:5462-5733 GCA_002479405.1 Methylophilaceae bacterium UBA7525
GTGAGAGAGGGAGCTACAACGCCCAAGCCAACATGCCTAGATGGTAGTCAATTGTAGTTCATCCGGGGTGAGAGAGGGAGCTACAACCAGACGGGCTTGAGCCTGCAGCTCCTTCAAATTGTAGTTCATCCGGGGTGAGAGAGGGAGCTACAACAAGGCCCGTTGAATAAGGGTTTCAGGAAAAATTGTAGTTCATCCGGGGTGAGAGAGGGAGCTACAACATGTTTCGCGTTTTCTCAAGGTTCTTCGTGATTGTAGTTCATCCGGGGTG
>DLMX01000011.1:5896-8554 GCA_002479405.1 Methylophilaceae bacterium UBA7525
GAGAGAGGGAGCTACAACATGTTCGCTGCTCGTATCATTTTCACGTAAATTGTAGTTCATCCGGGGTGAGAGAGGGAGCTACAACTTGCTAGAGCCGCCACGACTGACTGGCCGGATTGTAGTTCATCCGGGGTGAGAGAGGGAGCTACAACCGCAGCAGGTGGGAGAAAGCGTCACGCACAATTGTAGTTCATCCGGGGTGAGAGAGGGAGCTACAACGACCATGCCTCTGGGCTTTTTTCATCGAGGATTGTAGTTCATCCGGGGTGAGAGAGGGAGCTACAACACATGGTCCTGAATGCGCTTGATTCGCTTCATTGTAGTTCATCCGGGGTGAGAGAGGGAGCTACAACCGAGATCTCATGGTAGCGATCGACGGTCGCATTGTAGTTCATCCGGGGTGAGAGAGGGAGCTACAACACGATATCATCGACCCGTATTTCGGCATCTATTGTAGTTCATCCGGGGTGAGAGAGGGAGCTACAACTTGCAATGGTCGTAGGAATCGTATTTGTTTATTGTAGTTCATCCGGGGTGAGATAGAGGGAGCTACAGCGTCCTATATTTAATAGCCATGCCAAGAATTGCGCAGCAGAGTGCCGTGCAACTCTTGGCTGAATTTCTTGCGGTTCAAAGATTTAGCGAACGCCCGCCGTCGACGGCAATCACCTGCCCAGTCATGAACGGTGCGTCCTGTATCAGGAAGCGGACTGCCTTGGCTACATCGTCGCCTTCTCCAATCCGTTTCAGCAGGGTCTGCGAGATGACTCTTTTTCTATAGACCTCATCGAATTGGGGGTTGTCTTCCGGCCACATGACCGGGCCCGGTGCGACGGCGTTGACGCGGACATCGGGGGCCATTTCGTGCGCCAGCGATTTGGTCAGGGTGACCAGACCGGCCTTGGCGACGCTGTAGACGATGTAGCCTTTCTTCGGGCGTTCCACGTGCATATCCGTGATGTTGATGATGCAACCTTTGGTCTTGGCCAGTTCGGTAGCGGCGGCCTGAGAGAGGAATAGCGGCGCTTTCAGGTTGGAGCCGATCAGGTCTTGCCACTGGTCGTCGCCGATGTCGCCCAGTTCGGTGGCGTAATAGCTGGAGGCATTGTTGATCAGTACGTCGAGGCGACCGAAGTGCTGGACGGTTTCCTGTACCAGTTTGGGCAGTACGGCAAGGTTGAGGAGGTCACCGTGAATGATGGCTACCGAGTTCGGCCGTTGCAGATTGAGTTCGGCCTGCAGTGCTCGCGCTTCGGAGGCGGATTGCCGGTAGTGGATCATCAGTTTGGCACCGCCGGCATGCAGCATACGGCAAATGGCGGCGCCTACGCGTTTGGCTCCGCCGGTGATGAGGATGACTTTGTTCTCAAGGCTGTTTTCTGTGCTATCGCTCACGCTGAGTTCCAATGAATGTCTTTGCTATTGAAAAATGCTGCTCTCAATAAACTGGCTTTGCTGCCAAGCCATTATAATTCGGGTCTATGAACACCAACTTACCTGCTCCTGACGCTGAGGCCGTTGCGCACAGCGAGATGCTGGCACAAAAAATAAGAACGGAGATTGCCGGAAATCAGGGCTGGATCGATTTTGCCCGCTACATGCATCTTGCATTGTATGCGCCGGGACTAGGTTATTACAGCGGCGGGGCAAAAAAGTTCGGGCATGGCGGGGATTTTGTCACGGCGCCGGAGATCTCGCCGTTGTTCGCACAATGTCTGGCAAGGCAGGCATCGCAAGTGCTGGAGGCTGCACATGGCGATATTCTGGAGTTGGGCGCGGGTACCGGCAGTCTGGCGGCAGAGCTTTTGCTCGAACTGGACCGAATGCAGCAGTTGCCGGGGCGTTATCTGATACTGGAAGTCAGTGCCTATTTGCGTGACGTGCAGCAACGGACGCTGGCGTCAAGGTTGTCGCCGGCGCTTTTGAGCAGGGTTCAATGGCTGGATGCTTTGCCTGAGAGTTTCAGGGGCATGATTCTGGCCAATGAGGTGCTGGACGCCTTGCCGGTGCATGTCGTCAAGACTTCGGCTGGCGGGCCGTTGGAGTTGGGTGTCATCGCGGGTGAGCAGGGTTTTGTCTGGTCGGAGCGACCACTGGTCAATAATCAGTTGCAGAGCATGCTTGCCGGACTCGATTTGCCAGCGGATTATGTGACGGAACTATGTCCGGCAGCGAGCGGACTGGTGAGTAGTCTTGCGCGGATATTGGAAAGCGGGGTCATGTTGTTTATCGATTACGGCTTCCCGCGGCGCGAGTATTATCATCCGCAGCGCAATCAGGGCACTCTGATGTGTCATTATCGGCATTATGCCCATGATGACCCTTTTCTCTATCCCGGTTTGCAGGACATCACGGCGCATGTCGATTTCACTGCGATGGCGCAAGCTGCTTTGGCCAATGGTCTGGAGTTGAAAGGTTATTGCGGGCAGGCCCAGTTTCTCATCAACTGCGGCATTACGGAGCTGCTGGGCCGTGTTTCTCCGCACGATATTGCCAGTTATGCGCCGCAGGCGGCGCAGGCGCAGAAGCTGTTGTCGCCAGCCGAGATGGGCGAGTTGTTCAAGGTGATGGCGCTGGGCGGGCAATGTGAGTGCTCGCTGCTCGGCTTTATGCAGGGCGACCGCTCGCATACGCTTTAAGGAGGCGCTGATTAAATGA
>DLMX01000011.1:8713-24744 GCA_002479405.1 Methylophilaceae bacterium UBA7525
CCGCAAAGACCGCAAGGGTCTTCCCCGCCAAGAATGCTGCTTAAGCAGCTATGCTTGGCGTGAAGGTCGTGTCCGTCAAGGGCCCGCTCCTTCGTCGCGACCTTGACGCCACAGGGTGACCGCTCATATACGCTTTAGCCCGTTTTCTCACGCCGTCGATCGCCGAAGCACTCGCCGTGGAAAGCCACAGCGGCACCTCGACAAAACCGCCCTGAACGACTCAGGTATAATCGCCGCCTTATTGTTGAGTACCGATCACCATGTCCGAAAAAGATGTCACCGAGAACGACGATTTGAAACACCGGCCGATACGCAGCTTTGTCTTGCGTCAAGGCCGCCTGACGCCTGCGCAGCAGCGCGCGATCGAAACCAATATGCCGCGTTTCGGTGTTGTCTACAAACCGGAATTGCTGGATCTGGATGCCTTGTTCGGCCGAGCCGACAGCCGCAAGATTCTGGAGATCGGTTTCGGCATGGGCGACAGCACGGCAGCCATTGCAGCTGCCAATCCGGATATCGACTATCTGGGAATCGAAGTGCACGGCCCCGGTGTTGGCAATCTGCTCAGGCTGATCGAAGCGTCACAGTTGACCAACCTGCGGCTGATCCAACATGACGCAGTCGAAGTCCTGAACAACATGATTGCCGACGGCGCGCTGGATGGCGTACATATTTTCTTCCCCGACCCTTGGCACAAGAAGCGTCATAACAAGCGTCGATTGATTCAGCAGGCGTTCATCGGCATGTTATGCAGCAAGTTGAAAGCGGGCGCATACATTCATGTGGCGACGGATTGGCAAGAATATGCGGAATGGGTGCTGGAGGTGTTGAGTGCCGAACCATTACTGGAAAATACCGTGAAGGATTACGCACCGCGACCGAATTACCGGCCGCTGACCAAGTTCGAAAAACGCGGCCTGAATCTAGGTCACGGTGTCTGGGACCTGATCTTCACCCGCAAATAACCACTGGCCGATAATTTTTTCGGCTTCTTCCACCCCTTGTTTTTTCAGGCTGGAAAAGAGTTGTACCGTGCAATTTCCCCAGGTTTCATTCAGTTCCTTTTTCACTGCTTGCAGGGTCTGGTTGGCGGCGTTGCGCGAGAGTTTGTCGGATTTGGTCAGGAGTACATGTACCGGCTTGCCGCTGGGGCAGAACCAGTCGAGCATTTGCCGGTCAAGCGGTGTGAGCGGATGGCGGCAGTCCATGACCAGCACCAGGCCGTGTAATGAAGTGCGGTAGCTGAGATAGGCGGACAGCGTCATCTGCCAGTGTTCACGCATGGCTTGCGGCACCTTGGCATAACCGTAACCCGGCAGGTCGACAAGGAAACGGTCGTCGCCCAGCGTGAAAAAGTTGATCAGTTGAGTGCGCCCCGGTTGTTTGCTGACATAGGCAAGCCGGTTGTGGTTGGCAAGGGTGTTGAGTGCGCTGGATTTGCCGGCATTGGAGCGTCCCGCGAACGCGACCTCAATTCCCGCAGGCGGCGGCAGATCTCGCAGGTTGTGCGCGGAGATGTAAAAGCTGGCATTTTGAAACAGGGGCATGAGAGATAAACTTATAAAGCGCTGAAAGAGTGGAAAATGCTATCACGATATGATGCTTTTCGATAAAATACGCGATTATTGTTGTATAACCATTTCTGTATCAACTGTTGAGTACTGAGGAGTCAGGTATGAGTTTCCGTATTATTGCGGCATTTGCATTGGGTTTGTTCAGTGCCGTTTCTGCCAATGCTGCTGGTGATGCAGCCAAGGGTGCCACGATCGCCAATCAGGTCTGTATGGCCTGTCATGGCGCTGATGGCAACAGCATGATTCCGATGTACCCGAAACTGGCTGGCCAGCATCCTGAATATATTGCCAAGCAGCTGAACAATTTCAAATCCGGCGAACGTAACAATGCGATCATGGCGGGCATGGTGACGACGCTGTCAGCTGAAGACATGGACAATCTCGGTGCTTTCTACGCATCCCAGGTTGCCAAGGGTGGCACTGCCCAGTCCAATGGCAAGGGTTCTGCCGGTGAGAAAATCTACAAGGCAGGCATTGCCGGTATGGGTGTTCCTGCATGCGCTTCCTGCCATGGCCCTGCAGGTGCCGGCGTGCCAGTGCAGTTTCCGCGTCTGGCTGGTCAGCATGCTGAATACACCATCGCCCAGTTGAAGATTTTCCGTTCCGGTGAACGTGCCAACGATGCGGCCAAGATGATGCGCATGATTGCCGCCAAGATGAGTGATGAAGAGATGGCTGCAGTGGCTGACTATATCCAGGGTCTGCGCTAAGCGGTAGCTGTAGTAGATTCATGGTTCAAGGGTGGCGTATGCCGCCCTTGACTTTATCCAGCGAATGCTTTTTCGGGCCATGGCAAAGTTCTTCTGAACTTCGGCAACTCGTGGCCAGGCTTGCTGTCCTAATTCCGACTTTTCACACTCGACTGAAACGATAAAGCCTTGAAGTCTCCTCAAACCACTTCCAAACGCCTTTATGAGCTCCTGAGTTCCATGCGCTTTGCCGTCAGTCTGCTGACGGTATTGGGTATCGCTTCCATCATAGGTACCGTGCTCAAGCAGAATGAGCCGTACACCAATTACATCATCCAGTTCGGTCAGTTCTGGTTTGAAATCTTTGAAGTGCTTGGGCTTTATGATGTTTATCACAGTGTCTGGTTTTTGCTGATCCTGTTGTTTCTGGTCATTTCCACCAGCCTCTGCGTGTATCGCAACTCCCCCAATATGCTGCGCGAGATGCGCGTCTGGCGTGAACATGCCACCGAGAAATCCTTGCGTGCCTTCAGCCATCAGCACGAATATCAGGCGAACGGCACGCCAGAGGAAGTCAGGGCAGGCCTGACACGTTTTCTGACGACACGGGGCTTCCGTTTCAAGACGCTGCAGCATGAGAACGGCGATGAGCTGATTGCGGCGAAAGCCGGTACCTATCAGCGTCTGGGCTATATCTTCACGCATACTGCTATTGTCGTCATTTGTGTGGGCGGTCTGATCGACGGCAATGTGCCGTTCAAGGTGCAGGAGCTGCTTGGGTACAAGACGGTTGAAGTGCGTGACATTGCAGCTTCGGAAGTACCGGCCGAGAGCCGTCTGTCCACGGCCAACCTGTCATTCCGCGGCAACATGACCTTGCCGGAAGGTACTAGTGCCGACGTTGCTTTCATGCGCATGAGGGACGGATATCTGGTGCAGGAGCTGCCGTTCCGCGTAGCGCTCAAGGATTTCCGCATCGAGCACTATGCTACGGGACAGCCCAAGTCCTTCGAGAGTGATCTGGTCATCACCGATCCGGATCTGGCTGAGCCGCTGGAGGCCACCATCAGTGTCAACAAGCCATTGATTTACAAGGGTATCGCCATTTACCAATCCGATTTCCAGGACGGCGGTTCCAACCTGGATTTCAATCTGTGGGGATTGTTCAGCAATCAACTGGCGCCGTTGTCAGTACGGGGCACCATACATCAGGAAGTGACGCTGGGTGAGGGCGATACTGCATTGACGATAGAGTTCGACGATTTCCGCAAATTCAATATTCTCAATCTGTCTGCCGATGGCAAGGGAAAGCCGCATAACGTCGGCCCCAATGTCACGTTCAAGGTGCGCGATACACAAGGGCAGGCGCGCGAATATGTGACCTACATGCAGCCATTGAAGCTGGATGAGAGGTTCTATTTTGTGTCCGGCATGCGACCGGCCTTGCAGGAAGAGTTCAAGTATCTGCGCATCCCGGTCGATGAGAATTTCGAAATCGAAGGCTTTATGCGCCTGCGTGCCACGATGATGGACAGCGCCGCGCATGCGGAGATTGCCCGCCGCCTGACTAAATCGTCATTGTCTGCTGATGCAGACAATGACGATATGAGAGAAAAGTTCGAGTCCAGTGTAATGCATTTGCTCAAGGCGTTTGCCGAAGGAGGCTACACCAGAATTGCCACGCTGATCGAAGATTCCGTACCGGAAGAGCAGCGCGACAATGCGGCACAGACCTACATCAAGATCATCAGCAGTGCGGTATTTGAAGCGCATAGTCTGGCACGTGAACGTGCAGGAAAATCACCCGCAGTGCCGGATGAGGAAACCCTGATTTTTCTGCAGGACAGCCTTAACAGTATGAGCGACATTTTCTTCTATGGAGCGCCGTTCTATCTGGAGTTGAAGGAGTATGAGCATCGCGAGGCCAGCGGTCTGCAGCTGACGCGTTCGCCCGGCAAGAACCTGGTGTATTCCGGTTCGGTTTTGCTGGTGCTCGGCATTTTTGCCATGATCTATATCCGTGAACGCCGGATATGGCTGCTGGTCAAATCTGACAATCGGGTATTGTTTGCCATGTCTTCCAATCGCAAGAACCGCGATCTGGATATGGAGTTTGCCCGTTATCAGGAGCAATTGCAGCGTCTGTTGGCCTAGTAACCGCAGACCTAATTTTGGGAAAACACTATGAATAACGCCTTGATCAACGATGAACCGATTCCACTGTTGAAGCGCCTGAACTGGCAGGATTGGGTCTATTCTATTGTGCTGCTGGCAGGCGCCATGTTTGCCTTCAACCAGTACAGCCATCACATGGACGTCTATGAACAAGGCTTTCTGTTCGGTGCCGTGGCGACTTTCAGTTGGCTGGGCTGGTCATGGAAAGCCATGCGTAACCTTGTTCTTGGAGTTGGCGTGCTCAGTCTGTTCGCCATTTTTGTTTATGATGCAGATCTGCAAAGAGCCGAGCAGGCGTTCTTTCTCAAATATCTGATTTCCAGCCAATCGGCCATCATGTGGATGAACGTTCTGTTCATCCTGGCTACCGTGACTTATTGGGTGGCATTGTTCAACAGCTCGCAATTCACCGGCAAGTTCGCTTCCTCGCTGGTCTGGTCAGCTGTGCTGATGGGTTTTGTCGGTCTCATGGTGCGCTGGTATGAATCCTATCTTATCGCGCCGGATGTCGGCTACATTCCTGTCAGCAATCTGTATGAAGTGTTCATCCTGTTCTGCCTGATCACGGCATTGCTTTATCTTTATTATGAGCAGCGTTATGCGACGCGCCAGCTCGGCGGCTTTGTCATGCTGATCATCAGCGCCGCTGTCGGTTTCATTCTCTGGTATATCTTCGATCGTGAGGCGCATGCGATTCAACCGCTGGTGCCGGCATTGCAATCTTACTGGATGAAGATACACGTGCCCGCCAACTTTATCGGTTACGGCGCCTTCTCTCTTGCTGCCATGGTGGGTATCGCTTACCTGCTGTCAGCCCGGGGCATCCTTGCATCCCGCCTGCCGTCGCTGGATACCATGGATGACCTGATGTACAAGTCGATAGCTGTGGGTTTTGCCTTTTTCACGATCGCGACCATTCTTGGAGCCATGTGGGCGGCGGAAGCTTGGGGCGGATATTGGTCCTGGGATCCGAAGGAGACTTGGGCGCTGATCGTCTGGCTGAATTATGCGGCCTGGCTGCACTTGCGTCTGGTCAAGGGTATGCGGGGTCCGATTCTGGCGTGGTGGGCAGTGGTCGGACTGTTTGTCACAACCTTTGCTTTCATCGGCGTCAATATGTTCCTTTCCGGCTTGCATTCTTACGGTGAGCTATAAGATTGGACAGCAATAAAAAAACCAGGCCAAAGTGCCTGGTTTTTTTATGTTTTCAAAGTCTGATCCTCAGAATCAGTTTTCCTGTTCCAGTCGGAACCTCACATTACCATCGCTGTTCTCGACCAGGCTCAGTGCATAGCCTGCCTGTCTCGATTGTTTGGCTGCATGGTAGAGTCCGATGCCGAGGCCGTTCTCCGAGCGCACGTGTTTCTTGAAGAGATGTTCCGCCTTGTCCTGCGGCATGGCCTTGCCGGTATCTGAAACCTCCAGGCAGAATCTTTCGCCCGTGTTCAGTTCAGCCACGATTTCCATACCGGGTTCATTGCGGGATTTTTCAATGGCGTTCTGCAATAGATTGTCCACCACGCTGTCCAGCACTTCGTCATCCACATCAATATCAGGCAATTTGCCGCAGAGGAAGCTGATGGCAGATTGATGATGACGTTGCTGCAAGCTGGTCCACCAGTCGGCCAGCCTGGTTTTGCGGTTGCTGCTGGTGTTCGGCGCCTGCAACTTGTCCAGCGTGAGCGCCAGACGTTGATTCATTTTTGGGAGCTGTCGTCTGATCAGGTCTGCCAGCAGTGCGTCATCGTTGTTAGGCGTCAGCTCTGCGGCGCTACACAGTGCACTCATGGATTGCACGATGTTCTTGATGTCATGCGTCAGACGCGCCCCCGTTTCGTAAACCGCCTGCATGTAGGCATTCTGTTGCAAGGTTTCTTCGCGGCGTTTTGCTTCATAGAACTCTCCCAGAACCTGGGTAAGCAGGTTCAGGTGCAGCGATAGTGCCGGTGTCAGTGTGAAGCGCGTGTAGAGGTGCATGCTGACGCCATGAAATTTGAGTTCGGAATAGTGTTTGCTCTTGACTCCAAGCTCTCCGCTGCTTTCAGCTGTATCCCAAGTCACGCCGCTTACCCAGGGCAGGCTGGAGATTTCATGCATGGCGGATTCGATAAATTCCTTGGCTGAGTTCTTCTTTTCCGCCAGTTCGGCAATATTCTTGACCCATTGTTCGAATGGCAGGCCCAGGCTCAGCAGATAGCGGGAAAGCAGATGGCCGATGCCGGCGAAACCGGCGCGTGGATTCCATAACCAGCTGATGGTCAGCAGGGCAAAAGCCAAGCCAAACAACACCTTTATCAGGACTATTGCGTAGTTTGCGCCGCTCGATGTCTCGATGGCATAGCTGCCCAATACCAGAATTACCGCTAGCAAAAGGAGCACCAAAGTGTAGAAAAAATCGATAGTCGGAGGCAACGGGCTGCTGGCATCATCGGTAGCGGCAATCAGAATTGCGATTGGCAGTAAAGGCATCAGGAAGGTGACAACAAATTCAGTGATGGCGATATCCTGTGTATTTTCCAGAAGTTTCGGCACAACCCAGAGCAGCAGCATTGCCAGCAGATAGCCGGCGGCAAATAGGTAGGCCTTTTGGCTTCTGGTTTTACTGGAAAAGACGCGGCCACCCAGCAGGCCGAAGAGGACAGCTACCCAGAAAGCCATTAGCCACCAGCTCATGAAGTGTGTGAGTAGCAGTCCGCCGGCAATGAATAATGCCGCAGCAACATGTGAAAGCGAGGCCTGTGTTCGCCAGATCGGCTGCCAGAGCAAAAAGAAACCATAGTGACAAAGCAGGAATGCTTTTTGCACGAAACCATCCAACCCCCAAACGAGGACGACATGCAAGCTTAAAAGCATGAGCCCCAAGGATAAGCGGCGAAAGAGGTTGCTGGTTTTTGTGGCAAGCAGTTTGAAGGGCATAATGAGCCTGAATTAAAGATTAAGTGTCAGTTTTTTGTCGATATCGTCGATATCTCGACATATTTTTTGCTGCTCGTGAGTTGTTTGCCGGAATAATGCTGTGCTGATAAGGCCTTGGCTGAACAGTTCATTGGCATGAAGTTTGCGGCATTGAAATCATCAAATCAATGGCTATCGTAAAGCATACGTGCCAACTGGGGAACAAAATGAAGAAACAATCAGGTTTTACGTTGATCGAATTGGCCATTGTGCTGGTGATTATCGGTTTGCTTCTGGGTGGTGTGCTTAAAGGGCAAGAGTTGATCAATAGTGCCAAGGTCAAGAATATGGCCAGCGACTTCAAGAATGTTCAAGTTTATATCTATGGATACCAAGACAAATATAAGGCATTGCCAGGTGACGATAGAGCGGCGAATGCAAACCATGGCGGGACAAATGCTACTACTGACGGTACTGTAGGTAATGGTGTAATTGAAGGAGCTTGGGACTCAACAACAGTAACGCAAGAGTCAGCACTCTTCTGGCAACATGTCCGGTTGGCAGGCTTGGCTTCAGGGCCTACAAATACTGCAGACGCGAATTATTTTCCGACAAATGCCGATGGCGGTAGAATCGGAGTTCAGAGTGTGTCTGGATTCACCGCAGTTACTGTTCTGCCTACGGCGGGCGGGATTTCAGGTGCGTATGCTGTATGTTCCAACGGTATTTTGGGAAAATTTGCGAAGCAACTTGACACCACTCTAGATGACGGCAATGGCAGTACGGGTTCTATGCGTATAGTTGTGAATGGCACCCCCAGTATCGGTGTGGCTGCTCCTGTGGATAGCACTCCATACTTGGTATGCCTGGCGTTCTAATGAGTTCTTTGCAAGAAAAGCCCGCTTCGGCGGGCTTTTTATTTTGTTCTTACGATAACTGCAACAATTGCATTAAAATAGCTGCCTTATAACACCAACAACATGCCATGACTGACAATATCGTCGAAATTGACAATCTATCGTTCGGCTACAAGGGCCGCTTGCTGCATAAGGGCATCAATATGTCTTTTCCGCGCGGCAAGATCGTGGCCATCATGGGCGGTAGCGGTAGCGGTAAAACCACGATCCTGCGTTTGATCGGCGGCCAGTTGAAACCGGTCAAGGGCGAAGTGCGCGTCGGTGACAAGGTGGTGCATGAGCAGGGGCGTAATGACTTGCAGAAGCTGCGCCGCAAGATGGGTATGCTGTTTCAGATGGGTGCGCTGTTTACCGACCTTTCGGTCTACGAGAATGTTGCGTTCCCCATGCGGGAGCATACCAGTCTTCCGGAGACGATGATTCGTGATCTGGTCATGATGAAGTTGAACGCGGTTGGTCTGCGCGGTGCGCGCGACTTGATGGCGACCGAGTTGTCCGGCGGCATGGCGCGCCGCGTGGCCCTGGCCCGTGCAGTGGCACTCGATCCGGAAATCATCATGTACGATGAGCCTTTCGCCGGTCTGGATCCGATTTCCATGGGTGTGATCTGCAATCTGATTCGTAACCTGAATGATGCGCTGGGGGCGACTTCTCTCGTCGTGACGCACGATGTGAAAGAGGCTTTTTCCTTCGTCGATTATGTTTATTTTGTTGCTGACGGTGTGGTGGCGGCCGAGGGTACGCCGGCAGAATTGCGTGAATCCACATTGCCTTTCGTCCATCAGTTCGTACATGGCGAGGTGGATGGTCCGGTACCGTTCCACTATGCCGCTCCGGATTACAGGCGCGACATGTTGAGGGGACGCGATGTCTAGTAAAGCAGTCTCGAAGCTGGCGAGCGCGCTGCAGAACTTCGGTCATCGTCTGATAGATCAGTTCTGGCGTCTTGGTTCTGCCAGCCGGTTGTTTGGCTATACCCTGGCTTCGTCCGGTGAAAGTCTGCGTCGGCCGTTTCTGGTCATACGCGAGATTTATTTTACTGGCGTGTTGTCACTCATCATTATTCTGGTGTCGGCGTTTTTTGTCGGGATGGTGTTGGCTTTGCAGGGATATAACACCTTGCAGAAATATGGCTCGTCTGAGGCGATCGGTGTTCTGGTTGCACTGTCTCTGGTGCGTGAACTGGGGCCGGTAGTGACTGCGCTACTGTTCGCCGGCCGCGCAGGCACGGCAATTACCGCAGAAATCGGCCTGATGAAGGCGACCGAGCAATTGTCGGCGATGGAGATGATGGCAGTCAGTCCGATTGCCCGTGTCATCGCGCCGCGCTTTTGGGGTGGTGTCATCAGTATGCCCTTGCTGGCATCATTGTTCTCCATGGTTGGCATACTGGGCGGTTACCTGGTGGCTGTGCCTTTGATCGGGGTGGATGGCGGTGCTTTCTGGTCGCAGATGCAGGCCTCTGTCGATTTCAGGGAGGATGTAATGAATGGCTTCATCAAGAGCTGTGTGTTTGGTGTGGCTTGCACCATGATTGCCTTGTTTGAAGGCTATGATGCGCCACCGACAGCGGAGGGTGTAAGCCGTGCAACAACACGTACTGTGGTGAATTCCTCATTGGCTGTGTTGGGGCTGGATTTTGTCATGACTTCGTTCATGATCAGCTAAGCGGTATAGGGGATTCTGAGGAGATATGATGGATAGAACCAAAATTGACTTGTGGGTGGGTATTTTTGCTGCGATTGGTGTCGCGGCCCTGCTCGGTCTGGCAATGAAAGTGGGTAATCTCACCACTTCCAATATCGGCGAGACTTATACCGTGACTGCGGGCTTCCAGAATATTGGCGGTCTCAAGCCGCGTTCGCCGGTCAAGAGTGCCGGCGTAGTCGTGGGTAGAATCGATGCGATTCAGTTCGACAGCGCAACTTATGAGGCCAGGGTGACTCTTAAGCTGGATAAGCGCTACCTGTTTCCCAAGGATACCTTTGCCAATATTTATACGGCCGGTTTGCTTGGTGAGCAGTACATCGGCTTGGAGCCGGGTGGCGATGAAGATTATTTGCAGGAAAACGATAAAATCATGCAGACACAGGATGCCGTTGTACTTGAGAAAATGATTAGTCAATTCCTTTACAGTAAAGCAACAGAAACAAAAGAATAATTCCGTTACTCAGGAACAGGTGAACCCATGAAATTAATATTTAAATTTATCTCTCTTCTGGCACTGCTGGGTTTTGGGTCAATGACAATGGCAGAGGTTGTCGCCCCGGATGTGTTGGTCAAAAAGACCGCCGATGAAGTCCTGGAAATTGTCAAGAATGACAAGGATATCCAGGCTGGCAATCAGAAGAAGATCTTTGATCTGGCAGAAACCAAAATACTGCCTAATTTCGATTTCGAGCGTGTCTGTCGGTTGGTGCTGGGCCGCAACTGGGCGACTGCCAGCGATGAGCAGAAAGCGCAGTTTCAGAAAGAGTTCCGCAGTCTCCTGCTGCGGACGTACTCCAGTGCACTTTCCAAATATCAGAACCAGACAATCGAGTATATGCCGTTCCGTTTGCAGCCGGATGCCACCAGAGCGACAGTCAAAACCAGAATTCTGCAGCCCGGCGGTCAGCCGATCGGCCTTGATTACGCGCTGGAAAAAGGCCCTAACGGCTGGAAGGTGTTTGATATCGTGATTGAGGATGTCAGTCTGGTGACTAACTATCGCAGCCAGTTCAATAATGAGATTCGTCAGGTAGGCGGCATGGATGGGCTGATTCAGCGATTGGCTGACAAGAATAAGGAAGCCGGTGTTTAACGCCTTGCGAAATTACTGCCGTGGTTGATATCGCTCAAAATGACGGAAGATGGCTGGTCAGCGGCAACTTGCTGCTGGATGATGTGGAGCGCCTGTTGGCTCAGAATGTGATGGTCAATGGTTCCAAGGTGCTTGAGGTTGATCTGTCGGGCGTGACGGAGGTTGATTCGGTGGCAATCAGCCTGCTTTTCGAATGGGTGCGTCAGGCTCGAGCCAATCAATGCAGTCTTACATACAGTAATCTGCCAGCGAATCTGATCAGTCTGGCGTCACTTTACGGTGTTCTCGATTTTCTGCCGCTAGCCGCCAGTTCCGCGGCTAGCCATTGATTTTTTCGGGGCCGAGGCCTCGCAATTCCGAATGATTCCCGCAATTGATATCGAGCAGGTGCAAAAGCATTATGGCAAGCTGCAGGCCCTCAAAGGCATAAACCTGACGATTGAACAGGGGGAGTTCTTCGGCTTGCTCGGGCCCAATGGCGCCGGCAAGTCGACCTTGATCAACCTGCTTGCGGGATTGATCCGCCCGACAACTGGAAAGCTGTCGGTGATGGGCTTCGATGTGCAGACGCAATACCGGCAGGCCAGACATGCGTTGGGCGTGGTGCCGCAGGAGTTGGTGTTTGATCCTTTCTTCAATGTGCGCGAGATGTTGCGCTTTCAGGCGGGCTATTTTGGCTTGGGTCCGGAAAATGATGCCTGGGTGGACGAGATTATCGAATGTCTGGGGCTGACAGATAAGGCGCATACCAATATGCGCAAACTTTCCGGGGGGATGAAACGCCGTGCGTTGATTGCTCAGGCGTTGGTGCATAAGCCGCCAGTGATCGTGCTGGATGAGCCGACTGCAGGTGTCGATGTCGAGCTGCGTCAGATGATGTGGGAATTCATCAAGCGACTGAATCGCGAGGGGCATACCATCATACTCACCACGCATTATCTGGAGGAGGCCGAGACCTTGTGTTCTCGCGTGGCCATGATGAAACAGGGGCAGATTGTTGCGCTGGACAGCACGGCGAATTTATTGAAAAAAATACCCGGCAAGAATCTCAGGCTGAAACTTGCTGCTGCCCTGCCTGAGGCGCTACGCCCATTGATCCGGCATGAAGAGGGTAACGAATATATGCTGGCCTTGACCGAGGTGGCTCAGGTTGAGCGTGTGCTGTCGCAGATACGCGAGGCTAATATCGTGGTGGAAGACATGCAGTTGATAGAAGCCGATCTGGAAGACGTGTTTGTCGATCTGGTGGGCCAGCCATGAACCTGATCTCGAGTAAAATGCGCGGCCCGTGGACCTTGTTCAGGAAGGAATTGCTCAGATTCTGGCGCGTCAGCTTTCAGACCGTGGCTGCGCCAGTGATGACGGCCTTGCTGTATTTGCTGGTATTTTCACATGTGCTGGAAGGCCGGGTGCAGGTTCATGGTGTCAATTACACCTCGTTCCTGATTCCGGGTCTGATCATGATGTCAGTGTTGCAGAATGCTTTTGCCAACAGTTCGTCCAGCCTGATTCAATCCAAGGTCATGGGCAATCTGGTATTCGTCCTGCTGACGCCGATTTCCTATCTGGAATTTTTTCTGGCGTTTTTGGCTGCTGCAATAGCGCGCGGCTTGGTGGTGGGGCTGGGTATTTACCTGGTCGTGATAGTTTTTATCGATCTGCCCATCATCCATCCCCTGCTGGTGCTGGCATTTACCATTCTGGGCAGCGCACTGCTCGGGGCATTCGGCATTATTGCCGGAATGTGGGCGGACAAATTCGATCAGATGGCGGCGTTTCAGAATTTCATCATCATGCCGCTGTCATTCTTGTCCGGTGTTTTTTATTCGATACATTCCTTGCCGCCTTTCTGGCAGGAAGTCTCTCACCTGAATCCTTTCTTCTATATCATTGACGGATTCAGGTACGGATTTTTTGGCGTGAGCGATATGTCGCCGGTGGTGAGTCTGAGCATTGTTGCACTGAGTTTTTTTGCCATATCATGGCTGGCTTTGCACATGCTGAAATCCGGTTACAAATTACGCGGATAGCGATAGGGTCAAGATATGTTGAGTGCAGCGGAAGTGGAAACCTATATCAGGCATGGTCTGGCCTGTGACTACGTACAGGTGCTGGGCGATGACGGGCAGCATTTTGAGGCGGTGATCGTCAGCCCGCAGTTTGCCGGCAGAAACATGGTGCAGCAGCATCAACTGGTATATCAGGCCCTGGGTGACCGTATGCGGGAAGAGATACATGCGCTTTCGATGCGCACATTTACCCCGGAAGCTTGGCAGCAGTATCAGGCAGGTTAAGTAAAATTTGGAGAGTCAGAAAATGGATACACAAGAATTAATCAGAAGTCAGGTGACGTCAAACCCGGTGGTGCTCTACATGAAGGGCAGTCCCAGGTTTCCGCAGTGCGGGTTTTCCGGTCTGGCGGTACAGATCCTGCAGGCCTGTGGCCTGAAGGATTTTGTCGCTGTCGATGTGCTGGCAGATCCGGCAATACGTGACGGTATCAAGCAGTATGCAAACTGGCCAACCATCCCGCAGCTTTATATCAATGGCGAGTTCGTCGGGGGTGCGGATATCATGCGCAGTCTTTATGAACAGGGTGAATTGCAGAAGATGCTGCAGGAAGTAGCGGGCTAATTGGATAAGCTGGTCATTGTCGGGGGCACGCCCTTGCACGGCGATGTCACTATTTCCGGTGCCAAGAACGCGGCCCTGCCCATCATTTGTGCATCGCTGCTGGCAGAAACACCGCTGGAGCTTTTCAGCGTGCCGGGGTTGCGTGATGTCAATACGACTTACCGCTTGCTCGAACACTTGGGTGTCAAAGTGGTGGCTGATCAGCCGGGACATGTGACGCTGGATGCAAGTAGTATCGTGTCGCACGAAGCTCCCTATGAGATGGTAAAAACCATGCGCGCTTCCATTTTGGTGCTGGGTCCCTTGCTGGCCCGATTCGGGCATGCCCGAGTCTCCCTGCCAGGCGGTTGTGCGATCGGCTCGCGGCCGGTCGACCTGCATATCAAAGGCCTGAAAGCGATGGGCGCGGAGATCCATATCGAACATGGCTATATTGAGGCGTCTACCGTACATCTGCCTGATCGGCGATTGCAGGGTGCGCGCGTCTTCATGGATATGGTGACGGTTACCGGCACGGAAAACCTGATGATGGCGGCGACGCTGGCAGCAGGCACGACTGTGCTGGAGAATGCGGCACGTGAGCCGGAAGTGGTCGATATGGCAGAGTGTCTGATCAAGATGGGTGCCAGAATAGAGGGCGCGGGTACCGATGTGATCACGATTCATGGGGTCGAGCGTCTACGTGGCGCACAGCACCAGATCGTCTGCGACCGCATCGAGGCAGGTACTTACATGGTGGCCGCCGCAATGACCGGAGGTCGGGTAAAATTACACAATGCGCGGGCCGATCTGCTGGATGCCGTGATTGATAAACTGCGTGAAGCCGGTGCCGGCATCGAGTGCGATGCCAGCACCATAACCGTGACCGGTCGTCAGAAGCTGAAATCGGTAAATGTCCGTACGGCACCGCACCCGGCCTTTCCGACCGATATGCAGGCGCAGTTCATGGCCATGAATACGGTGGCGGAAGGTAGTGCCAGCGTGGTGGAGACGATCTTCGAAAATCGATTCATGCATGTGCAGGAGTTGCAAAGGCTTGGCGCCAATATCGACGTCGAAGGCAATACTGCGGTAGTGCATGGCGTCGAATATCTCGACGGTGCGACAGTGATGGCGACCGATCTGCGGGCCTCTGCCAGTTTGGTGCTGGCAGGCCTGGTTGCACGCGGGGAAACCACGATTGAGCGTATTTATCATCTGGATCGTGGCTATGAGCGATTGGAAGAAAAATTGACTGCATTGGGCGCTACTGTGCGTCGGGTGCATTAACAGGAAAATCATGATAACGATTGCCTTATCCAAGGGTCGCATCTTCGAAGAGACCACGCCGTTGTTGGCCGCCGCCGGCATTACAGCACTGGAAGATCCGGAGACATCTCGCAAGCTGATCCTGCCGACCAATCGGGATGATGTCAGGCTGATCATCGTGCGTGCAAGCGATGTGCCGACTTATGTGCAATATGGCGCCGCAGATCTGGGTATCGCCGGCAAGGATGTATTGAACGAGCATGGCGGTCAGGGGCTCTATCAGCCGCTGGACCTGGAAATAGCCCGTTGCAGGATGATGGTTGCTGTGCGTGAGAATTTCGATTATTTCGGCTCCATCCGTCAGGGTGCGCGACTCAAGGTTGTGACGAAATACGTGAAAACCGCGCGCGAACATTTTGCCGACAAGGGCATGCATGTTGATCTCATCAAGCTTTATGGTTCGATGGAGCTTGGCCCTTTGGTCGGTCTGGCGGATGCGATTGTCGACCTGGTCAGTACCGGCGGCACACTGCGCGCCAATAATCTGAAGGCAGTGGAAGAGGTGGGTGAGATCAGTTCCAGGCTCATCGTCAATCAGGCTTCCCTTAAACTCAAGCGAAATCTGTTGCAGCCAATCATGGATGATTTTGCCCGTGCTGTGGAAAGCAAAAAGAACGCCGAGAAATGAACATCAAACAAGCAGGACCTCAAGCAGGGCCAAAGGAAATGAAGATCAAATGAAGATCAGACGTTATTCGACAATCGATCAGGACTTTGAGCAGGCACTGAAAGCCTTGCTGGCTTTCGATACGGCGCAGGATGACAGTGTTGATGCAGTTGTCGCCGATATTTTGCGAGACGTGAAGCAGCGCGGCGACCATGCTGTGCTGGAATATACACGCAAATTCGATCGTCTCGACGTTGCTGACATGAGCGCGCTGGAACTCTCTCAAGCCGAATTGCAGCTGGCGCTAGACAGCCTGCCGGCGGAACAGCGTCTAGCCTTGCAGGAGGCAGCAAATCGCGTACGTATCTACCACGAGAAGCAGTTGATGTCGTCCTGGTCCTATACCGAAGAAGACGGCACCTTGCTCGG
>DLMX01000011.1:25013-25233 GCA_002479405.1 Methylophilaceae bacterium UBA7525
GTCGATCGCGTGTTCTGCATCGGTGGTGCACAGGCCGTGGCGGCGCTGGCCTATGGAACCCGGAGCGTGCCGCAGGTAGACAAGATCGTCGGCCCGGGAAATGCTTATGTCGCAGCCGCTAAACGTCGCGTGTTCGGTGTGGTCGGCATTGACATGGTCGCAGGTCCGTCCGAAATTCTGGTGATCTGCGATGGCAAGACCGATCCGGACTGGATCGCCA
>DLMX01000011.1:25407-29473 GCA_002479405.1 Methylophilaceae bacterium UBA7525
GACTGGATCGCCATGGATCTGTTTTCGCAAGCCGAACATGATGAATTGGCGCAATCTATCCTGCTGTCACCCGACGCTGAATTTCTGGACAAGGTCGCAGCGAGTATAGAGCGACTGGTTGAAGAAATGCCGCGCAAGGAGATCATCCGCACGTCACTGGAAGGTCGTGGTGCGCTGATTCAGGTCGGGGATATGGATGAAGCTGCGTTGATTGCCAATTATATTGCGCCCGAGCACCTGGAACTTTCGGTAGAAGACCCGCTGGCCTACAGCAAGAAGATAAAACATGCCGGCGCCATTTTCATGGGGCGCAATACCTGCGAAGCTCTTGGTGATTATTGTGCGGGGCCGAATCATGTGTTGCCTACTTCGCGCACGGCGCGTTTTTCTTCGCCACTGGGTGTTTATGACTTCCAGAAGCGTTCCAGCCTGATCATGGTGTCGCCAGCCGGTGCGCAGAAGCTGGGCAAGGTAGCTGCAACGCTGGCTTATGGCGAAGGTTTGCAGGCGCATGCCCGTTCCGCCGAGTATCGTCTGAAAGACTAGGCCGATCCATGAGTCGCTACTGGAGTGAAGTGGTGCATGGCTTGACGCCTTATGTGCCGGGCGAGCAGCCCAAGCTCAGCAATCTGGTCAAGCTCAATACCAATGAGAATCCCTACGGCCCCAGCCCCAAGGTGCTGGAAGCCTTGCGTGCTGCTGTGGGAGAATCGCTGCGACTCTATCCCGACCCCAATTCAGACCGCCTGAAAGCTGCGATTGCCGATTTCCATGGCTTGCGGCCGCAGCAAGTCTTTGTCGGAAACGGATCTGATGAGGTGCTGGCACATGTATTCCAGGCACTGCTCAAGCATCGGGCACCTTTGCTGTTCCCGGACATCAGTTACAGTTTCTATCCGGTCTACTGTGGGCTGTATGGCATATCCTACGAAACCGTAGCGCTCAACGAGCGTTTTGAGATTGATGTCGATAATTATTTGAAGCCCAATGGCGGCATTATCTTTCCGAATCCCAATGCACCGACCGGCATTCCATTGCCCTTGGCTGACATCGAGCGTCTGTTGCAGGGCAACACTGAATCTGTTGTCGTCATCGATGAGGCTTATGTGGATTTCGGTGCAGAGTCCGCTGTCGGTTTGATCAATCGCTATCCCAATCTGCTTGTCACGCATACGCTGTCCAAGGCCCGTTCATTGGCCGGCTTGCGAGTCGGTTATGCACTCGGACAGCAGGACTTGATCGAAGGGCTGATTCGCGTCAAGGACAGCTTCAATTCCTACCCGGTCGATAGCTTGGCGCTGGCCGGTGCCGTGGCGGCGATGGAAGATGTTGAATACTTCGAGATGACCCGGCAGAAGGTCATTGCTTCGCGTGAGCATCTGGTGGCTGAAATGTGCAAACTGGGTTTTGATGTACTGCCTTCGGGCGCCAATTTCATTTTTGCCAGACATGCTGAGCGCGATGGCGCTGAACTGACGGCAAAGTTGCGTGACCGCAGTATCATTGTCCGACACTTCAGCAAACCTGCACGCATTGCGCCTTATTTGCGCATCACTATCGGTACGGATAGCCAGAATCAGCAGTTATTGATGGCATTGCGAGAGATATTGCCTTAGCCGATTTGGCTATGGTTTCTTCCGCAAAAACAGAAACTCGCCAGAACTTCTGTAAATTCTGGCGAGTTGTGGGTTTGTCGCGAAAAATACGAAAATTCCCCCAAAATCCAGAAAAAATGTATTATTACGCGGTTAACAAAACAAAACCGCACAACCCTTGTTATTTAGAGTGGAGGAAATATCGTGGCACTAACCCAAATGGCATTAGACTCACTGGATTTTGACGCAACTGTTGCACTGGCCAGCAAAGTCGCCCCGCATGTAGACATTCTTGAAATTGGTACTCCATGCATCAAGCACAACGGTATCAAGCTGCTGGAAACACTGCGTGCAAAGTTCCCGAACAACAAGATCCTGGTTGACCTGAAGACCATGGATGCCGGTTACTATGAAGCTGAGCCTTTCTACAAAGCCGGCGCCGACATTTGTACCGTTCTGGGTACTGCTGACCTGGGTACGATCAAAGGCGTCGTTGATGTTGCCAACAAGTACGGCAAGGAAGCGCAAGTCGACCTGATCAATGTGGAAGACAAGGCAACACGTACCAAGGAAGCTGCCAAGCTGGGTGCGCACATCATTGGTGTTCACACCGGTCTGGATCAACAGGCTGCAGGTCAAACTCCATTCTCTGACCTGGCTTTGGTTGCCAGCCTGAATACCGGTTTGAAGATCTCTGTTGCCGGTGGCGTTAAGCCCGCAACCGTCAAGCAGGTGAAGGACGCCGGTGCTGACATCATCGTTGCTGGTGCGGCTATCTACGGTGCTGCCGACCCAGCTGCTGCTGCTGCTGAAATTACTGGCCTGGCTCGTGATGGTGCTGCTTCTGGCGGTGGTTTCTTTGGCTGGTTGAAGAAGCTGTTCAGCTAATATCTCCCAGTATCAAACTTCGGACCGCCGCAAAACAATTCATGATGTTTTGTGGCGGTTTTTATTTGTGTAACCCACTTACGTAGTAAAATTCGATTATGCGTATTGCTGAAGTCAGTCGTAACACCCTGGAAACCCAGATTAGCGTCACCATCAATCTGGACGGCACGGGTGTATCCAATTTCTCTACAGGTCTGGCCTTCCTCGACCACATGCTGGATCAGATCGCCCGTCACGGCATGATGGATATCAGCGTGGAAGCAAAAGGCGATCTGCATATCGACGCGCATCACACCGTCGAGGATATCGGCATTACCCTCGGCCAGGCTTTTGCCAAGGCCATTGGCGACAAAAAAGGCATCTGTCGTTACGGTCACGCCTATGTACCTCTGGACGAAGCTCTTTCGAGAGTGGTGCTGGATATTTCAGGACGTCCGGGCCTGGAGTTCGGCGTGGAATTCGCGCGTGCTCGCATCGGCGATTTCGATGTTGATCTGATTCATGAGCTCTTCCAGGGTTTTGTCAACCACGCACAGCTTACTTTGCATATTGATAATCTGCGTGGCGACAATGCTCACCATCAGGCTGAGACCATATTCAAGGCTTTCGGCCGCGCACTGCGTATGGCAGTGCAAGCAGATGCCCGCATGGCAGGTATCATGCCCTCTACCAAGGGCGCGTTATAGTTCCCTGGGTTGTTGCAAATTAATGTTCGTTGCAGACTAATATTATGATTGATATCGCGGTTGTCGATTACGGCATGGGAAATCTACGCTCCGTGTCCAAAGCGCTGGAGCATGTTGCGCCCGACAGAAAGGTTGTCGTCACCAGTGATCCGTCACAAATCGATGCGGCGGAACGGGTGGTATTCCCGGGCCAGGGAGCGATGCCGGATTGTATGCGTGAACTGAATATGCGAGGCTTGCGCGATGCCGTCGTTCGTGCGGCCGCCAGCAAGCCGTTTCTGGGCATATGCATTGGTCTGCAGTTGCTGTTCGAGCACAGTGAAGAGGGCAATGCTGCCGGACTTGGTATCCTGCAGGGCAAGGTGGTCAAGTTTGTTAAAGCCGACATGCACGATGCAGTCGGTCACAAGCTGAAGGTTCCGCATATGGGGTGGAACCAGGTTTATCAGACGATGCGGCACGCCATGTGGCAGGGTATACCTGACGGCGAGCGTTTTTATTATGTGCACAGTTATTATGTGGTGCCGGACAATCAGGAAATTGTCGCCGGTTATAGCGAATATCCGTCGCGCTTTACCTCGGTAGTGGCACGGGATAATATTTTCGCTGTGCAGTTCCACCCAGAAAAAAGCCAGCATGCTGGTTTGCAACTTCTGTCAAATTTTGCCCAGTGGAATGGGCGAGCTTAATTTCGTTAATTGAATGTGTTGAAATAATCATGTTGATCATACCCGCCATTGACCTCAAGGACGGCCACTGTGTAAGACTCAAGCAAGGCATGATGGAAGATGCCACTGTCTTTTCCGAAGATCCCGGCGCGATGGCGCGCCACTGGGTCGATCAGGGCGGCAAACGTCTGCATCTGGTTGACCTGAACGGTGCCTTTGCCGGCAAGCC
>DLMX01000011.1:29603-39898 GCA_002479405.1 Methylophilaceae bacterium UBA7525
AACGGTGCCTTTGCCGGCAAGCCGGTTAATGAGGGCGCGATCAAAGCCATTGTTGATGCTGTCGGTGGTGATATTCCCATCCAGCTGGGCGGCGGCATCCGCGACCTGGAGACCATAGAGCGTTATCTGGATAACGGCGTGACCTATATCATTATCGGTACTGCCGCAGTCAAGAGCCCGGGCTTCCTGCATGAGGCCTGCGACGCTTTTCCTGGCCATATCATGGTCGGGCTCGACGCCAAGGACGGCAAGGTGGCGGTTGATGGCTGGTCCAAACTGACCGGGCATGATGTCGTCGATCTGGCAAGAAAATTCGAGGATTATGGCGTTGAGGCTGTGATCTACACCGATATCGGCCGTGATGGCATGTTGACCGGCGTCAATATCGAGGCAACTGTGCAACTTGCTCAGGCCCTGCATATCCCGGTGATTGCCAGCGGCGGCATTACCAATCTGGAAGACGTCAAACGGCTTTGCGCAGTGGAGTCGGAAGGCATCATGGGTGCCATTACCGGGCGTGCGATTTACGAAGGCTCCCTGAACTTTGCCGCTGCCCAGAAATTGGCAGACGAATTGAGTGACCAATAATGGGGCTGGCCAAGCGCATCATTCCTTGTCTGGATGTGACCGATGGCCGTGTTGTCAAAGGCGTCAATTTTCTCGAGTTGCGTGATGCGGGCGATCCGGTCGAAATCGCCAAGCGCTATGATGACCAGGGCGCTGATGAATTGACATTTCTCGATATCACAGCCAGCTCGGACAATCGCGGCTTGATTTTGCACATCATTGAAGAGGTTGCTTCTCAGGTGTTCATCCCACTGACAGTAGGCGGCGGCGTGCGAGAGGTCGAGGATGTCCGCCGGTTGCTCAATGCCGGCGCCGACAAGGTTAGTATCAATACTTCCGCCGTCCTCAACCCGCAATTGGTTGCCGATGCCGCTGCCCGTTTCGGCTCGCAGTGTATCGTCGTTGCGATCGATGCCAAGCAGGTCGGTGATCACTGGGAAGTGTTCACCCATGGCGGTCGTAAGCCAACTGGGCTGGATGCGGTCGAATGGGCGCGTAAGATGACCGAACTGGGCGCCGGGGAGTTGCTGGTGACCAGTATGGATCGGGATGGCACGAAAACCGGATTCAACCTGCCGCTGAATCGTGCCATCAGCGATGCGGTTGATGTGCCGATCATCGCATCCGGCGGTGTCGGCAGTCTGATGCACCTGGTCGAGGGTGTGCAGGAAGGTGGTGCTGATGCAGTGCTCGCTGCCAGTATTTTCCACTACGGCGAATTCACTGTGCGTCAGGCCAAGGAATACATGCGTGACCATGGTATCGAGGTGCGACTGTGAGCAAAAACTGGCTGGATGAGGTGCGCTGGACTGCCGACGGTCTGGTGCCGGTGATTGCGCAGGAGGCCGGTAGCAACAAGATCCTGATGTTTGCCTTTATGAACCGCGAGGCGCTGCAGCTGACTGTGGAAACCGGTCAGGCTGTCTATTGGTCACGCTCGCGCAAAAAGTTATGGCGCAAGGGTGAAGAATCCGGCCATGTGCAGAAAGTGCATGAAATCCGTCTGGATTGCGATGAGGATGTCATTCTCATCAGTGTTGAGCAACTGGGTGGTATTGCCTGTCACACCGGTCGGCATAACTGTTTCTTCAGAAAGCTGGTTGACGGGCAATGGGTGACCGATCAGCCGGTATTGAAGGATCCGCAGGAGATATATCGCCATGAATGACGTTCTGGAACGCTTGGCTGAATTGCTCGAGCAGCGCAAGACTGCAGATCCGCAGACTTCCTATGTTGCCAAGCTTTATAGCAAGGGTATGGATGCCGTTCTGAAAAAGGTCGGGGAGGAAGCTGCCGAGACTATCCTTGCCGCCAAGGATGGCGACCCGCAAAAGGTCATTTACGAGACTGCGGATCTGTGGTTTCACTGTATGGTCATGTTGGCGCAGGCGGGGCTGAAACCGCAGGATGTGCTGGATGAACTTGCCCGGCGTGAAGGCTTGTCAGGGATCGCAGAAAAGGCTTCCCGCAAGGAGAAATGAAATGACGGACTGTATTTTCTGCAAAATCGTGGCTGGGACTATCCCCAGTAAAATGATTTACGAGGATGATGATGTGATCGCGTTCAATGATATCCAGCCGATCGCCCCTGTACATTTTCTCATCGTACCGAAACAGCACACGGAAAGTCTGGCGCATTGCGACGAGACGCAGCAGGCCCTACTGGGAAAAATATTGCTGCTGGCTCCCAAGCTGGCTCAGCAACAGGGTTTGAGCGGATTTCGTACCATGATCAATACCGGCCGCGAAGGCGGGCAGGAAGTGTTCCATCTGCATGTCCATGTATTCGGCGGCGGGCAGACATTACCTAAAACCTAGGTGAATTTTCACGAAATAATCCAGGAGAGCAAAGATGGGCGCATTTAGTATCTGGCATTGGCTGATCGTGCTGTTGGTTGTTGTGCTGATTTTTGGCACCAAGAAGCTTCGCAATATAGGTGGCGATGTTGGTGGGGCGGTCAAGAGTTTCAAGGATGCCGTCAAGGACGAAAAATCTTCAGCGAAAATTGAAGAGGATGCGAAGGCGGAAACGGTCGAAGGTGAAGTGACCAATAAAACCAGGCAGTAATATTCCCCTTGTTCGATATCGCATTCACCGAGCTGGTTATTATCGCCATCGTGGCGCTACTGGTGATCGGGCCGGAAAAACTGCCCAAGGTGGCGCGCACGCTGGGCTCGCTGCTTGGGCGTATGCAGCGATATGTTGCCGCTGTAAAACAGGATGTAGAGCGCGAGCTGCAGCTGGAAGAGCTGAAGAAAGTGCAGCAGGATGTGCAGCAAAACGCCCGCAATCTGCAATCCGAAGTGACAAATACTATACATGCAGGCGTTACCGATATCAGGCAGGCGGCAGAGGAGCCGGCCGATGTCGGATCAAAACCAGGGGAGGCTGCATCCGGCAATGACCGTTCCCACGATAAGCAGAACTGAGTTGAAAGGCTCTTCATCATGAGCACTTCGGAATCTTTCATCTCCCATCTGATTGAATTGCGAGACAGGCTGATGCGTATCGTCATCGGCCTGATACTTACTTTCATTTTGCTTTTCCCGTTTGCCGATCAGATTTATACATTGCTGGCCCAGCCTTTGCTGGCAAGTTTGCCGGCAGGTGGTCAGATGATCGCAACTGAGGTGACGACCCCGTTTTTCGTTCCCATGAAGATGGCGATGATGGCCGCATTTGTTATCTCGCTACCGCATACCTTGTATCAGGTGTGGGCTTTCGTTTCGCCCGGCCTCTATGCTCATGAGCGCCGTTTCATGATGCCGCTGGTGGTTGCCAGTACACTGCTTTTTCTGACGGGTATGGCTTTTGCCTATTTTCTCGTGTTCCCGGTGGTCTTCGGTTTCATTACCGGCTATGCGCCGGAAGGTGTGGCGGTAATGACCGATATCGGCCGTTACCTCGATTTTGTCATCACGTTGTTTCTGGCGTTTGGACTGGCTTTTGAGGTGCCGATTGCCGTCATCGTGCTGGTCGGCTTTGGCCTGGTGCAGATCAGCACGCTGAAGGAGATTCGTGCTTATGTTATTGTCGGTGCCTTTGTGTTGGGTGCGATTTTTACACCGCCAGATGTTATTTCTCAATTCATGCTGGCGGTGCCGTTATGGCTGCTTTATGAAACCGGTATCTTTCTCGCGGGCTTTATTGGCAAGCGTAAGGCATCAGCCCCGGCAGACTGATGTCCGGGTGCCCGTCTAGCGACGGTTCTGCAGCACCTGTTGTACAGGGGGGCGCCTTCCAATCACGACTTCGATTTCCATTTCACGCTGGTTTCTGGCGACTTTCAGGACGGCTTTGTCGTTCGGCTGCAAGCCGGCGATCAGGTTGAGCATGGATGAGCTGTTGACGACCTTGTTGCCATTGATCTCCAGCAGAATGTCTCCCGGTTTCAGGCCCGCTTTCCTTGCAGGGCTGTCAGGCAATACACCTGCAATCAGCGAGCCCTGAGTGTGCGAGAGTCTGAAGGATTCGGCCAGTTGTGGCGTGATGTCTTGCACTTCTATGCCGACCCAGCCGCGCACGACGCTGCCCTGCCGGATAATCTGCTCCATTACCTGTTTGGCCAGGCTGACCGGGATGGCAAAGCCGATACCCATGGAACCGCCGCTACGTGAATAGATGGCGCTGTTTACTCCGACCAGATGGCCGTTGGTGTCTATCAGTGCACCGCCGGAGTTGCCGGGATTGATGGAGGCGTCGGTCTGGATGAAGTTTTCAAAGGTGTTGATGCCGAGATGGCTGCGACCAAGAGCACTGATGATGCCTTGAGTGACGGTCTGGCCGACGCCGAACGGATTGCCGATCGCGAGTACGACATCGCCTACACTGTATTGGTCCGGGTCGGCAAAGGTGATGGCTGGGAGGTTCGCAGCCTCGACCTTGAGTACGGCCAGGTCGGTTTCAGGATCGGTGCCGACGATGGTTGCCGGCATGGTGCGGCCATCTGCCAGTGCGATTTCGATCTCATCTGCCGCTTCAATGACATGATGATTGGTGATGATGTATCCCTGCGGACTGACGACCACGCCGGAACCCAGGCTGTTATCCGAGCGTTGCTCATCTTCGAACTGATCGCCGAAGAAATGCCTGAACAGGGGGTCATCCATGAAGGGGTGTAATTGCCTGGGCTCGGCCTTCTTGCTGGTGAAGATATTGACTACCGCAGGCATGGCTTTTTTTGCGGCGCTGCTGTAGGACCCTGATGTCTGCGCAGCTTCGATGGGGGCGATCTGGCTCACCTGTACAGGCGAAGGCATTTTTGGTTCGAGTGATTGTTTGAGAAGTTCCGGATAGAAGGTCTGTACTACAAACAGGGCGCCGAGACTAATTGTCACGGTCTGTGCAAAAATAAGCCAAAGTTTCTTCATGGGGTTGGATGGGTTAAGGGCAGAACATAATGAATATTAAAGAGTTAATGGATTATACCGGACAAATCCTGGAGGTTGAGCGCTTTCGCGATTATTGCCCGAATGGTCTGCAAGTCGAAGGGCGGCAGGAGGTTAATAGCATAGTAACAGGTGTTACGGCCAGCATGGCGCTGTTGCAGGCAGCTCAGCAAGCGGGTGCAGACATGGTGCTGGTTCATCATGGCTATTTCTGGCGTAACGAGGATCCACGCATTATCGGTATCAAGCATAAGCGTATCCGGTTCTTGCTGGAGCATCAGCTAAATCTGTCAGCCTATCATTTACCTCTGGATGCGCATCCGGTGCTGGGTAATAACGCTCAGTTGGCACTTAAGCTGGGTTTGCAGGTGGAGGGTAGTGTTGGTGAACAGTCGTTGGTGTTGCACGGCAGCCTGCCGCAAGCTGAGACGCTGGGCGGGTTTCAGCAGCGCCTTGGCGGCTTGTTGCAAAGGCAGCCGTTGGTCGTGGGCGATACTGCCCGCGAAGTGCAACGCGTGGCATGGTGCACTGGTGCGGCACAGCAGTATCTGGAGTCGGCGATCGAGTTGGGGGTTGATGTGTTTATCAGCGGCGAAGTTTCGGAGCAGACTGTGCATCTGGCGCGCGAGTCTGGCGTGGCCTATATCGCCGCCGGTCATCACGCCACAGAGCGTTATGGTGTGCAGGCGCTGGGTCGGCACCTGGCTGAGAAATTCGGTTTGAGTCACCGGTTTATCGACATTGACAATCCTGTCTGATGTACGGATAAAGGTTTAATTTTTAATGCGAAAGCTGTAAAATGCTGGGCTGATTATGTATGTGTGTTCCTGCTTTGGTTGTTTGTGATGCCGGAATGCTTGACGGTTTGGAATATTTTTTAAGGGTAAGTAATGGCAAATCAACCAGTTGATCGGGCTAAGCGCAGGTTCCTGATAGCTGCCACCTCCGCCGTGGGCGGGGTTGCAGTTGCCGCGATGGCCGTACCTTTTGTAAGCAGCATGTTGCCAAGTGCGCGTGCCAGGGCTGCAGGAGCGGCCGTTGAGGTGGATATAAGCAAGATCGAACCTGGTGCGATGATCACGGTTGAGTGGCGTGGTAAGCCGGTGTGGATTGTCAATTTGACAGAAAGTATGAGTCAGACGCTTTCCGGTCAGGAAGACAAGCTGACGGACCCCAATCTGGACGTAACCAGCCAGCAGCCGGATTATTGCAAGAATGCTACCCGCTCGATTCGCCCGAACCTGATGGTGATGGAAGGGATATGTACCCATCTTGGGTGCTCGCCTTCTCCAAAATTGCAGCCAAACGGCGATATGGGTGATGACTGGAAGGGCGGCTTCTTCTGTCCTTGTCATGGTTCCAAGTTCGATCTTGCCGGCCGCGTGTTCAAGGGTTCGCCGGCACCTACCAATCTGGTGGTGCCGCCGCACCATTATCTGAGTGATGCAATCCTGTTGGTGGGCGAACATAGCAAGGAGGCGGTATAGCCATGAAAAACAAGGTAGAAAAATGCATGGCGGGGGTTCTCACCTGGGTCGATCAGCGCTTTCCGCTGACCGCCAATATCAAGGCGCATCTGACGGAGTACTATGCGCCGAAAAATTTCAATTTCTGGTATTTCTTCGGTTCGCTGGCTTTGCTGGTGCTGGTCTTGCAGATCGTCACGGGCATTTTCCTGACCATGCATTACAAGCCTGATGCCGCATTGGCTTTCGGCTCCGTCGAATACATCATGCGTGACGTATCCTGGGGCTGGCTGATTCGCTACATGCACTCCACCGGCGCATCCATGTTCTTCGTGGTGGTCTATCTGCATATGTTCCGTGGTTTGATTTACGGTTCCTATCGCGCGCCGCGCGAACTGATCTGGCTGTTCGGTGTAGGCATTTTCCTGGTGCTGATGGGCGAAGCGTTCTTCGGCTACCTGCTGCCATGGGGCCAGATGTCTTACTGGGGTGCTCAGGTTATTATCAATCTGTTCACATCCATACCGTTTATCGGTCCTGATGTGTCCGAGTGGTTGCGAGGTGATTATGTCGTTTCCGATGCGACACTGAATCGCTTCTTTGCTTTTCACGTTATCGCCCTGCCGCTGGTGCTGCTTGGCCTCGTTGTTGCGCATCTGATTGCTTTGCATGAGGTCGGCTCCAATAATCCTGATGGTATCGAGATCAAGGCTTACAAGGACCCGAAGACGCATATTCCGCTCGACGGCATTCCCTTTCACCCGTATTACACGGTGAAGGATATTGTCGGTGTGACGGTATTCCTGATGGTGTTCTCGGCCATCATCTTCTTCGCGCCGGAGATGAGCGGCTATTTCCTCGAGGCCAACAACTTTATTCCGGCTGACCCGCTACAGACGCCGGCACACATCGCGCCAGTCTGGTACTTCACGCCGTATTACTCGATCCTGCGCGCGGTGCCACCGATTTTCAATTCGCAGTTTCCTGGAGTAGCTGCGATGGGCCTGTCCGTCATGATCTTTGCCTTGTTGCCATGGCTGGATCGTAGTCCCGTGAAATCTATCCGGTATCGTGGTTCGCTCTACAAGAAGTGGTTGGCGTTGTTCGTGGTGAGTTTCATCGTGCTCGGTTATCTGGGCACCAAGCCGTCCAACGTCTGGGGTGTGTTTGATGCAAGTACATGGATTGTCGGTGGCGCAGACCGTGCGACCATCGTGGCACGTATCTTCACATTGACCTATTTCCTCTTCTTTATTCTGATGCCTTGGTATACGAAGAAAGACAAGACAAAACCAGTGCCGGAAAGGGTAACCGCATAATGAAGTCGCAATCAATCATCAATGCCGTTAAACACGGATTTTTGGCAGCTTCTTTCCTGCTGCTCCCAGCGTTTGCTGTGGCAGCTGGTGGAGATGTTCATCTGGATAAGGCGCCTGTCAACCTCAGTAATCAAGAGTCCTTGCAGAGGGGTGCCAAGCTGTTCGTCAATTATTGCCTGAACTGCCATAGTGCAAACTACATGCGCTATAACAGGCTGGTGGATATCGGACTGACGGAAGAGCAGATCAAGAATAATCTGCTGTTCGCTTCCGAGAAAGTTGGTGACACCATGCAGGTGGCGATGCCCAAGGCGGGGGCGAAAGCCTGGTTTGGTGTTGTGCCGCCGGATCTGACTGTGGAAGCGCGCGCACGGACCGCGGATTGGCTTTACACCTATCTGCGTGGCTTCTATCGTGATGGCAGTCGCCCGACCGGCTGGAACAATGTCGTGTTCCCCAATGTCGGCATGCCGCACGTGCTTTGGGAGCTTCAGGGCCATCAGGTCATGAAGACCGAGGAACAAGTCGCTGCTGATGGTGCAAAGATGGAAAGTCATCATCTGGTGCTGGACAAGCCCGGTGTCATGACGCCGGCGGAATATGATGCCGCCATGGCTGATCTGGTGAATTACCTGGTATTCATGGCTGAACCGGCGCAGGTGCAACGCAAGAAGCTGGGCATTATTGTCTTGCTGTTCCTGGGCCTGCTGTTCGTCGTTTCGTACTACCTGAAGAAAGAGTTCTGGAAAGACGTGCATTAATCTAACTGGCGGGACGGGCTTCCAGTTGAATGGAAGCCTCTCCCGTTTTGCTTTTTAGTTTTTAGGAAACCACTATTATGATGACGCTATACTCTGGCACCACTGACCCTTACAGTCATCGTTGCCGCATCGTGCTTTTTGAAAAAGGCATGGATTTTCAAGTCATTGATGTAGATTTGGCCAACAAGCCGGAAGATCTGGCTATCATCAATCCGCATAACGAAGTGCCGGTGCTGGTCGAGCGCGACCTGGTATTGCAGCAGGCCAATATCATCAATGAATATATTGATGAGCGTTTTCCGCATCCGCAGTTGATGCCGGCGGATCCGGTCATGCGCGCTCGTGCCAGACTGTTTTTGCACAACTTCGAAGAACAGCTTTTTTCCCATATTGCCGAACTGGAATCCGGCAATCAGAAGGCTGCGGACAAGGCGCGCGCCACGATTCGTGACAATCTGACACAGATTGTGCCGTTGTTCAGCAAGCAGCAATATATTCTGGGCGATGAATTCTCCATGCTGGATGTTGCTCTGGCCCCGCTGCTGTGGCGCCTCGGACATTATGGAATTGAGCTGCCGAAACAGGCCGCACCTTTACTTAAGTACGCAGAACGTATATTCTCTCGCCCGGCGTATATAGAAGCGATGACGCCATCAGAAAAAGCAATGCGCAAGTAGGTCTGCTGGTTTAAGGCAGCATGCCGGGTTCTGGTGTTAACTGACGAAGTTGAGGCGAGTGATGAGTGAATTCACATCAACCAAGCCATACATGATTCGTGCCATGCATGAATGGTGTGTCGATAACGGTTTGACGCCCCACTTGCTGGTGGCAGTGGATGGTCAGACGCAAGTGCCCATGGCTTATGTCAAGGACGGCGAGATAGTCCTTAACATCAACTATTCGGCGACCAAAAATCTGCAGATCAGTAATGATGCCATTACTTTTTCGGCGCGCTTCGGTGGTGTCGCCAATGAGTTGTATGTGCCCATGCATGCAGTAAAAGGTGTGTTTGCCAGGGAAAATGGTCAAGGCATGTTTTTTCAGCCAGAACCGGAGGAATCCGGATTCAGGGTTGGAGAGGCGGAGGCTGAAGAGCCAGCTCTGGACGCAAAAGAGAATAAAAAAACAGAGCCAGTCAAAAAGAAGCCGTTTTTGAAGTTGGTTAAATAGATTTAATGCGATAAAATTACGTTTTTGCCGGATTAGCTCAGTTGGTAGAGCAGCGCACTTGTAATGCGAAGGTCGTCAGTTCGATTCCGACATCCGGCACCAAAAATTCTCACCTTTGCGTTTGACACGCAGTCAGATTATCAGCATAATCATGGGTTCGGTTGGGAGGGGTGGCCGAGTGGTTAAAGGCGACGGACTGTAAATCCGTTCTCTCAGAGTACGAAGGTTCGAATCCTTCCCCCTCCACCAGCAACTTAAAGAATTAGCAAAAGTTAGCAATATCAGATTCAGAGCCGATAGGCGCTGGTTTGTTGGATGTTCGGGTGATGTTGCTCCTCGAAGCGGGTGTAGCTCAGTTGGTAGAGCACTTGCCTTCCAAGCAAGATGTCGCGAGTTCGAGCCTCGTCGCCCGCTCCAGAAAACCGGCATAAGTATTTAGCGCCCATGTGGCTCAGTGGTAGAGCACTCCCTTGGTAAGGGAGAGGTCGCGGGTCCGATTCCCGCCATGGGCACCATTGATTTAGGTGTGGGTTAAGTGGTCTGTTGCCTGATGGGCTTGCACTTGATTATTAACTTGATAATAGCAGTCAGTTAAAGGAAACGATTATGGCAAAAGGTAAATT
>DLMX01000029.1:0-193 GCA_002479405.1 Methylophilaceae bacterium UBA7525
CAGGTGATCGTCGGCGCCAACTGGGCAAGATCCAGGAATAAGGAGGAATCGCGTTACGGCACCTCGGTATACTCACCAGTTTCGCTGGACGATGTTCTGGCTGGTAGCGAACCTAACTCCAGCTATCCAGCCGTCTCCGGCGATGCCAGCTTTACCGACAAGCGCAGCAGCATTTATGCAGCGGCGCATTTCA
>DLMX01000029.1:353-1382 GCA_002479405.1 Methylophilaceae bacterium UBA7525
TTGAACCTGATCGGCGGCGCTCGCATGACCAGTGTGGAAAGCAAGGGCGAAAGCTATGCGGTGCCGCATGAATATGAGCATGATGACAAGGTCACGCCTTATGCCGGCATTGTCTACGACCTGACCGATCAGCATTCTGCCTACGCCAGTTATACGGATATTTTCAATCCGCAGACCGAGCTGGATATCAAACGTAAACCGCTCGCGCCGCTTGAGGGCAAGAGTTACGAAGCAGGTATCAAGAGCGAATGGCTGAACAAGCGGCTTAACACGACATTCGCAGTGTTCCGCAGCAAGCAGGACAATGTGGCGGAGTCTGCCGGCACCATACCCGGCAGCTTTGACACGTATTACCGTGGTGTGACGGCTGTATCCAAAGGTATTGAAATCGACGTGGCTGGCGACATCACCGACCGCCTGCAATTACGCGGCGGTTATACAGCGTTGTCGATCCGCGGAGAGAATGACGAGGACATCAGAACCTATGCTCCAAGGCATATGTTCAATCTCGCCACAAGTTACCGGATCCCGATGATCGACAAGCTGAAGGTTGGCATGAATGTGAAGTGGCGCGGAGATATCTACCGCGACATCTCCGGAACCCGGGTGGAGCAGGACAGTTATACCCTGGTGGATCTGATGGCGGCCTACGAGTTTGACAAGAATACGACGCTTGCCCTGAACGTGGACAACGTGACAGACCGCAAATATCTGACCAGCCTCATGTGGGATCAGAGTTTTTATGCCGCACCACGTAGCGCCAGACTGACGCTGAGCTGGAAATACTGATGCGCGCATTCTGGGTCTTGATACATCGCTGGTTCGGCCTGCTGATGGCAGGCTTCCTGTTCCTGACCGGCCTGACCGGCGCCATCATCTCCTGGGATCATGAGCTGGATGATCTGCTCAATCCCCACCTGATGGAAGCGCCAGCTACAGGCAGTGCAAGGCCGTCGCTCGAATTCATTGAGCAGATCGAAGCGCGGCATCCGCAGGTTCGTGTCAGCTTTGTGCCATTGCTCGCAGAGC
>DLMX01000029.1:1561-7607 GCA_002479405.1 Methylophilaceae bacterium UBA7525
CGAGCCGGGTTACAATCAGATATTCGTCGATCCGGTCAGTGGCCGGGAACTCGGCAAGCGTTACTGGGGCGCGCCCTGGCCGATTACCAGTGAAAACCTGATCTCTTTTCTTTATGTGCTGCATTACAGCCTGCATCTTCCCGAGATGTGGGGAATAGACCGTTGGGGTATCTGGCTACTCGGCATCATTGCGATTATCTGGACACTGGACTGCTTCATCGGATTCTATCTGACCCTGCCTGCCAGAAAACGACAGCCCAGGACTTCGCGCGCCCTGCAGAATCCGCATGACGGCATGTCTGAGACCAATGAGTCCATGGCAAAAACCTGGTGGCAGCGCTGGCAGTCTGCATGGGCTGTGCGCTGGAAAGGCGGCGCTTACAAGCTGAATTTCGATCTGCATCGCGCAGGTGGTTTGTGGACATGGGTGCTTTTGTTCATCCTGGCGTTTACGGCATTCTCACTGAACCTCTATCGTGAAATATTTTTTCCGGTGATGTCCAGCATCTCGCAGGTCACACCGGGCCCGTTCGATAGCCGGCCCATGGCAGAGCTGCACAAACCCATCGAGTCCAGAGTGCAGTTTGCGGAGGTGATCCGGCTTGCTTCGGCAGAAGCGGATAGGCGCGGTTGGCGGGAGCCGACAGGCAGTATCTTTTACTCCCAGGAGTTTGGCGTCTATGGCGTCGGATTTTTCTATGCGGGAGAAGACCATGGATCAGCCGGGGCCGGACCTGCGCAGATCTATTATGACGCCGCTGATGGCAGTTACCTTGGCGATAAACAGCCATGGAAGGGCACCGCCGCCGACATTTTTGTCCAACTGCAGTTTCCCCTGCATTCCGGTCGCATCCTGGGATTGCCCGGCCGTATTCTGATTTCGTTGATGGGGCTGGTAGTGGCGATGCTCTCAATCACCGGTGTGTATGTCTGGTGGAAGAAATCCCGTGCGCGTGCTCGTTATGATGCATGCAGATTGACGGAGCGATCTTCTGAAAATGGGGAGAATGCCGGATTTGTGCGTGTTTAAACTGTAAATTTCACAAAGCTTAATATTTAGTATGCTTCTTGCTAGTTTATAATCGATCCAGAGTGACGTCGATTTGATATGGCTAGTATGCCAGTCAGCAAGCCTGTATCTCCTGAAATAATCAAGAAAGAAGCCTGAATATGACGACCGCCAAGACACCCAAATCCCGTTCCAAAAAACAAGCAGCAGATCTGGTTTCAGCCGAGAGTATCCCTATAGTGCAGGCGCTTGAAAGCCATTTGCGTTACACCTGCTTCAAGACCCACAAGGTTTCAACCTCACGCGACTGGTACAACACGGCAGCGAATACCGTGCGCGACCATGTGGTTGAGCGCTGGGTGAATACGTCGGAGTCCTATTTCGATAAGGATCCCAAACGGGTCTATTACCTCTCGCTGGAATTTCTTATCGGGCGCATGTTTTCCAATGCTGCACTGAATCTGGGCATTGCACCCGAAGTCAAGGAAGGCCTCAATGCTCTGGGTCAGGATATGGAAGCCCTGGCCGAGATCGAGAACGATGCGGCTCTGGGTAACGGCGGTCTCGGCCGTCTGGCGGCTTGCTTCCTGGATTCGATGGCGACCATGGACATCCCGGGCACCGGCTACGGCATCCGCTACGAATATGGCATGTTCCGTCAGGCCATTGTGGATGGACAGCAAGTGGAGAATCCGGATAACTGGCTGCGTTATGGCAATATCTGGGAGTTCCAGCGGCCTGAAAGCACTTATACCGTGCGCTTTTACGGCAGGTTGGTCGAATTCAATGAGGGCGGCCATGTCGAGCATCGCTGGGTGGATTGCGAGCCGGTGCTGGCCATGGCCTACGATGTGCCGATTCCCGGTTACGGTACCAAAACCGTGAACAATCTGCGCCTGTGGTCCGCCAAAGCGGCGCGCGAATTCGACCTTTCTCATTTCAATGAAGGTAATTATGAAAAGGCAGTAGAAGAGCGCAATGCCTCGGAGAACATTTCCAAGGTGCTTTATCCCAACGACACTTCGGTGCTGGGCAAGGAGCTGCGTCTCAAGCAGCAGTATTTCTTCGTTTCCGCCTCGATTCAGGACATCCTGCGCCGTTATCTCGCGACCCACAAGGATTGGGATCAGCTGCCGGAGAAGATCGCCATTCAGTTGAATGATACGCATCCGGCGATTGCCATTGCCGAGATGATGTACCAGCTGGTGGATGTGCACGGCTTGGCATGGGCCAAGGCCTGGGATCTGGTGGTCAGAATCTTTGCCTACACCAACCATACCCTGATGCCTGAAGCGCTGGAAACCTGGGGCGTGGAGAAGATGACCCGGCTATTGCCACGACACATGCAGATCATCTACCAGATCAACCATGAGTTTCTGCACATGGTGAATCACAAATTCCCGGGTGATACCGAATTGTTGAAGCGTGTTTCCATCATCGATGAAAACAACGGTAAGCGCGTGCGCATGGCCCATCTGGCCGTGGTCGGCAGCCATATGGTCAATGGCGTTGCAGCACTGCACAGCGAATTGCTCAGAACCACGCTCTTTGCAGACTTCAGTCGCATCTATCCGGGCAAGTTCGTCAATGTCACCAACGGCATCACGCCTCGCCGCTGGCTCAACCAGGCCAATCCGGCTTTGACCGCCCTGTTGGAGAAGACCATAGGTCGTGATTTCCAGAAGGACCTCAACCGCTTGAGGAAACTTGAGCCTTTGGCGGATGATCCTGCGTTCCAGAAAGCCTTCCGTCAGGTCAAACATGAAAACAAGGTGCGTCTGGCCAACAAGATCGAGCAGCTTACCGGCATAAAGCTCAATCCGGCCAGCCTGTTTGACGTGCAGATCAAGCGTATCCATGAATACAAGCGCCAGTTATTGAACCTGCTGCATGTCATTACGCTGTATAACCGCATCCGTTCAGGCAAGGCGCCGGATGCCACACCGCGTACCGTGATCTTCGGCGGCAAGGCGGCTCCAGGTTACCACATGGCGAAATTGATCATTCGTTTGATCAATGACGTGGCAGCAGTGATCAATGATGATCCTGCTGTCGGCGACAAGCTCAAGGTGGTGTTCTATCCGAATTATGATGTTTCGGCAGCGGAAATCCTGTTCCCGGGCAGCGACCTGTCGGAACAGATTTCGACCGCCGGCACCGAGGCTTCCGGTACCGGCAACATGAAGATGGCGCTGAACGGTGCACTGACCATAGGTACGCTGGATGGTGCCAATGTCGAGATCCGCGAAGAAGTCGGGGCCGACAATATCTTCATCTTCGGTCTGACGACGCCGCAGGTGGCGGAGGTACGGGCGGCCGGCTACAACCCCTGGGACTTCTACCATGGACATGTCGAGCTGAAGGAAGTGCTGGATATGATAGACAGCGGCTTCTTCTCGGTAGAGGAGCCGGACCGTTACCGTCAGATTTTCGATACCCTGTTGCACAAGGGCGATCATTACCTGTTGCTGGCCGATTATGAGAGCTATATCAATGCACAGGACCTGGTGGATGAGGTTTACAAGAATCAGGAAGAGTGGACCCGCATGGCCATATTGAACGTTGCGCGTGTTGGCAAGTTCTCCAGTGACCGCACGATCGCCGAGTACGCCAGGGATATCTGGAAGCTGTAAGCAGGCTTGCTATTGCAGATAGTCAACGGGCGTTCACGGGAAGCTTGTATTGCAACAGTCATGCAGTAAACTGGCGCAATACGACTTCCCTTTATTTTTCTGGAGTCTCCATGCGTCGCATTTTGAGTGTTTTGTTCACAGTGTTCTTTGTTACCCATGCCCATGCGCTGAGTTTGAGTGATCTCAGCAATGCCGATGCTACAGCAGGCTTGAAAGAGGCCCTGATTCAGGGGGCCGGCAAAGCGGTCGGCAAGCTCGGCGTGGTGGATGGATTCTTCGGCAACCCGCAAGTTAAGATCCCATTGCCGGATTCGGTGCAGAGAGCGGAGCGGGTCATGCGCATGTTCGGCATGGGCAGGCAGGCTGACGAGGTGATTCTGCGCATGAATCGCGCAGCAGAGGCAGCTGTGCCGGAAGCCAGGGCGTTGCTCGTCAATTCCGTCAAGCAGATGAGCGTGGCAGACGCCAAAAGCATACTTACCGGCGGAGATGATGCCGCTACCCAGTATTTCCGCAAGACAACTTCGGGTCCTATGGCCGAGAAATTCCTGCCCATTGTTCAAAAGGCGATGGAAGATGTGCAACTTGCCCAGCAGTACAACAAGTTCGCCGAAACCGGTGCCAGGTATGGCTTGGTCAAGAAAGAACAGGCCAATCTGGAGCAATACGTCACGCAAAAAACATTGGATGGCGTTTACTTCATGATGGCGGCGGAAGAAAAGACGATACGCAAGGATCCAATGGGGCAAGCCAGCAGTCTGTTGAAGAAGGTGTTCGGTTCGCTGGGCAGCTAATGCCATGAATCAGGGCGGAATCCGTGGTTCGGCCATTTAATTTCAAAATAATGTAAACCTATTGCCGACTTTTGCGTTCCAAGGCTTATCGGGGAAGCAAATCATTTTTATAGGAGTCATTATGATGAAAGCGATTCGTTATGCCCTGTTCGCAATGTTGCTGGCGGTTGCACCAACTACATTTGCCAGAGATTCGTACGGGTTCAGTATCAGTATCGGCTCTCCGGGCTATTACGTCAGCCCGCCACCTGTGTACTACCATGCGCCACCGGCTGTGGTTTACCACCCGGCGCCTTCATTCTATTATCATCACTACAGTCCGGCGCCCAAAGCCTACTATGCGCCAAGAGTGCATTATTATCACGACAGACACGGGCATCATAAGCATCAAGGGCATGGAAAACATGTCCGTCACTGGCGTTGATGGCGACACAAACAAAACTTGATACAAATTGAGTATTTTGGCCTGGCCCCCTTATGGGGGTCATTTTTTTTGTTGCCGTCATGACATTGATGGAGCCTTACGTGCAGGTTGTCGGCTAATCCATAACAGGTTCTTGGGGCAGGTTTCCGGTGCAGGTTTCTGGTAAAATTCAGCTTTTCCAATTTGCTGATTTCCAGTCCCGCCATCCCATGTCCAATATCCATATGTTAAGCCTCCGTGGCAGCGCAGCACTTTCCCAGTTCCGTCTGGACAAAGCACTCTCCAATATCCGTGGCAGCGTGCCCCGGGTGACCCATCTCTATGCTGAATTCTGGCATTTTTGCTGGAGCGAAACTGGCCTCAGCGATGCAGAGCAGTCTGTGCTGAAACAGATTCTGACCTATGGGCCCAAGCTGGCAGAAGAGTCTCCAGCCGGTGATTTGTTTCTCGTGGTGCCGCGCCCGGGCACCATCTCTCCGTGGTCATCACGCGCAACCGATATTGCCAGACATTGCGGCCTGGAGACGATTTCGCGTCTTGAGCGCGGGGTTGCCTACTATGTGACGACCGAAGATGGCTCAGCCCTGACCGAAGCCGAGATTCAGATACTCAGGCCATTGATCCACGACCGCATGACCGAGGCGGTGTTCCGTGAAATCGAGGATGCCGGACGTTTGTATCATCAGGGCGAACCGGCGCCGATGGCCAGCGTCGACATCCTCGGCGGCGGCAAGGCGGCATTGGAAGCCGCCAATGCCGAGATGGGGCTGGCGCTATCACCGGACGAAGTGGATTACCTGCTGGAGAATTTCACCCGCATCGGCCGCAACCCCACCGACGTCGAGTTGATGATGTTCGCGCAGGCGAACTCCGAGCACTGCCGCCACAAGATATTCAATGCCGACTGGGTGATCGATGGTGTGAAACAGGACAGCTCGCTGTTCGCCATGATCCGCAACACGCATAAGCTGAATCCGGGCAAGACCGTGGTGGCCTATGCCGACAACGCCTCCATCGTGGCGGGCGAGCCGACCAGGCGCTTCTATCCGGATGCCAGCGGCCGTTACGACTATACCGAGGAAGACATGCATTTCCTCATGAAGGTGGAAACGCATAATCACCCGACCGCGATCTCGCCGTTCGCCGGCGCGGCGACCGGTGCCGGTGGCGAGATCCGCGACGAAGG
>DLMX01000020.1:0-1697 GCA_002479405.1 Methylophilaceae bacterium UBA7525
GTGACGCAGGCGATTCTGGATGAACTGAACCAGCCGCTGCTCAGCATGACACTGATGCTGCCGGGCGACAGCGAGCCCATGAACGAAGCCTGGGAAATTCGTGACAGGCTGGAACATCAGGTCGATCTGGTGATCGATGCCGGTGCCTGTGTGGCGGAACCGACGACCGTCATCGATCTGACCGGAGATAACCCACAACTGATTCGGCTGGGTGCTGGTGATCCAGCCCCATTCGGCCTGGATGAACAAGAGTGAAAACGGAAACCCGATGGAACTTACCCTGATACAGAAAATAGCGATTTATGCCTTGCCGGTCATTTTTGCCATCACTGTGCATGAAGCGGCACATGGTTACGCCGCGAGATATTTCGGCGACATGACTGCACATCTGCAGGGCCGCATCACGCTCAATCCTCTCAATCACATCGACCCGATTGGCACGATCCTTGTCCCGGCACTGACCATGATGCTCGGTGGCATACTATTCGGCTGGGCCAAACCGGTGCCGGTGAATTTCGGCAATCTGCGCAATCCCAAACGCGACATGCTATGGGTCGCTGCAGCCGGCCCCGCTTCCAACCTGGTGATGGCTTTCCTGTGGGCGCTGGTCTTCAGTTTTGCCGGCCATGCACCGGAGTTTTTCATCCAGCCGCTGACCTTGATGGCGCAGGCTGGCATCATGATCAATGTCGTGTTGCTGGTGCTCAATCTGCTGCCCTTGCCGCCATTGGATGGTGGCCGTATTGCCGTCAGCCTAATGCCGCATCATCTTGCCTACCAGTTTGCAAAACTGGAGCGCTATGGCTTTCTCATACTGATCGTGCTGTTGTTTACCGGCGTGCTGTATCAGATCATGATGCCCTTGATTAAGGCGGTGTTGTGGCTGATAGGCGCGATTACAACTTAATCAAGACGATTCTTCGTATAATCACACTATCTAAATAATGGATTTTAATCACTATGGCTGTTGAGCGTGTTTTATCGGGCATGCGTCCTACGGGAAGCTTGCATTTGGGTCATTATCATGGGGTTCTGAAAAACTGGGTCAAGTTGCAACACGAGCATGAATGCTTGTTTTTTGTTGCCGACTGGCACGCATTGACAACGCATTACGATACGCCTGAAGTGATTGAGGAAAGTGTATGGGAAATGGTCATCGACTGGCTGGCTGCAGGCGTCGATCCGGCCACCGCTACCATCTTTATCCAGTCCCGCGTACCCGAGCATGCTGAACTGCATACATTGCTGTCGATGATTACGCCATTGAGCTGGCTCGAGCGTGTGCCGACCTACAAGGACCAGCAGGAAAAGCTGGCGAGCAAGGATCTGTCGACTTACGGCTTTCTCGGTTATCCCTTGTTGCAGAGCGCCGATATCCTGATTTACAAGGCGACCCAGGTGCCGGTCGGTGAAGATCAGATTCCGCACATCGAATTCACGCGCGAGATCGCGCGTCGTTTCAACCATATCTACGGCAAGGAACCGGGTTTCGAGGAAAAGGCCGAGGCCGCCATCAAGAAACTGGGCAGCAAGCGCGGCGCGCTTTATGAGGAGATGCGCAACGCCTATCAGGAGAACGGCGACGAAGATGCACTGGAAGCTGCGCGTGCCATGATTGAAGAACAGCAGGGCTTGTCGATTGGCGACAAGGAGCGTCTGCTCGGGTATCTGGAAGGCGGCGGCAAGATCATCCTGAT
>DLMX01000020.1:1888-8023 GCA_002479405.1 Methylophilaceae bacterium UBA7525
TATAACAACACCATTTCCATGCGCGAATCCCCGGATTCCGTGGCGAAGAAGATCAAGACCATGCCGACCGACCCGGCGCGGATCCGTCGTACCGACCCGGGCGATCCGGCGAAATGTCCGGTCTGGCAGTTGCACGAGGTCTATTCCGACGACGCACGCAAGGAATGGGTGCAGAGCGGCTGCAAATCGGCAGGCATTGGTTGTATCGAGTGCAAGCAGCCGGTAATCGAGGCGGTCCTGGAGGAATTGAAGCCGATCCAGGAACGTGCGGCACACTATGCCGAGGATCCGACACTGGTGAAGAACGTGGTGGCGGAAGGCTGCGAGCGTGCACGCAAGCTGGCACGCGAGACCATGCGCGAGGTGCGCGAAGCGATGGGGTTGAATTACTCGTGATCGTTCCGGCTTCCGGCGCTCGCGTGCATGGCGAGGTCATTGCGGAACTGCCGCACGACCTCTATATCCCGCCCGATGCACTGGAAGTCTATCTGGAAGCCTTCGAAGGTCCGCTCGACCTGCTGCTCTACCTGATCCGCAAGAACAATCTCGATATCCTCGACATCCCGATGGCGGATCTGACCCGCCAATACATGGGATATGTCGAGAAGATGCGCGAACACAAGCTGGAACTGGCGGCGGACTATCTGTTGATGTCTGCCGTGCTGATCGAGATCAAGTCGCGCATGTTGCTGCCCAGACACGCCGATATTGAACAGGAAGAAGACCCGCGTGCCGAACTGGTACGTCGCCTAATGGAATACGAAGCCATCAAGCTGGCGGCACAGAGGCTGGATGAATGGCCGCAGGTGGGGCATGAGATCATGGTGGCGCGTGCCTATTATGAGCAAATTGTCGAGACCCAGCCGCCGGCAGTGTCGTTGGACGACCTGATGGCTGCCTGGAAGTCGGTGCTGGAGCGTGCCGGCCATTTCAAACATCATAGAATCAGCCGCGAAGAGCTGTCGGTGCGTGAGCACATGAGCCAGATCCTGCGCAAACTGAAAGAACAGAAGATGCTGGAGTTCTCGACCTTGTTCGATGTGGCGAATGACGGGCTTTCCAAGCTTGTGGTGTGCTTTCTCGCCATTCTGGAGCTTGCGCGTGAAGGTCTGGTGCATATCACCCAGCAGGAAGCCTATACGCCGATCTATCTGCAGATCAATCAGGCTGATTGAATTCCACCCATCATGAATGAACCGAACAACACACAAGAGATGAAACAGGTGCTGGAAGCCGCGCTGTTGACCAGTTCAGAACCTTTATCGCTTGACGATATGCTGAAGTTGTTCGCCGGTCGCATGGAACGTGCGACTTTGCGCATGCTGCTGGATGAACTGAAGAACGAGTGGCAAGCGGACAAGCTCAAGTCCACCATGGAACTGGTGCAGGTTGCCAGTGGCTGGCGCTTTCAGGCACGCGGTGAATATGTGCCGTTCCTTGCCAGGCTGACACCGGAAAGGCCTCAGCGTTATTCGCGTGCGGCGATGGAAACGCTGGCCATCATTGTCTACCGGCAGCCAGTGACACGCGGCGACATCGAGCAGATTCGCGGTGTTGCGGTCAATCCCAACATCATGCGCAGCCTGCAGGAGCGCAACTGGATTGATGTGGTCGGCCATCGCGATGTGCCGGGCCGCCCGGCGTTATATGCCACGACCAGGACATTTCTGGATGACCTCAACCTGCGCTCGCTCTCGGACCTGCCGCCCATGGAAGCCTTTACTCAGCAGGACATACAATTGCAACTATAAACAACGGTGATTTTGCCGAATACGTTTAAGCAGCTCCCGGTGCTTTATAATGGTCACTTGTTCTTCACAGCATTCATTGCAAAGCATCTTTCATGGCCCGTCCTTTCAAACAACAGCGTGACCCTGGCGCTACCAAAACCAGACCGGTTGCTATCGATCCCGATGCCGTGCCGCAACGCCTGCATAAACTGCTGGCTCTGGCGGGTTTGGGTTCACGGCGCGACATGGAAACCCTGATTGCCAGCGGCCGTGTCACCATCAATGGCAAGGTAGCGGAAGTCGGAGCGGGGGTTGTGCCTTCCGATGTGGTGCGTGTGGACAGCCGTCCGGTGCGTCTGGCGTTCACCCCTGAATTGCCGCAAGTCATGCTTTATCATAAACCGGAAGGGGAGATCGTCAGCCAGGATGACCCGGAAAAGCGTGCCAGCGTTTTCGACAAGCTGCCACGTGTCAAGGGTGGAAAATGGATCGCCATTGGTCGTCTGGATATCAATACCTCCGGCTTGCTGATATTCACTACCTCTGGTGAATTGGCCAATCGCTTCATGCATCCGCGCTATGAAGTCGAACGTGAATATGCCGTGCGCATTTTCGGCGAATTGACCGATGAACAGATTACGCAACTGACACAAGGCATCGAGCTGGAAGACGGCCCGGCGAATTTCGATCATATCCGCGCTCAGGGCGGTGAAGGTTCCAATCACTGGTATCAGGTCATATTGCGTGAAGGCCGTAACCGCGAAGTACGTCGTTTGTTCGAAGCGTTCCAGTTGCCGGTCAGCCGTTTGATGCGCGTGCGATTCGGTCCGATCACGTTGCCACCTCGCCTCAAGCGCGGCATGATGATGGCTCTGCAGCCGAAGGAGGTCATCAGCCTGCTGGAATGGGCTGGTCTGGAAGCGCCCAAGGGACCGCTCAAGCAGCGCAGCAAGCGCGAGATTGAAAAAGCTGCTACGGCCTTTACGCCGAAGGCGCGTAATGTGACAACTGCCCGTGAAGGTGCACGTACGCAGACAAGTACATCACGAAAACGCACTGAGCAGCCTGAGCAAGCACTTGAAAAGCCAGGCAGAAGCAGAGGCCCAATGACAGCGAAGAAGCCAGCCACCAACAGAAGAGTACGGCAGAGCAGCGACTTGACGCCACCGAGGCAGCAGAAGCGCAGCGACCGTAATCGTGGCAGGGGTTAACCTGTGTCATGCTGAGCAGGTATGGTCAGTCAGGCATGATGCATTGAAATATCTCTTCTAAAAGTCACTTCCAGCATGCAGACCGCAAGACATTCCACACTGATGATTGCGCTGCTGTCCTTGATCGGCGGCTATGTCGATACCTTTGGATTCATCGCGCTGTTCGGTCTGTTTACGGCGCATATCACGGGCAATTTTGTCCTGATGGGCGCCATGCTGGTTCATCCCATGCAGGGTGGCTTGCTCAAACTGCTGGCATTTCCAGCCTTTTTGTTGGGTGTGGCTGCTTCCCGCATTATTGTGTTGAATTTTGAATCGCGTCAAAAATCCCCACTCAGGACATTGTTCCTGGTGCAAGGTATCTTGCTGACTGGATTCATGGCGGCTGGATTGATGGCGCCACTACCGCTGGAATCAGATACCGAATTGGCTGCGATTTTTGCCGGGATGCTAGGGGCGGCAGCAATGGCGGTACAAAGCGCCGGCGGCAGGATGACGCTGGCCGGCATTGTCAACACCACATTCATGACCGGCAACGTTACCCACATGATCATCGACATTACCGACATTGTTTACACCAAGAATGCTGAACTCAAGATACGTGCACGCGCCCGGCTTCTCCAATTGGCTCCAGCGGTCAGTGCATTCTTTTTTGGCGCCCTGTTTGCCGCCGCAGGTTATCTCAAGTTCGGTTACTGGTCAGTGATGCTTCCGATTCTGCTGTTGCTGATTTTGCTGATCTGTCCAATACAGCGGCTGGAGCACAAGGCAGGCTGAGGTCTGCTGGTGTGTATCTCTGAGCGGTACAGGCCCGGTTTTGAGCTCCTGCTCGATTCAAACAGGTGGTTTTTTGATTTGTATTGGCCATTTTCAAACTGTAACAGGCGGCAAGTAACAGAAATAAGCCGGCAGACAATTCAGCGTATTCTTCCAGGCTGGAAAGGATCCGGCCGTGACCGAAATCCAGAAATGTTGCAAAAGCAAGCAGGGTGATTGCAGATGCAAATGGGCGTCCCAGGGTTGTGCTGACCGAGTAGTGGATGCAGGCAGCAATAAAGTCACGTTGCCTGTAAGCCAGTCCGCCAAGTATTGCCATGATAAGGATGGTGGTTGCAATCAAAGCCAAGGGTTCGGCGCTTGATGCCATTCTTTGCAGGATCACAAAGACATCATGCAGGCCGTCAAATTCACCGCCACCTTGCATTTCAGGCATCTCCAGATCAAACAGACGTGCTCCCCAACTGATCTCATCAAGAGCGCAAATGGCGCTCAGAATCGGAATGCTCCACATTGCAAGGCGATCCAGCATCATCCTGCCTCTGCAGCTACCAAGGTAGACGGCATAAAAGCCGAGCATTGCAGCAATGCTATCAACGATAGCGGTTCCACTCTCAATCAGCCCATCTTCCGCAAACAATGCAAGCTCGGCGTCGGGCCAGATTTTGACAATGAGGATAATCAGTAATGTGAGGGAGCCGAAAAAGACACAGCTACGGTAAATGAAACTTTTTAGTTCAGGTGTCATCCTGAGTCGCTCCTGATGGTGAGTCAGGGCCAGGGCTTGAGCCTTGGCCATCATGCACAGGAGAATGTTGCAGAAATGCAAGCCCCGCAATAGTCCGTCCGGCCTAATGCGGGGTAGGGGGGAGTGCTTGCGGCTCAAGTCTTTTGTTGTGCTGCAGGCAATTGTTCTTTCGTCAGCAGAAAAACGAACTGATCACCTGATTCCACTTCCAGCCAGGTGAAAGGGATGTCCGGATAGGCTTCCAGTAACGCATCGCGGTTGTGGCCGATCTCCACGATCAGCAGGCCGTCATCATTCAGGTGGCTTGCCGCTTCTCGCAACAGGGTGTGCGTATGGTCCAGCCCCGCCTCACCGCTGCCCAGAGCGAGTTGCGGCTCATTACGGTATTCCATGGGTAATTCAGCCATGGATGGCGCATCTACATAAGGCGGATTGCTGATGATGAGGTCGTAGCGCTTGCCCTGCAGCGCCGTGAACATGTCGGATTCGACAGCAGTGATACGGTCCTGCAAACCGTAGTTGCGAATGTTGATATTGGCGACGGCAATGGCATCAGGTGAAATATCCACCACATCGATTTCTGCATCGGGAAAGGCGTTTGCCAGCAGTACACCAAGGCAACCGCTACCGGTACAGATATCCGCCGCACTTTGTATCATTTCCGGGAATTCAATCCAAGGGCTGAGACCGTCATCGAGCAGTTCGGCGATGAAGGAGCGTGGCACGATGACACGTTCATCGACATAGAACTTGAAGCCACGGAGCCAGGCCTCGCGCAGCAGATAGGCGGTCGGCACATGTTCGGTGATGCGTCGCTCGATCAGGTGTGCCAGATGCTTGCGCTCGGACTCCGTGATGCGTGCATCGATGAAATTATCCAGCGTATCCAGTGGCAAATGCAGGGCGCGCATGATCAGCCAGACAGCTTCGTCATAGGCATTGTCCGTACCATGACCGAAGAAGATGCTGGAATCCTCAAAACGACTGACGGTAAAGCGCAGCCAGTCACGGATGGTGAGAAGCTCTTCGGTGATTTTTGTGTAGTGCATCATTTCAGCAGTTTTTCCAATGTGCGCTTGTAGGTGTCTTTCAGCGGTTCGATATCAGCCACGGCGACGCATTCGTTGAGTTTGTGGATGGTGGCATTGAGCGGGCCGAACTCGATGACCTGCTTGCAGATATCGGCAATGAATCGGCCGTCTGAGGTGCCGCCGGTGGTGGAAAGCTCCGGTGTGACGGCGTAGGATTCCTCGATAGCCTTGCTGATGGCTTCTACCAGTTCACCACGCGGGGTGATGTAGGGCGGTGAATATTCCCATTCGAGGTCGTAGTCGAGTGCGTGTTTGTCCAGAATGGCGTGTACGCGCGATTTCAGGTTCTGTTCCGTGCTGCCTTGTCCATCCAGTTCAGGACAGAAGCGGAAGTTGAACAGAATCTCGACTTCTCCCGGCACGACGTTGGTAGCGCCGGTACCACCGTTCATGTTGGATATCTGCCAGGAAGTCGGCGGGAAGTATTCGTTGCCCTTGTCCCAGACGGTTTCCACCATGTCCTTGATGGCCGGGGCGACCATGTGGATTGGATTCTTCACCAAGTGCGGGTAGGCGATGTGGCCTTGTACACCCTTGACCGTCAGCTTGCCGGAAAGCGAGCCGCGACGACCGTTCTT
>DLMX01000054.1 GCA_002479405.1 Methylophilaceae bacterium UBA7525
GCAAGGAGCTGAGGGGATAAAGACTTGAGTTTTTCTGAATTGGTGATATTCAAAAAAACTCATCCACAAAACCTGTGGATAGTTTTGTGGATGAGCTTCGAATAACGTTGCTAAGTTACCAGACTTATTAGCTTTTTTTTACGGTGATTAGATTTTGAACAAATAATAATTTATTAAAAATCAACAACTTGCAAAAAACACCATAAAAACAACCGTTAAACCGTACATCAGATTGTCACATGCATCAAAACTGTGCATAAGCAACGATTTTTTTAAGCCTGCTTTGAAGCATCGCAGCTAAGTTGTTCACTGGAAAGGAATTAGATTTTCCTGAACACCAGGCTGCCGTTGGTACCACCAAAACCGAAATTGTTCTTCAGTGCATATTCAATCTTCATGTCTCGTGCGGTGTTGGCACAGAAATCGAGATCGCATTCCGGATCCTGGTTGAATATGTTGATGGTCGGCGGTGAAACCTGATGGTGAATGGATAGCACAGTAAACACTGATTCCAGGCCGCCTGCCCCGCCAAGCAAATGGCCGGTCATGGACTTCGTGGAATTGACTACCAGGTTTTTGGCATGGCCGCCGAACGCAGCCTTGATGGCGTTGGTTTCGTTGGCATCACCCAGAGGCGTCGAGGTACCGTGAGCATTGATGAATTGCACCTGGTCAGGACTGATGCCGGCATTCTGCATGGCATTACGCATGGAGCGGCGTGGGCCGTCCATGTTCGGCGCAGTCATGTGGTAGGCATCAGCACTCATGCCGTAACCGACCAGCTCGGCATATATCTTTGCGCCACGTTTTTTGGCTGATTCGTATTCCTCCAGCACCATGACACCGGCACCTTCGCCGATGACAAAGCCATCGCGGTCCTTGTCCCACGGACGGCTTGATGTGGCCGGATCGTCATTACGGGTGGAAAGCGCGCGGGCAGCGGCAAAGCCACCTACTGACAACTCCGTGATCGCCGCTTCTGCGCCGCCGGCGATCATGACATCTGCATCGCCGTACTCGATCATACGCGCAGCGTCACCGATGGAATGGGTGCCGGTCGTACAAGCCGTGACGATGGAGACATTGGGGCCCTTGAAGCCATACATGATGGACAGGTTGCCCGAAATCATGTTGATGATGGTGCCGGGAATGAAGAACGGCGATATCTTGCGTGGGCCGCCTTCGTCATAGGTATCGTTGGTTTCCTCGATCAAGCGCAGACCACCGATGCCGGAACCGATGGAAACACCGATGCGTTCGGCGTTTTCTTCAGTGGCAACAATGCCTGAATCCTTGACTGCCTCGATTGCTGCGGCCAAGCCGTACTGGATGAAAACATCCATACGACGAGCTTCTTTTGCCGGCAGATATTGCGAAACATCGAAATCCTTCACTTCACCAGCAATCTGGGAAGCGAAGTTGCTTGGATCAAATTTGCTGATTCTGGTGATACCGGACTTGCCGGCAACAAGATTGGACCAGGATGTCTCGACACCGATACCAACTGGTGACACGACTCCAAGGCCAGTGACTACAATTCTTCGTTTTTGCATGCTCTATATGTCAAGAGCGCCTGGAAGCGCTCTTGATTTTCAATTGGTTAAAGTGCCGGGGCTTACTTCAAGTTAGCAGTAACGTAGTCAATTGCTTGTTGTACGTTAGTGATCTTTTCGGCTTCTTCATCCGGGATTTCGCAATCAAACTCTTCTTCCAGTGCCATGACCAATTCAACTGTATCCAGTGAGTCGGCACCCAAGTCATCCACGAAAGAGGAAGTGTTTTTCACATCAGCCTCATTAGCACCCAGTTGCTCAGCAACGATTTTCTTAACGCGTTGTTCGATGTCAGACATCTAAATACCCCTTTTAAATATTCAAGCTTATAAAACTCGAGACATTCTAACAAAAGTCCCAAGGAATTCAAAAATCTTCAATGCGCCTGGTTTCAGTCGCATCAAACCATTAACATACCGCCGTTCACATGCAGGGTTTCGCCTGTGATGTAAGCTGCTGCAGGTGAAGCCAGGAAGGCGACTGCAGCAGCGATTTCTTCTGCCTGACCAAGCCGGCCAGCCGGAATGTGCTGAAGCAGCGCTTGTCGTTGTTCCTCTGGCAGTTCGCGTGTCATGTCCGTATCAATAAAGCCCGGAGCCACACAGTTTACCGTAATTCCACGGCTGCCGAGTTCTGCTGCCAGAGATTTGCTGAAACCTGTCATACCGGCTTTTGCGGCGGCATAGTTGGTTTGACCGGCATTGCCCATGTGGCCGACGACGGATGAAATATTGATGATGCGGCCGCTACGAGCCTTCATCATGGGCCGGATGACGGCCTGAGACATACGGTAAACGGATTTCAGATTGGTGCTGATGACGGCATCCCAGTCCTCGTCCTTCATGCGCATCAGCAAGGTGTCACGGGTAATACCGGCGTTGTTCACGAGTATGGTCACATCGCCGAACTGTTCGGCGACTGCCTTCAGCAACTGATCAATCTGGGCGGCATCATTGACATCCAGCGCCATGCCCATACCATTGATCTGATTTTGTTGCAGCGCCTGGGAAATCTGTTCGGCGCCGGATGCAGATGTTGCCGTACCAATTACGACTGCACCCTGCTTGCCCAGTTCATGAGCAATTGCCGCTCCGATACCGCGACTGGCACCGGTCACCAGTGCGATTTGTCCATTGAGCATCTTGTCTCCTCGAATACTGAAATTCTTATTGTATTGATCTGCTGTTATTGGTCGAACTGTGTACTGGCTTCGTCCATGGCCTCGGGACTGGTCAAGGCGATGCAAGGCAGTTCGGCAATGATACGTTTGGTCAGGCCGGCCAACACCTTGCCCGGCCCGCATTCGGCACTGGCTTGCGCACCGCATGCATGGATATGCTGCACAGTTTCCACCCAGCGTACCGGACTGTAAAGCTGCCGCACTAGCGCCTCCTTGATTTTCTCTGGCTCAGTATAAGCAGCTACATCCGCATTGTGAAGCACGGGAATGCTGCCGGCAGACATGGGAACGGCTGCAATGTAGCGCGCGAGTTCATCTGCTGCTGGTTTCATCAGTGCGCAATGCGATGGTACGCTGACCGGCAGTGGCAAGGCGCGCTTTGCCCCCTTGGCTTTTGCGGCTTCCATGCCACGTTCAACAGCAGACTTATGTCCGGCAATCACGACCTGACCGGGTGAATTCAGATTGACCGCTTCCAGCACTTCGCCCTGCGCCGCTTCAGCACAGACGGCGCGCACGGTATCGTCATCCAGGCCAAGAATTGCAGCCATGGCACCTACCCCTTCAGCCACCGCGTTCTGCATCACTTCGGCACGATAGCGAACCAATGGCAACGCGTCTTCGTAACTAATCACACCGGCAGCCACCAGTGCCGTATATTCACCCAGGCTGTGCCCGGCCATGATGCTTGGCTGCTGGTCGTTGCGTGACTGCCACAAACGCCAGGTGGCGACACCGGCAGCCAGCATCAGCGGTTGGGTATTGGCGGTCTGATTCAGCAGTTCATTGGGTTCAGTGGCCATCTGCCAGAAATTCTGACCCAGTATTTCAGATGCCTCAACAAATGTGGATTTGATAATGGCATTGTCACCAAAGCCCTGCATCATGCCTACGGATTGAGAGCCCTGGCCGGGAAAGAAAAATGCAAATTTCATTGGATATCTCAGGATAATTGAATGGATATTTTATTGAAGTGATGCTCAATACTTCATTAAAACAGAACCCCAGGTAAAACCACCACCAAAAGCCTCCATCAGAATGGTTTCACCACGCTTGATTCTGCCATCGCGGACAGCGACATCAAGAGCCAGCGGAATAGAGGCGGCAGAAGTGTTTCCATGCTCACCGACGGTCACGACGACACGATCCATGCCCATGCCCAGTTTTTTCGCTGTGGATTGCAATATACGGATGTTGGCCTGATGCGGCACCAGCCAGTCCACATCGGATTTTTGCATGCCATTGGCGTCCAGCGTTTCATCGACGATGGCATCCAGAGTGTTGACGGCGACCTTGAACACGGAATTGCCTTCCATGTAGATGGTACCGCAGCCGTCCTTCTTGGAAACGCCGCAAGCCACATTCAGAAGATGGGCATAACTGCCATCGGCATGCAGATGCGTCGAAAGGATGCCTTGCTCGTCACTGGCTTTCAGAATGACTGCGCCGGCGCCATCACCCCAGAGGATGCAGTTGCTGCGATCCGTCCAGTCGGTAATGCGTGACATGGTTTCTGCACCTATGACCAGAGCACACTTTGTACTGCCGCTCTTGATGAAATTATCGGCTGTAGCCAGAGCGTAAACAAAACCACTACAGACCGCCTGCAGGTCAAATGCCGGGCAACTGGCAATGCCAAGTTTGTCCTGCACCAGACAGGCGGTGCTTGGAAAAACGCGATCCGGGGTGGTGGTGGCCACGATAATCAGATCGATATCGCCGGGATTGACGTTTGTAGCCGCCATTGCGCGACGGGCTGCCTCGACAGAGAGATCGCTGGTAAATTCACCTTCTGCTGCAATATGCCTTTGGCGGATTCCGGTGCGAGTGACGATCCACTCATCCGTGGTATCCACCATCTTTTCCAGATCGGCATTGGTTAAAATCTTTTCCGGCAGATAACTGCCGGTCCCTGCGATACGTGAATACTTCATGCAATCTCTTTCGATGCTGATTCAGCCGACGATATTGATACAGCATTTGGCTTGATATGTTCAATTTCCAGCTGTTCTGTGATTCTGCGCAGCACACCGCTTCTGGCCTCTTCGGTAGCGGCCTTGATAGCATGCAGGAAAGAGAAATCATCAGCACCGCCGTGACTCTTCACCACGATACCACGCAAACCGAGAAAACTGGCGCCGTTATAACGACGAGGATCCAGGCGGCGTTTGAATGACTTGAGTACCGGCAGAGCGACAATTGCCATCAGTTTGGTGATCCAGTTGCGCTTGAATTCCGCAATCAGAAACCTGCTCATCATCTGCGCCAGACCCTCGGAGGTCTTCAGTGCCACGTTGCCGACAAAACCATCGCATACGACCACATCGGTCGTGCCCTTGTAAATATCGGTACCTTCGACATTGCCGTAGAAGTTGAGGTGGCTGGCGCGCAGCAATTCCCCAGCCTGCTTGACGATCTCATTGCCTTTGATATCTTCCGAACCGATATTGAGCAGGCCTACGGTTGGCCGTTCCTTGTGCTCGACGCAGGAGACCAGCATGGCGCCCATGACAGCGAACTGCAGCAATTGTTCCGGTGTGCAATCGGCATTGGCACCCAGATCCAGCATATAGGTCGTGCCCTTTTGATTAGGCAATATGGCCGCGATGGCCGGTCGGTCGATACCGGGCAGGGTTTTCAGGACAAAACGCGCAGTCGCCATCAACGCACCGGTATTGCCGGCACTGACACAGGCATTGGCTTCGCCGGTCTTGACCAGATTGATGGCCACACGCATGGAAGAATCTTTCTTGTTCTTCATCGCGCTTTGCGGGGACTCATCCATGGTCACCACTTCACTGGCGTGATGTATGCGTAGACGGGGACTGGCTTTCGCACCTCTGGCGCCCAATTCGGCTTCAATCGCCTCGGTCAGGCCGACCAGAATGATGTTGAGTTCGTCGTCCTGTTTGAGCGCTTCGAGCGCAGCAGGTATCGTGACATGCGGGCCGTGATCGCCCCCCATGACATCGATAGCGACAGTGATATCCATGTTCGCTATTAGCTTCTGGAAATAGAAAAGATAAAAACAGATGGCGGGTGAAAATTACCCGCCATGCTGGTTTTGGAAAGGATTACTCGCCCTTGGCAGGCATAACCTTGCGGCCACGGTAGTAGCCGTTAGGGCTGACGTGGTGACGCAGGTGGGTCTCACCGGTGGTTGGCTCGACAGCCAGTGCCGGGTTGGTCAGGGAATCGTGTGAACGATGCATGCCACGCTTGGAGGGTGACTTCTTGTTTTGTTGAACGGCCATGATAATGCTCCTGTAAATACTTCTTTAAATAAACTTGCCAGCCTACTTTTTGCTCTTGAGCAGTTCCAGCTTGGCAAATGGATTAGGTTTCTTGTAATCGCCTGTGTTGTTTTCATTGCCGCACTCACCCTCTTCATGCTTGGGCGCGATCGGCAAAGCCAACAGCAATTCGTCCTCTATCAATTCAAGCACGGGCATTTCAGCTTGAATCAGCAGATAATCCTCTTCATCACTTTCATCTTCCGGCGCTGGCATATCCGATTCATTTCGCACTAATATAAAATGCGTATCGATCGAAATCTCGTGCTCGAAAGGCTGCAGGCAACGCTGACAAATCAGACTCAATGCTCCCTGCACCAGCAACCGGATATAGGGGGCGTTGTTTGCATCCTTACCACCCTGCAACCGGCAATCCAGCTGACCCTCGGTATTGGCCAGCGTGTCGGCAAGACGCGAAAAATGCAAAACGGAGATTATATCATGAATTTCAAGCGCTTTCTGCGCAAACTCAATGTTGTTAATCACCGTGCTCTGATTGATTGATGCAGCCATAGGGGGCGCATGATATAATCTTCGAGATTTTGTGTCAAAAAATCAGGTTTTTCAGGCCAAACAATAGTTTGGTTTCTTTTTGGATGCGGGTTCGTTTGTGATCAAAAAAATTCTTGTTGCTAATCGCGGTGAAATTGCCGTACGTATCGTCCGCGCCTGTTCTGAAATGGGCATCAAGTCGGTCGCCATCTATTCGGATGCCGACCGCCATGCCCTGCACGTCAAGAAAGCGGACGAGGCTTATAACATCGGTTCCGACCCTGTTATCGGTTATCTCAATGCGCACAATATCGTCAATCTGGCGGTCGCTTCGGGTTGCGATGCGTTGCACCCCGGCTATGGTTTTCTTTCCGAGAATCCCGAGCTCGCTGAAATCTGCGCGCGTCGCGGTATCCGATTCATCGGCCCCAAGTCCAAGGTCATTCGTCAGATGGGTGACAAGATCCAGGCACGTAACGCCATGATTGCCGCAGGCATCCCTTGTGTACCTGGCAGCGATGGCAATCTGGCCAATGTCGAGGAGGCACGCACCCTTGCCAAGAAGATCGGTTACCCGGTGATGCTGAAAGCGACCAACGGCGGTGGCGGTCGTGGTATCCGTCGATGCAACAATGAAAAGGAACTGCTCGGCAACTATGACCGCGTGATTTCAGAAGCGAGCAAGGCTTTCGGCAAACCGGAAGTGTTCCTTGAGAAATGCGTGGTCAATCCACGTCATATCGAAGTCCAGGTGTTGGCTGACAGTCACGGCAATGTGATTCATCTGTTCGAACGTGACTGCTCGATTCAACGACGCAACCAGAAACTGATCGAAATCGCCCCTTCGCCGCAACTCAGCAAGGCACAGCGCGAATATATCGGCAAGCTTGCGGTCAAAGCAGCCAAGGCCGTCGGTTATGAAAATGCCGGTACCGTCGAGTTCCTGCTCGACTCCGATAACAGCTTCTACTTCATGGAAATGAATACCCGCCTGCAGGTAGAGCACACTGTGACAGAAAGTATCACCGGTATTGACATCGTGCAGGAACAGATTCGCATCGCTGACGGCATGAAGCTGCAGTACAAACAGGATGAAGTGCAGTATCGCGGTTTTGCCATGGAGTTCCGCATCAATGCGGAGGATCCGAAGAATGATTTCCTACCGAGTTTCGGCAAGATCACCCGCTATTACTCTCCGGGCGGTCCAGGCGTGCGTATCGATGCGGCCATGTACAGCGGTTATGTCATTCCGCCCTATTACGACTCCATGTGCGCAAAGCTGACAGTATGGGCTCTGAACTGGGATAGCGTCATCGAACGTGGCCGCCGTGCACTGGATGACATGGTGGTTTATGGTGTCAAGACCACGATCCCTTATTACCAAGAAATCCTGAAGCATCCGGATTTCAAAGGGGCCAAGTTTGATACCAGCTTTGTTGAAACCCATCCGGAACTGGTGAACTATGCAACCGACATACCGCCGGAGATGATTGCCGCAGTCATTTCGGCTGCGATTGCCGCCCATGAAGGCATCTGACAACCCATTTAAATTCAAAGTGACAAGTTAAGAACATGGCTAAAGTAAATATTTCAGATATGGTTTTACGAGACGGACATCAGTCCCTGATAGCGACGCGTTTGCGTACAGAGGACATGTTGCCCATTTGTCCACAACTCGACGCGATCGGTTTCTGGTCACTGGAAGCCTGGGGCGGCGCTACATTTGACGCCTGTGTCCGCTATCTGAAGGAAGACCCATGGGAACGCCTCAAGAAATTGCGCAAGGCACTGCCCAATACCCGTATCCAGATGCTGTTGCGCGGCCAGAACCTGCTTGGTTACCGTCATTATTCCGATGATGTGGTGCGTGCCTTCATCAAGAAATCCGCCGATAACGGCGTGGACGTGTTCCGCGTGTTTGACGCCATGAACGATATGCGCAACCTGCGTGTGTCGATTGAAGCAGTCAAGGCCGCCGGCAAGCATGCCGAAGGTACTATCAGTTATACGACCAGCCCGGTGCACGATATAGCTCACTTTGTCAGCCTGGCAAAGGAAATTGAAGCTTTTGGCTGCGATACGCTGGCCATCAAGGACATGGCCGGCCTGTTGACACCGCAGATGACTTCGGAACTGGTAAAGGCGCTGCGTGCCTCCACCAGCCTGCCGATCCATCTCCACAGTCACGCCACTTCCGGACTTTCTGCCATGTGCTTTCTGAAAGGCATCGAAGCCGGCGCCACCATGATCGACACCTGCAACTCCGCTTTCGGCGAAGGTGCCAGCCACACATCGACGGAAAGCATGGTCGCCGCGTTACAAGGTACAGAGTACGATACCGGCCTCGATATCGCCGCGTTACAGGAAATCACCGCCTACTTCCGCGAAGTTCGTAAGAAGTACTGGCAGTTCGAGAGTGAGTTCACCGGGGTTGATACCCGCGTACTGGTCAATCAGGTTCCGGGTGGCATGATTTCCAACCTGTCGAACCAGTTGAAGGAACAAGGTGCACTCGAGCGCATGGACGAAGTGCTGGCCGAGATCCCGCGCGTGCGCGAGGATCTCGGCTTCCCGCCGCTGGTTACCCCGACTTCGCAGATTGTAGGCACGCAGGCAGTACTCAATGTCATGACCGGTACCCGTTACGCATCGGTGACGACTGAAGTCAAAAACTATCTGATGGGCCATTACGGCAAATCACCGGCAGCGGTCAACCAGACCGTAAAAAGCTTGGCGGTCGGCGAGGCGGAAGTCATCCAATGCCGTCCGGCTGATCTGCTGGAAGACGAGATGGACAAACTGCGTCAGGATGCTGAAGGTCTCTGCAAGACCGAGGAAGATGTACTGACTTATGCCATGTTCCCGGAAATGGCCAAGACCTTCCTGCAGGAACGTAATGCCGGCACGCTGAAACCGGAGCCTCTGCATGAAAAACAAAGTGCTGCATCCAGCGATGCCCGCTATGCCCCGAATGAATTCAACGTCACGCTGCACGGCGAAACTTTCCATATCCGCCTGACGGGCAGCGGTCATCCAGGCGAAGACCAGCGGCCTTACTATGTTTCTGTTGATGGTATTGCCGAAGAAGTGCTGGTCGAGACGCTGAGCGAGATCGAAGTGGCCGAAGGCAGCGGCGGCACTGCCAAAAAGAAGGTCGCAACATCGTCTGGTGGCGGCAAGCGCCCCCGCCCTTCCCATGAAGGCTGCGTGACTACGGCAATGCCGGGCACTATTGTGGACGTCAAGGTAGCCGTGGGCGGCAAGGTCAGTGCCGGCGATCCTGTGCTGGTGATCGAAGCCATGAAAATGGAAAATGAAATTCAGGCGCCGAAATCCGGCACGGTAGTCGCCATCCACGTCAAGAAGGGTGATAGCGTGACTCCGGATGAAACCCTGCTGGAAATTCAGCCCGCTTGATTCCGATTGCTTAACGCTTCAAACTCTCGCCGATAGCGTAAACGCTATCGGCTTTTTTATTCCCTGTCGGCAAACCAATATAATGAATTCACCTCAACTGATTCTGGCCTCATCCTCCATCTACCGGCGTGAACTTCTTCAACGCCTGCAATTACCGTTCACTTGTATTGCGCCGGATGTCGATGAAACACCTCTGAATGAAGAGCTGCCGCAGGAGACTGCATTGCGACTGGCGCAAGTGAAGGCGCTCAAAATCGCCGATGAGCATCCGGTCGCGCTGGTTATCGGCTGCGACCAGGTCGCCACGCTGGATAACCAGCAGCTGGGTAAACCCATGACCCACGACAACGCCGTCAGGCAGCTGCGCATGATGCGCGGACGCGAAGTGACTTTTTACAGTGCGCTATGTCTGTACAATGCTGCAACCGGCTCCATGCAAGCCGATGCAGTGCCTTACCGGGTAAAATTCAGAAATCTCAGTGAGAACCAGATAGAAAGATATCTATTGAAAGAGCAGCCCTATCACTGTGCAGGTAGCGCAAAATCCGAGGGCTTGGGCATTGCACTGATCGAGGCCATGTATGGTGATGACCCTAACGCGCTGATTGGCCTGCCGCTTATCAGACTGATCACCATGCTGCAGAACGAAGGCGTTGACGTAATATAACGCAACAAAATTCTGGAACCCACTTCTGGAGATAAAAATGCTTAAATCCCCCTTGCTTTCATGCACCCTCGCCGGACTGTTTGTGTTCAGCATTTCAACTTCTCTGGCCGATGAGATCCGCAGCACGCTGGATGATCAAAGGCATGTGGCTGTGACGATCTACAATCAGGATATGGCTTTGGTCAAGGATCAACGCAGCATCCATCTTTCTTCCGGACTGAACAGTCTGGCACTGCGCGACGTCAGTGCGCAGATACGACCAGAGACAGCACTGCTGCGTAGCCTGAACGGTTCCTTGACCGTGCTCGAACAAAACTTCGATTTTGACCTCCTGACGCCGCAAAAACTGCTGGAGAAATTCGTCGGCAAGGCGGTCGATATCATCAGTATCAATCCTGCCACCGGCGTAGAAACCAAAGAGCGAGCGCTGGTGCTGGCTGCCAATGACGGCGTGGTGCTGAAGACGGATGACCGCATCGAGACCGGCATCCCTGGCCGTATTGTTTATCACGATGTGCCGGATAATCTGCGTGACCGGCCGACACTGGTCGTACAGCTGAACAACAAGACCGCCAACAGGCAGGATGTCGAGCTGAGCTATCTGACCGGCGGCTTGCGCTGGAAAGCGGACTATGTCGCTGAACTGAATGCGGCGGATGACAAGCTGGATCTTTCCGGTTGGGTGACCCTCAGCAATACCAGTGGTACGAGCTACCGCAATGCCCGGCTGCAGTTGGTCGCTGGCGATGTCAACCGCGTCCATGAACAGCATCTCATGGCTGTGAGATCCATGGCCAAGATGGAGATCATGGACATGGCTGCATCTGCACCCATGGCAGAAGAGTCTTTGTTGGAATACCACCTTTATACACTGGACCGTCCAACCACCATTGCAGAAAACCAGACCAAGCAGGTCGCCCTGCTCTCCGCCACCAATGTGCCGGTACGCAAGGAGCTGCTGTTGCGTGGCACCGATTATTATTACCAGTCCAGTTATGGTGATCTCGGCCAGAAAATGAAGGTCGGTATCTTTGTCGAATTCGACAACAAGGAGAATGCACAGCTGGGCATGCCCCTGCCGAAAGGCATCATGCGTGTCTACAAAAAGGATACCGCCGGTAACGCCCAGTTTGTCGGCGAGGACCGCATCGATCACACACCCCGTAACGAAACCGTACGTCTCAAACTGGGTGAGGCATTCGACGTAACGGCTGACAAGAAACAGACCGATTTCAAGAAACTGCCCAGACCGATCAAGGGTAGTAATGCATTCGAAAGCGCATATGAAATCGTCCTGAAGAATGCCAAAAAAGAACGCGTAACCGTCACTGTGCAGGAACCGATCCCGGGCGATTGGAAAATCATCGACAGCAGCCA
>DLMX01000038.1:0-278 GCA_002479405.1 Methylophilaceae bacterium UBA7525
TCCGGATATTCATGGAAATGTGCAACCAGGTCGGCGGAGGCAGATGCGATTTTGGTAGGAACCGGCATATCCAGTATGTCAAACGCAGCAACCACCTGCTCCAGCGGTTTGCCAACGGCTTTCAGCACTTCATGATCGGCCGGATTACGGAAAAAGGCATCCAGTGATTGTTCAACCAGTTGCAGTGCATCCTTGATCTGACGCGCCATCGCCAGCAGAGTGCTTTCATCCAGCTGAGCGGAGATCGGTTTAGTCGAAACATCGCCACGTAATATATC
>DLMX01000038.1:453-9621 GCA_002479405.1 Methylophilaceae bacterium UBA7525
CCACGTAATATATCGCGCATGTGCTGGCTCTGCGTCTGCATCTGCTGCACCGCCTTGCGGTCGAACATCTGCTCATCAGCCAGTACATCCTGTAATAAATTGAGACTGCCTGCGACTTCGATATAAACCGCTTCTGGGTACTTGTCCGGATCATCCTGAATAGCGGATGCCAACCCGTGCACAGTTTCCAGAAGTTCAGGAAGGGCCGGTTCACTGAGTTTCTGCGAGTCGATGACGGCTTCACCCAACTGGTCGAGAAATTTTGACAGCTCCTGCTTATCGCCATCACAAATAGCTGACCAGCTATTCTTCATGTCGGCGACCAATTCCTTGAGCGCTGCGAAGATAGCAAGATCCTCAGCGTTCAACTCGACCAGCGGGTTCGCGGCATCCTCGCCAGCCGGCAACAGGCCATCCAGTTCGAACAAGGATTTGACCTGTTTGATGCGCTCGGTCAGAGCTTGACTTTGCGCGATGTAATACAGGATGTCTCGCAACAGATTACCTGTCGGTTTGGCATTACCTTGGCTCAAATTACGCAATTGCTGATCGATCTGCCGGCACAGCAACTTGACGGTATTGCGTTCAGCAATGGTTGGCTGTGCCAAGGTTTCGGTAAATATGCTGCTCAGCCACCAGAAAGTCTTTTGCGCAGCCAATTTCTGCGTCTTCTGGACGTTATCCAACGCTTCACGCATTGCTTCCAGACTCTCGGCACTGGATGTCTTGAGCCACTTCAGCAGGGCCGTCTGAAAAGCGGTGCGCTGTTTGGCAACCAATAAGGGTATTTGATCTTCGGCGACTTCTTCAGTGGGAATGTTTTTTGGTGCACGGATAGAAGTATCCGGGAAAAAAAGCTCGGCTTCCTCAACTGACTCACCATGCAATGCCGCCAGCGCTTTCAGCATGGGAAAGAGCAACATGGGCGTGTCAGGCGAACCATCGAGCAATCTTTGCAGGTAATGGTCCAGGGTATGAACAGCCTGCCTGATGACTTCTGCTGTCTCAGGCGCTGGGGGTATGGCCTGCTGTTCCAGTTTGCCGATGACATGCTCGATCTCGGCGCAAAATCTCTTGCAACCCTGCAAGCCGACCATGTCGAGCGCACCACTGACTTGAAACAGATGCGTCTTGGAAAAACGCAATGCGGAAGTGTCTGCAGGATTCGCCGTAAACGACTCGAGATTCTCCAGCACATTTTTCAGCGCTTGATCAATCTCATCCTTGACCCAGGTGAGCGGCCCAATATCAAATTCTTCAGCCACATTTACCCCATATATTCTTCATGATTCAACACTATTCCAAACCGGTTTCAAGACAACTTGAAACCGGCCACAGAACCGCGCAGTTCTTCTGCCAGACCGGTCAGCTGACCGATGGAGTTCGCAGTTGACTTGGTGCCTTCGGTCGTCTGCGAAGTAATATTCTGAATCTGTTGCATGTTTCGGCTCACAGTCGCCGCCACTTCAGTCTGCGCCACGGTTGCTGTGGAGATCGCACCGATCAGCTGCGCCAGATTGTTGGTAACGGTTTCAATTTCGTTCAGCGCCTGACCCGCAGCATCTGAGAGTCGAGCCCCTTCAACCACACCCTCAGTACTCTTTTCCATAGCGGCTACCGCGCTGTTGGTGTCGGTCTGAATGGTCTTCACAATCGCACTAATCTGTTTCGTCGCTTCAGAAGAACGTTCAGCCAACCGCTGCACTTCTTCCGCAACCACCGTAAAGCCTCGGCCGGCTTCACCGGCTGACGCCGCCTGAATAGCAGCATTCAGCGCCAGAATATTGGTCTGCTCGGTAATGTCCGAGATCAGTTCCACGATTTCACTAATTTCCTGGGAGCTTTCGCCCAGACGCTTGATTCGCTTGGAGGTTTCCTGGATCTGCGTACGAATTTCGTTCATACCGGCAATTGTGTTCTGCACTGCCTGCGCACCCTGAGTCGCAGCCTGCAGCGAACGCTGCGCCACCTGGGCTGCCTGACCGGCGTTACTGGACACCTCAAGAATCGAGCGTGTCATATTGTTGACCGCTTCACCGGTATCAGAAATCTGTTTGGATTGTTCTTCCGCCGCAGCGAGCAGTGAGGTGGAAGTTTCCTGCGCTTGAGCGGTTGCCTGGTTCACCTGCTCGGTCGCGCGGTTAATTTCGGTTACCAGATCCCGCAAGCTGTCTATCGTGTAGTTAATGGAGTCGGCAATCGCCCCGGTGATGTTTTCCGACACCTGCGCTTTTACCGTCAAGTCGCCATCAGCCAGATCACCCATTTCGTCCAGCAGGTTCAGAACCGCCTCCTGATTCTCCAGGTTGGCGGCCTCAATACGCTCAGAACGCAGACGCTCTGCATCAGCCTGCTTCCTGCCGTTCAGTACGATCAGGATCAAGGCGGTCATACCGGCAACAAAGGCTGCCAGCAACCAGCGCATGGCCAGGCTGGACTGATTATGCTGATCGACGATTTCGCGGGACATCGCCAGCATGCCATCACCCTGTGTAGCGAGAGCTTCCAACCCGGCCTTGCTGGCTGTTTGTTGCATGGAAGTTGCCTGCGCACGCAGTTTGTCCCAAGCCGCACCGAGCTTGTTCAGTGCGGCAGAAGAGCCACCAAAAGACTGACTCATGGTATTGATACCCTGTGACACGCGGGACTCTGCAGCCTTGATGCGGCTCTGCGCATACTGATCGCCCTGATTCATCAGCAGCACATCGCGCACCATCTGTTGCACGAACACCTGCACGTCACTCACGCCCTTGGTAAATTCAGCATCCTTGCGTGTCTGTGTAAAGCCAAGCACTGCCGTTGCCACACTAATAACAAATGCCAGCACAATGAAGACCGGGAGTAATCGTCTGCTACCGCCCTCTGCAGCGCTCACAGGTTTAGAGGCTGGCTTCAACCAGGATTTCAGCTTCGTTACCAACTCGCCAATTTTTGCCTTATCGAGGGCCATCTGAATTACTCCCAAATTTAAATTTTGTATGTTTTATCGTTAAGTCCGACATCAGGCAGCAATCTGCATGAATTCATTCTGAATCAACAGCTTGCCGACATCCATCTCATGCCAGGTTTCATTGTTGGCATCTTTGTACTGATTGACATACCAGGCTGCCAGCTCACCGACATCATCCTGCCGGTCCATATCATCCGTCGAACGCAAGCCGATCAGACGTTCCACCAGCAGTCCTGCATTGACATCGAACTTCGGGTGAACCAGCAATATACGACTATCCGTATCTATTCTGGTAGCCGGATAACCCAAATAGGCTGCCAGATCACTTAATGCATAAAGATTACCGCGCACGTTGGCCATACCCATGAACCAGGACTGCGTTTGCGGCACGCGTGTAATCTCCGGCAATGGCAACACCTCGCTGACGTCATCCAGCGCCAGCAGCCAGTTCTGTCCATTGATACTGACACCAAGCCTGGATACCGCCTTGGCGCCTCCGCCCTCGGCCGATTCTTTCAGGCGTGCAAGAATCTCCTGCTGATACGCATGAAGATTAAGCCTGGTTTTTGCCATCTAGCCGAGTTCCTTGATCTTGCCCAACAACTCTTCAGCCACCACCGGTTTGATAACGCTGTCCTTCGCACCTTGGCGCAAGGCCCACATACGATCGGTTGCCTGTTCCTTGCCAGTACAGACGATAACCGGAATATGCGCAGTCTGTGGATTCTTGGAAAGAGCACGTGTTGTCTGGAAACCATTGAGACCAGGCATGATGACATCCATCAGGACCATGTCCGGCGGTGTCTCTTCCACCTTGGCCAGACACTCTTCACCGCTGGCAGCAGTGGTCACCTTGTACCCGGCCGACTCCAGGATTTCTGTCAGCATGAATCGATCCGTTTCGGAATCATCAACAACCATGATAGTTTCTATAGCCATAAGTTACTCCGCCTCTTGTGAATGTGAACCTGATGACGCATAAGTTTTAACTGCATCAGTCAGGGACTCTTGAGTGAATGGTTTGGTGAGATATTGATCTGAGCCGACCATGCGACCGCGCGCACGATCGAAAACGCCATCCTTGCTGGAAAGCATGATAACGGGGGTGGATTTGAAACGGGAATTCCGCTTGATGAGGGAACAGGTCTGATAACCGTCGAGACGCGGCATCATGATGTCTACAAAGATAAGGTCCGGCAGATGACTGGCAATTTTTGACAGTGCGTCAAAGCCATCTTCCGCCAGGATCACTTCACAACCTATCTGCTTAAGGAATATCTCGGCACTGCGGCGAATGGTGTTGCTATCATCGATCACCATTACCTTGACGCCATCTAGACTGTCTAGACTCACCCTGATCCCCTTTTATTATCGCGCCTCTGAAAGCCCAGGCAGCTTTGTATGTTGTCACTATTCTATATAGAGATTCAATTTATGCGCAACGTTGAAAAAAATAATAGCATTAAGTTGTCATTCTTGTAACAAAGGGGTTAAATATACACAGATTTTTTGAACAGGTTTTCTTCAACACTCAGAAACTCTGCTGAAGTTGAATGATTACAAATAACGACTATAGATAATAAAGCCGTGCAAAATCGCGGCATCGAGGGAAAATCGCATGCTCATTCGTCAGGAATCCGTTTCGCCTAAAATGGCTTTAAAAGACTTGCCTAGTGCATCTCCTTTACCCAATGCCAACCTCGTACTGGTGTTCGGTTCGGTCAAACGTTTCTCGGAAAGCAAACTCACCAGCTTCCTTAAAGACCGTTATCCGACGGCACAAATCATTGGTTGCACCACTTCCGGTGAAATCAACCCCAGCGGCGTTTTTGACGACAGTCTGCAAATCACCGCCATCCTCTGGGAAAAAACCATGCAACGTGTGGTTCACACCAAGATGAGTGGCATGCAAAACTCTTTTGAAACAGCCGCAACACTGGCAAAACAGTTGGCAGCCGACAGCCTGCGCACCGTCATCGTTCTATCTGACGGCCTGAATGTCAACGGTTCTGAATTGTTACTCGGCTTCCAGAGCGTGCTGGGCGAAACCCCCATCGTCGGTGGACTGGCCGGTGATGCCGGTGCTTTCGTCAAGACCCTGCAACTGTTCAACGACACTATTTCCGATGGCCTGGTCATCGCCGTTGGTCTCTACGGCAACAATCTGGTGACCTCCAGCGGCGCACTCGGCGGCTGGAAACCTTACGGCCCGCCACGCAAGATCACCCGCTCGGTAAAAAACGTCGTCTATGAAATGGATGGAAAACCGGCACTGCCGCTCTATCGCATGTATATCGGCGACGCTTATGCCAAGGGCTTGCCCGGTACCGGCCTGAAATTCCCGCTGGCCATCATTGAAGAAGGCAAGCGCGATGTCGAAAAGATCAGAACGCTACTCGCCATCGACCCTGCCAACAACAGCCTGACTTTTGCCGGCAATGTGGAAGAAGGCGAAACCGTGCGCCTGTGCCAGACCAACCATGACCGCCTGGTCGAAGGTGCGGGTGGTGCTGCGCATCTGGTGACAGGCGGCCTGAAGCCCGGCGTGACCAATCAGCCTGGCTTGGCACTCTGCGTCAGTTGTGTCGGCCGCAAAGGTGTGATGGCAGAGTTGGTCGCAGACGAAATCAAGACAGTGCAACAGATCCTCGGGCCGCAAACCGCACTCACCGGCTTCTACTCCTACGGCGAGTTGGCCCCGCGCCCCAACACCACGGACAGCGTATTGCATAACCAGACCATGACCATCGGTTACCTGACCGAGAATCTGCTGGGATGATAGACTAGTCAGTCTGACACACGGCACCAAAGAAAACGCTCTCTTATCGAGGGCGTTTTCCATTTGTACTTTCAATAACCATGCTTTAAAAAAGGAGATCGACATGGCAACCGTCACACTCAAGGGCAACCCAGTCACCATCGGCGGCAATCTGCCGCAACCCGGCCAAAGCGCACCCGATTTCCAGCTGGCCGATGCCAAGCGCAATCTGTTATCACTGGGCGACTTTGCAGGAAAGCGTAAAATCCTCAACATTTTCCCAAGTATAGACACACCGACCTGTGCCACTTCCGTGCGCACTTTCAATCAGAAAGCCAGTGCACTGAAAAACACCGCCGTACTCTGCATCTCGGCCGACCTGCCGTTTGCTCAAAGCCGATTCTGCGGAGCAGAGGGCATCGAGAACGTAAGCACCCTTTCCACCTTCCGCGATACTGCAAAATTCGCCAGGGATTACGGCGTACAGATCGTCGACAGCAGCCTGGCCGGCCTCACCGCGCGCGCAGTGGTCGTGCTTGATGAAAACAACAAGGTGCTGCACAGTGAACTGGTCGGAGAGATTGCCGATGAGCCGAACTATGAAGCTGCCTTGGCCGCATTGGAATAAACCATAGAAACTAGCGTTAATAAGGGGGCACTGATCCAGTGCCCCCTTTTTTCAGTGTCAGGCGCATGTTCCTCGTCCCAACCCCACACCCTTTTATTCTTTTTCCTTTATTTCGCCGACTTACCCGATAGTAAAAATCAGCACGATTTCACTCGCAAAAACGACTCACGCCAAAGAGATGCCGATTTTTGCTAAGGCGCAATACCCACAAAAATTATATTGATATTGCATTCAATTGAATGGCAATTCACTCACGGTCGCAGAAAGGGCAAAGATCATGCAGCAGTCCAGGGAAGAGCGCTCACTCGAGCAGTTGACGAACGAATTAATGAAAGGTCCGGAACATTGGAATATCGGCGGGGCATATGGCGGCTTTCAGCATGTGACTGCTGCCAAGGCTGCGCTGGATGATCTTGGCGTCGAAGGCATCACCTTCACCGTCTTCGACATGCATTTCGGCATGAAATGGGCCGGTGGCCGGCCCCATGCTTTTGCCGGCGGCCAGACGAAGGAAACCTTCGCGCGTCTGGTCGAGGAGTACAACCGTCGCGGCATCCGGTTCAATCTGGTCTTCAGCAATCTGTTCATTGAAGAACAGCACCTCGGAGACAAACGCTGTAACTGGATGCTGGAGCATTGCCACCGTCCGGGCAACGGGGTGATTGTCGCCAGCCACATCCTCGCACAGTACATTCGCGAAAATTTCCCAGACTATCGCATCGTGCACTCGCTGACGCACTTCAACAAGGACCCCCAGTACTACTACGACCTCGATGAACTGTACGACGTGTTCGTGCTACCGCCCCACCTCAACTACCGGACACCCGTGCTGAAAGAGATGCTGGAGAAGCTCGGTCCGGAAAGGATCGAAGTCCTGGTCAATGAAACCTGCTTCCGCGAATGCAATATCCGCCAGGAGCACTACGAACTCATCAGCAAAGCCTGCCTGGAAGACGACTGGGATCTTTGGGAACAACTGTCCAACGGTTATTGCCAACAAGCGCACGCCGAGCGCTTCATCCGGATCGGCGAGGCCAAGAACGTCAAGCGCATCAAGAACTTCACGCTGTCACAAGAGGAAGTCGACGGCCTCAAGGCGCTCGGCATCCAGAACTTCAAGCTCGCCAACCGGCAAGTGCCAAATCAGCAATACGGCAAATGGATGGATCACTATCTGTTTGACCGACTGGGCCTGTCGACGACGCTCTACGTCTACGAGAATTACTACAAGCCTGCGGCCTATTTCGCAGGGCGCTAGCGTAGCGCTTCGATTCAGCTCATGCGGGGCGCAACACTAGCCTGCGCTCCGCGCTGACTTGGGAGCGAAAAACAGGCATCAAAGACTGGCAAAATGCCCGATCAACCTCGGGTCAGTCTTCGTAGGCCGTATATTTCGCATTGCTGCCTTTCGCTTTCTCGACCGGATATTTGCGTGCATTAAGATCGATCTTGCGGTTGGCGGCCTCGATCAGATCGATACCGGTGACTTCGGCGATGCGAAGCAAATAAACAAAGGTATCGGCCAGTTCGTGGGCGACCTGCTCGCGTTTGGTCTCGTCCAGTTGGCGGCTCTCTTCCAGCGTGTCCCACTGAAAATGCTCGACCAGTTCTGCCGCCTCGACGATCATGGCCATGGCGAGGTTCTTGGGCGAATGAAACTGATCCCAATCTCGCTCCTTGACGAATTGATTGATTCTTGAACGCAGCTGAGCCAGCGAATCACTCATGGTTTCTCTCTCCGGTTCGACCCTGCCACCATTCTGATTTCAAACAAGCGGCATTCCAACGGGCCATTGAAAAGTGGCGTACGCCTGGAGGGCGATAGTCTCATCAATTTGGGCAGGCGCATATCGTTGGTCAGAAAATAGGTATTCCAGCCGGCGAAGCGCTTCTTCAGGGCTTCCGCCATTTTCGGATAGAGCGCCGCCAGCGCCTCGTCCTCGCCGATGCGGATGCCATAAGGCGGATTGGCGATAAGAACACCGCTTTCCGCCGGTGCCGGGACTTCGGTCATATCGACATGGCTGAGTTGTACGGCATCCAGCAGACCGGCCTGCTTGAGGTTCTCACGGCTGACTCGCACGGCGCGCAAATCAGCATCACTGCCATAGATCTTCTGGAAGCTGACCGGTTTGGCCCTGCCCAGCACCTTCAGTCTCAATTTCTCCCATGCCGCCGCATCAAAATTGTTCAGTTTTTCGAAACCGAAATGACGGCCGCTGCCTGGCGCCATATCGAGCGCCATCATGGCCGCTTCGAGCAGAAAAGTGCCGCTGCCGCACATCGGGTCCAGCAGAGGCGTTCCGGGCTGCCAGCCGGCCAGGCGGATAATGCCGGCCGCCAGATTCTCGCGCAGTGGCGCCTCGACACTGGCCCGGCGCAAACCGCGCTGATAGAGCGGATTACCGGAAGTATCCAGATACAATTGATATTCCTCGGCTGCGAGATAGGCATGCACGCGCACATCCGGTTCACGAGTATCGATATAGGGGCGGCTGCCAACTGCCTGACGGAAGCGATCACAGATCGCATCCTTGATTCTCAGTGTGGCAAATTCCAGGCTCTTCAACGGACATTTGACGCCCGTCACTTTCACCATGAAATCGCGTTTCACATCGAAATACTGCGGCCAGTTGAGCTTCAGAACCGCCTGATACAGATCCTCTTCACTGGTATAGCGGCCACGCCCCACCTGCCAGAGAATACGTGTGGCGATGCGGCTTTCCAGGTTGGCCTGATAGCAAACCAGCATATCGCCGCTGAAAGCGACGCCGCCATCGGTCGGCCGGATGTTTTTAGCGCCGAATTCGGCCAACTCGCTGACGAGCAAAG
>DLMX01000038.1:9750-10061 GCA_002479405.1 Methylophilaceae bacterium UBA7525
AGCCTCCAGACCGCGCGGGCAGGTTGCAAAAAATTGGTTCAAATGGTTTCTCTTTCATTAACGCCCAAAAACAGGCGGTGATTGCTGCAGGGGTTACGGTCGCGCAGGGATTCGACGAAATCCAGAAATTCTATCTGGTGTTCTGCCTCCAGCGCCTTTGCCCTTTCGCGCAGGCTGGCCCAACGCAGATCATCCGGCTCGCGCTTGAACCCGAACACCAGGATATTACCGGGGCGGCCTGTGGCGAGCACCAGCACCCGGCCGTCGAAACTCTGCTCGATGCGCGACAGATAGAGATCGAAACGTTTGTC
>DLMX01000038.1:10203-22513 GCA_002479405.1 Methylophilaceae bacterium UBA7525
AGATAGAGATCGAAACGTTTGTCGCTACCCCACAGATTGGCGATCAGGACACCTTCATCCTTCAACGCCTGGACACAGCTATCAAAAAACATCTGCGTGCTGAGTTCATCCGGCAAGCCATCGCTGCTGTAGGCATCAAGAAAAAGCACATCCGTCGTCTCCGGATGATTCCTGATGTAATCGGCGCCATCGCCTTCGATGACCTGCAGCTGTTCGTCATCGTCCGGCAAGGCGAAGTGGCTGCGGGCGACGCGGATCACCTGCGGGTTGATCTCCACCACGCGCTGATGAATGTGCGGCAGATGATAATGAATGAATCTGGCAACGGAAGCACCACCCAGGCCGACGCCGAGCATGGTTGCGGCTTTCGGCGCAAACAACAGGAACATCATGACACCGCGCGTATAACGTAATTCCAATGATGTCGGATCGCTGAGGCGCATGGCGCTCTGTATCGTATCGTTGCCCAGATGCAGATAGCGCACGCCATCGCTCTCACTGACATCGACGCTGCCTTCATCCGCAAATTTCCGGTGTATGCTGCGCGCAATTCTATGACCTATGCGGAACATGACTAGACTTCCTCCTCAAGCACTTCCGCAATCTNNAGGCCCGACCGGCACGCCCTGCAATGTCTGCTCCAACTGTCGGGAGATCACCGACGGGACCTCGATGGATGTCCGTGAAATCGACGGCGCATCCAACCGCGGAATCGATGAAATCCGCGAACTGCGGGAAAACGTCAAGTTCGCGCCGGCCGTCTCGCGTTATAAAATCTTTATTATCGATGAAGTCCACATGCTGACCCGCGAGGCGTTCAATGCGCTTTTAAAAACGCTGGAAGAACCGCCGGATCATGTGGTCTTTATTTTTGCCACAACCGAAAACAACAAAGTCCCCGCGACGATCCTATCGCGCTGCCAGTGCTACGACTTCCGCCGCATCTCCGTGCAGCAGATTGCCGACAACCTCGCGAAAGTGGCAAGGCAAGAAGGCATCGCCATCAGTCCGGCGGCCCTGGGATGGATCGCAGAGGCGGGCGACGGCTCCATGCGAGATGCGCAAAGCATTTTCGATCAAGTCATTTCCTACGCGGGACTGGACATTTCAGACACGGATGTCGAAGCCATTTTGGGGCTTGCCGACCGCAAATATCTTCCGGGCATGTCTGAGGCGGTCTTCAACCGCGACGCGGCCTCGGTCTTGACGCTTCTTAACGACGCGTATCTGGCCGGCGTCGACATGAAACATTTCTACGGAATGCTCCTCAAGCACTTCCGCAATCTGCGGGGTGGCCTCTGCTTCCAGTTGCAGGAAACGGGTATCGAGCTCCATCAACAAGGTATCCACACGCTTGATCTGCAAGCGAATGCGACTACCGACCGGCAATTCCGGCAAACTGTAAACCTTGGTGATGTAAGGCACGATATCCAGCCGCACCAGATTCTCGCGCCAGACGGTCGCGCTGACCTCCTCCAGATTTTCCTGAATCAGGTATTGCAGACACCAGTACCGTTCCATACGTGTCTGGAATTCATTGTAGGCATTGTAGGTAAGGTCGAACTGACGCATGACGTCCGTCAACAGACCGGCTGCCTGCGCTTTTCCGGGTTCCTGCAGGACAGCGATCAGCTGGCGCTGGTTGATCAGATCGACCGCGCGGCGCAACGGTGAGGTACACCAGGTGTACTGTTTGACGCCCAGGCCCTGATGCGGCTCCGGTTTGACCGTCATATAGACCTTGCCGCTGTTCTGCGCCCGGTAGATACCTGACACCTGATGCTCCGCCAGCATGCCTCCCCAATGCGAATTTGCTTCAATCATCAACTCCGCTACCAGTTTGTCCAGCGGCGAACCGCGCTGACGATTGACGATGCGGACGATGCCATCTTCCACATAGAAGTTGTAGTCGATCTGCGGTGCGCGATTGGGGTCATATTTGCCGCGCGCCTTCTCCAGCGATTCTGCCAGGCGGAATAGCGTCATCAGACTGGACCAGTATGGATGGCCACTGTCGCTTTCCAGCGTGTTCTCGTTGAAATAGGGGTCTAGGGTGTCGTGACGCAGGTTCTCCGCGATATGAACCAGCTCCAGCCGGGTTGTGCGCTGCAAGATGGCCAGGTCAGGCGCAACTTCCAGATAAAGCGACAAGGCTGGTCGCCATTCACCGGCATTCAAGCTGAAAGGCACGATGGCCTGCTCGGGAAGCATGGTGATCTTGTGGCCCGGCATGTAGACGGTAGACAGACGATGCAGTGCTACCTGATCCAGCACGCTGTCCGGCGTGATACCGGTTGCAGGCGCCGCAATATGAATGCCGACCAGGGTGTTGCCGTTATCGAGCGTCTGCAGCGAAAATGCATCGTCAATCTCGGTGGTCGTGCTGTCATCAATACTGAAGGCCGCCACATCGGCTTTGGGCAGATCAGTTGGAGCCACCGGCACCTCGAATTCAGGGAAATCCGAGCCTTTGGGGAAATATTCACGCAGAAATGCACCCAGATGGTAATCATGGATGGACGGGATCGCCCCGCAATCGGCCAGTAATCTGATGTGATTCAGGTTGAGTTCGTTCGCAGCCTGTTCCAGCGTTTTCCACTCGGGTGAATTCTTGTCCGGGGCATAGAGCAATGCCTCGATCTTGTCGCCGAACTCCTCGGGCAACTCATGATTCTTCAATTGCCCGACCCAGACCGTCATGCGTTCAGCCAACAGGCGTTTGCGCTCCAACGCGGCCAGTGCCGCCTTGAGTGTTTCCGCCGGGGCCGCCTTGTAACGGCCCTTGCCCTTGCGATAGAAATATACCGGCGCACCATGAAGGCTGAGGGCGACTGCCGCAGCCTCCGCCGGTGTCGGCTTGCGGCCGTAATAATCAGCCGCCAAGTCTTCAAAACCGAACTCCGGCTCGGCACAACATTCCCAGAGGAAATTGATATCCAGCGTGTCGGATTCCGCCTGCGCGGCCTCCATGAAACCGGCCATGGGAGATTCGAAACGCAGCAGCACATTGGCAGTCTTGATTTTCGAGCGCTTGCCGCTCTGGGATTCGACTTGCAGCGAACCCGGGTTCTCGGACATCACGGAAGCCACCTTGAAATGCCCGTCTTCTTCGTAAAATACATTCATTAAATTGTTTTAGCAGTTGACGTAACCTGCACCTAACCTTTATTTTCCAAACCATGATGACTGCAAATCAAATTATACAGGAGGCCGGCCTGAGACCTACGGCAAACCGTCTCGCCGTGCTGGATGCTCTTTTGCAATCAGACAATCCGCTGACGCACCAGGAACTGCTGGGTCTGCTGTCCGCCTCCCACGATTTTGACCGTGTCACGCTCTACCGCGTACTGGATTGGCTGCTGGCCAATGACATCGTGCACAAGGTCGCCGGCGACAACCGCGCATGGCGTTTTCAGCTTAACGCAACAAATACCAGCCACCGGCATGCACATTTCGAGTGTATACATTGCGGAAAAATCTACTGTCTGGACGAAATTTCTCCACGCACTCCCAAACTGCCGAAAGATTTCCAGGCGGAATCCATCGAACTCAATATCAAGGGCCGTTGCGGCCAATGTAACGCTCAACCTGGCCCACTTTAGACCCGAACACACATGGACAAACGCATTCCCGTCACCCTGCTCACCGGTTTCCTTGGTAGCGGCAAAACCACGCTGCTCAGCAAACTGCTCAGTCATCCGGATATGAAAGACACGGCTGTCGTCATCAACGAACTGGGCGAAGCCGGCCTCGACCATATCCTGGCACGCACGGTCGAAAGCCAGCACATTGCCGACAACACCGTGCTGCTGGAATCAGGATGCCTATGCTGCACACTGACCAACGAGATGGCAGACACGCTACGCGACCTCTTCTTCAAACGTGCGTTGAACGCCATCCCGCAATTCGAGCGGCTGGTCATCGAAACCACCGGCATGGCCGACCCGGGGCCCATCATGGGCAGCCTGATGAATGAACCCGTCATCAACTCGACCTACAGGCTGGACGCCGTTGTCGTGACCATTGATAGCGTTTATGGTCTGCAGCAAATCGAAGAACATATCGAGGCACGCAAACAAGCCGCCGTTGCCGATGTGTTGCTGCTGACCAAAACTGACCTGGCCTCGCAAGAAGAACTGGATGCGCTGACGGAAAAACTGGAAGCGCTTAACCCGGGGGCCAGCGTATATCGCATCAGCCATGGTGCCATTGATCCGCAGGCTATCATCAATGTCGGCTTGTTCGATCCGCAGACAAAAAAAGCGCAGCCACAACGCTGGCTGCGCGAGGTGAGGAGGCCTGCAGTCGGGGTGGGCAAGGGCCTGCTCAAGCACACTCATGACAATGAAATATCCAGCTTTACCGTGACGCTTCCCAAACCCTTGACATGGGAACAGCTTGAACCGGTATTGTCCTGGCTTTGCACGACTTTCGCTGAAAGCCTGCTGCGGATGAAAGGTATCATCCACGCAGAAAACCTGCCGGCACCACTGGCAATCCACGCGGTACAACAGACGCTCTATCCGCCCACTCTACTCACTGGATGGGATGAGGATGAACCGATCTCCCGCATCGTCCTGATCGGCAAGGATCTTGACGAAACCCTGATCCGCAAGGCGCTGATGCAGATTTAGTTAAAGGTATCGTCCACCGTCGCTACTGAACAGCAATTGAGCGGCGCCTGGAGCTCTCAGCCTTGGGCAGCCTGATCTCGAGAACACCGTCCTTCAAAGAAGCGACCGATTTCGATGCATCGACACTGCCGGGCAATGTCACTGTACGGGCAAATGAGGAACGCGATATCTCGCGTCGATGATAATTCCCCTTATCATCCTTCTTCTCTTTTTGCGTCTCGCCCTTGATGGTCAACAGGTTATCGGTCAGGGAAATACTGACATCCTTCTTGTCAATACCGGGAATTTCTGCCCTGACCACAATCTCGCTGTCCTGATCAACCACATCCAGATTCGGCATGCGCTGCCGCTCGAAATCGACCAGGGTATCGAACGCAGGGAAATCACTGCGACCCCAGAAAGAAGGCCAATTACGATTGAAAAACCGCTCGAATGCGCGCTCCATCTCACTGAGCGGATGAAATACAGAAGCCGGACTCTTGTTTTCACTGGTGCTTACCGGCACATTCACCGGTTTTTCCTTGGCCATGATTTACTCCTGTCTATGACAATCTGGATTACCTACCGAAAATACGCTACCCGAATCAGTTCACTTCACACTGAACACCCTCTGCACCGGGTTATGAAGTGTGATGATCAGCCGGAAAGCATGCGGCGCCGGCTGCTCGATCTCGCTGAAGAACAGCTCCCCCTCAAAGCGCGTGCCTCTTACACTGAACACCTCAAAGCGATGCCCAAGGTGCGCGACATAGCGAAGATGGGAATTGAGATGACTGCCCTCGGTCAACTTCATTTCTTTCAATTGCGGTAGCAAGGCCGTCACATGCAATAATTTCCCTGATGTGGAAGGACACCCAAGTATTTTCACTGCCGTCAAATTGCAATCGCCGATATAGCCGTTGGCATCGAGCCAGAGTATTGCCCGTTGAGCCTCCAGCTTTCTGGCAGATGGCTCCAATATGCGGCCAAAATCCGGGTTGACTGAGGGGCTGGAATGGATTGTGCTGTATGCCTTCATGATCAATGCCTGCTGCTTTCTTGCTGTTCTGCATTAAGCCAGTCTTCCAGTTCATGACCGGGCTCGAATCCACGCTGCTCAGCCATGTAATATGCCCTGACTGCAATCGCAGCAGTCCGCGCATTATCAGCTTGCATTGCAGACACAACAGAACCGGAACGTCGTCTGGAACTGCTCACAGCTTTTTTACCTTTGGCATGGGAACGGGCAGCTACAGACATTGGAGCCTCCTTCTTGAAATGAGTCTGGAAATACCAGTGAGATATTCCAAACCGGACTAATCAAATTTTTGTCACAAAAACCGATGCAAGGTTGGTAAATTACAGAAACAGGCGCATTATAAAAATTCGTGCAAGCACGTAAGGGCAAACCCTTATTCCATATGTATTGATTTGCTTGCGCAGACTGGACGAAGACTATTCTTTGCGGACGGTAAATCAGGGGACGTAATATTGACCAATCCACTTGAGGGTCTGGATTCAAAGACATTGTTCGATGCAGCGGCAGATGCCATGCTGTTGGCGGATGCCGAAGGCAACATCCTCCTGACCAACCGCGCCCTCCGGAAAATGCTGGGATACAGCGATGATGTCGATGTTATCGGCAATACTGTCGAATCCCTCATCCCCGAACGCCACCGTGAACGTCATCAGCAGCATCGGAAACACTATGCCGCCAACCCCACGCAACGCGCGATGGGAAACGGCAATAACCTGGTCGTGCTGACCAGCGACGGCCGTGAACTGCCGGTCTATATCGGACTGAGTCCGATCAACGACCATGGAAAACACCTGGTACTGGCCACATTCCATTTCCCGGATCGCAACCAGCAGGACAAAATTGCCTTGTGGGAAAGCGAGGAACGTTTGCGTCTCGCCAAAAGCGCAGCAGGCCTTGGCGTCTTTGATTTCGACCTGATCAATCAGACAGCGCTTTGCGACGAACGTATTCGGGAACTATGGGGCTTCGCTGAAGATGAACCGATCTCGTACGGAAAACTGACGGACGGGCTGCATCCGCAAGATCTGCCGATCAGAAATGCAGCACTGCAACAGGCCATGAATCCAGATGGCGATGGCGAATACCAGGTGGAATATCGAGTCATCAATAAAAGAAACAACTCCGAACATTGGGTCGCTACCACCGGCAAAGTCTTCTTTTCCAACGGCAATGCCATCAGGATGGTCGGTATCGTGCGAGATATCAGCAGCCAGAAAAGGCTGGAACGCGATTTACGCAGGCAGGAGGCGGAAATGGCCAATCTTGCCAAACGTCAACTGGCCGCACAGACTGCCGCGGCCATCGCGCATGAGATCAACCAACCGCTAGCAGCCATCTCGGCTTACAGCGAGGTGGCCCTGCACTCGATATCATCCGGCCAGCCCGATGCAGCTCAACTGACGCACGCGCTACAAGGCTGTTTCACACAAGCGCAGCGCGCCGGAAACAGCCTGCACGAATTGCTGGCATTCCTGCAGCATAGCAATACGGAAGTCGAAGCCATCGACCTGAGTACTTTGCTCCATGGTCTTGTCAGCAGCATCAAGAACGATGACTTGTACGATTTCGACCTGGTCCTCGAATTACCCGACAAACTCCCGTCTTTCAGCGGCAATTTCACACAAATCAGGAAGGTGCTGCTCAACCTTCTGTACAACGCCGCAGAGGCCATGCACGATGCAGAGATATCTCCCGCCGTCATCACCGTTCGGGCAGAATTGACGGCTGATGGCAAAAACATACAGGTTTCAGTTCGCGATAGCGGCCCCGGCATCAGTTCCGCCATCGCCCAGCGCCTGTTCGAACCGTTTTTCACCACCAAGCCCAATGGCATCGGCATGGGACTCAAAGTCAGCCGCGCCATGATCGAGAGCATGGGCGGGAACCTCTGGATGGACAATGCAGAACAGCACTTCACCACCTTTCACTTCACACTGCCGCGCGCCAAATGAACCATAACGACATCACTGTTTTCATCATAGACGACGATCCCGCCGTCAGGGATTCACTGAGCCTGATGCTGCAACAGGACGGTTACCGAACATGCAGCTTCGAATCGGGCGACGCCTTTATTGCTGCCTGCAATCCGGATATCCACGGCTGCGCCATCGTCGATATCCGCATGCCGGGAATGGACGGCATACAACTGCAGGAGGAAATGATCCGGCTCCAGATCCAGTTCCCAATCATCTTTCTGACAGCGCATGGCGATATCCCGAAAAGCGTAAAAGCCATGAAAGCCGGCGCTGTCGACTTCCTGACCAAACCTGTCACCCGCAAGGATCTGCTTGCCGCTCTGCAGACAGCAGGCAAGAAAATTGAGCAAATCAAGATAAGAACAGCCGATCACCTGCATGCAAAATCACTGCTGGAGTCACTAACGGAGCGGGAGCTGCAGGTAACCGCTCTGGCCATTCTCGGCCACAGCAACAAGGAAATCGCCCGCAAGCTGGGCATCAGCCATCGCACCATAGAGATTCACAAGTCCAACATCATGAAAAAGACGGGGTCACTCAACCTGCTCGAACTGGCGAAACTGGCCCATGATGGAGGGCTTTCGGACTGATCCTGACGGGCGCATCTCTCCATGGCGAATTCTTCGAAATCAACTCCCTAGGTGCTCGCACGGATTATCCTTCCACAACATTATTGATACCTTGAATTGCTGATAAAGCTTCCGGTCAATAACCGCAAGTGCGTGCAAGGGTCTTTTCATGAAGATTTCACAAACGGAAAAGGATGTGTTCCAGACAATTCTGGCCAGAAGATCAATACGCAGTTTTACCCGGCAAGAAGTCACGCACAAAACCATTATGACCTTGCTGACCGGTGCCGTAAGAGCACCCGCTGTAATGCATGAAGAGCCCTGCGCATTCGTCGTGATTCAGGACCGGCAACTGTTACAGACCTTGTCCGATCACACCATGCCACTGCTGAATGCCCGGCCGGAAATATACGATGTGAGGATCCAGTCCTGGGGGCATCCGGGCTTCAATCTGTTTCATGACGCCGACACACTGATTGTTATATGTACCAGATCAACCGGTCCGTTTGCCGAAGCAAACTGCTGGCTGGCAGCAGAAAATCTGATACTGGCTGCATGTGGAATGAGTCTGGGAACCTGCATCATAGGTGCTGCACTGCCCGCCATGAAAACACCGGAATTGAAACCGGAATTTGGCATACCGGATCAGTTCGAAGCCGTAGTGCCCATTGTTCTCGGCTGGCCCAAAGGTGATCCCAGCCATGTGCCGAGAAAGTCACCGGTGATACTCAACATGATTTCATCACAGGCATCCTGAACAATCAGTCAGCAGCGGCGACCAAGCCTGCAACCAAGGTTGAAACATCATGAAAACTCAATTAAACATGAAAGGAAATAATCATGGCCATCAGTGAGTTATGTAATCCGGATGTCATTACCGTTGAGCGTAACTGTACGATTACAGAAGCCTGCAAACAGATGCGGCAACATCATGTCGGCGCTGTTGTCGTTACAGATGCACGCAATGGCAAAACAGCGCCTGTCGGCATCGTGACCGACCGGGACGTCGTGGTAGAAGTTGTAGCAACGGAACTGGATCCTGACGTCATCACAGCCGGCGACATCATGGTAGGCGGCCTCGCCGTAATCAACAAGAACGCCGGTTTGTTTGAAGCTATCAAACTGATGGCGGACAAGGGAGTGAGAAGATTGCCGGTAGTAGATGATGATGGCGCCCTGCGCGGCATTGCCACACTGGACGACATGCTGCTGCTACTGGCAAAAGAGCTGGGGGCCTTAAGCAAACTGGTCGAGCGCGAACAGAAAAGCGAGGCAAAGAGACGACGCTGACCTAGCTGTCGACCAATGCACTTTGACGATAAGCGAGTGGCGCCGCTTGATACTGAAGAAGCTGTCCAGTCAGACAGACCAGATCAGCTTCAGGCAGACTATCCAGGCAGTTTAACCACGGACATACATGATTTTTTTGGTGCCGCCGTCGCAGGTGCCCACCTCTCTGCCGGGTTCGTCGGCATCAATCGGCACGACTTTCAGGCTATAGCTCGGTACGCCCTTGGCATCGATCTTGGCGGCAATTTCTTCTTTGAGTTCTTCACAAGGCTTGATCGCAGCTTGAGCAGATGCACATAACGCCAGCATTGACAAGGTCAGCATGGTCTTTTTCATTGAATTTCCCCTGAGTTTTGCCTATATCGGCGCGTTTATCATACACCTTTAGCAAATATATTGACCTATTGAGCCATCCTGTAAAGACTGGATACTTTCAAAATTCAGTACTTTACGAATCACGCCTGACAAATTTGTAAACAGGGCATGATGTACAGCCATCCTGAAACAAGCGGTCTCACACGCTTGCCAGCTCTGCCCGGCTCAACTCAACTCAACCCAGATCTTGTCCAGCCGCTTGGCAGATACCGGAAATGGCGTCTTCAGTTCCTGCGCGAACAGGGATACGCGCAGTTCTTCCATCAGCCAGCGGAAATCCGTCAGCGCTGCAGGGATCTCCTCCCCGCCCTTGCGTTTTGCCTCCACGCGTTCGCTCCAGCGTTGCCATAGCCGTGCCAATTCCTGCGCATGGCGCGTATCACGTTCAACACTATTCGGATATTTTTCCAGACGCAGTTTCAACGCTTTCAGATAACGCGGCAAATGCTGCAATCTGTCCCACGGCGTCTGCGTCATGAAATGCCGCGGCAGCAAGTCTGCCAACTGTCCTTCGACCTCTTTACGGATTCTCGACATGGCCGGTGGCAGGCCCTGCAGTTTCTGCGTCAGCGCCTGATACTCGGTCGCAATTGCCTGCACCAGCCGCGCGCTGGCCTCGACCACGGCAGGCAGACGGGTTCTCGCCCGCTGCTTGAGCGTCATGAACTCGACATTGGTGCGCGGCAAATCGTCTTCACCGATAAAGGCGCGATCGGCGATGGCGGTCAGCATACCCTCGCGCAGATCGTCCGGCGCGATCAGGTTACGCAACAACAAGGCATACTGGTTGAAGCCGGGCAGGCCTTTTTCCAGCTGCTTCATCTGCTCTTTCAATTCAAACCGCATCAGGCGACGCACGCCGGCGCGATGGGCTTGGTCGGCGGCTGCAGCTGTATCGAACAGCTTGATGGAAGCACTATCCTGCTGGTCTTCCAGTGCCGGATAGCCGGTCAGTTGGCGGCTGTCGCGGACGAAGCTCAGTGTTTCGGGCAAGTCGCCGAAATCCCACTGCTTGAGCCCGGCCTTCTCTATATCGGGCGAGGCGCTGCGGAAGGTCAGCTGCGCCGCCTGGCCAAGCTGCTGTTTCAGCGCATTCCAGTTGCGACCCATACCGAGTTCGCGGCCCTTGTCGTCGACGATGCGGAAATTCATGCACAAATGTTCGGGCAGTTCACCCTGCCAATCGTCGACGCCGATGCGCAAGCCGGTGCGCAGCTGGATGAAAGCTGCCAGTTGCGGCAATAGGGCGCCCCCAGGCTGCGGGTGCGCTTCAAGAAACGCCGTGACGAAATCCGGCACCGGCACGCAGACACGGCGATAGGTCTTGGGCAGTGCCTTGATCAGCCAGGTCAGCTTGTCACGTATCATGCCCGGCACCAGCCACTCCGCCTGCGTGGCATCCAGCTGGTTGAGCAGTGCCAGCGGTATGGTGGCCGTCACACCGTCGAGCGGATGGCCCGGTTCGAAGCGGTATTTCAGCTCGACTTCGGTGCCGTCCAGCAGCAGTTTCTCCGGAAACTGCTGCTCGGTGACCGCATCCGCACCGTGGCGCATGAGGTCATCGCGTGTCAGGTACAGCAGCCTCGGCTGGCTTTCTTCCGCACTCTTGCGCCAGGTCTCGAAACTGGTGCCATTGAATATATCCTGACCGATGCGCTTGTCGTAAAAACTGAACAGCACATGCTCATCGACCAGCACATCCTGCCTTCTGGCCTTATGCTCCAATGCTTCAATTTCAGAGATAAGCTGCTTGTTTGCGGCAAAAAACGGAGCTTTGGTATCGAACTCCATATTGGCCAGTGCTTCGCGGATGAAAATCTCCCGCGCCTCAACCGGATTGATGGGGCCGTAATGCACGCGGCGTTTCGGCACGATGGTCAGGCCATAGAGACTGACGCGCTCCCAGGCGATGACCTGTGCCGCTTTCCTGTCCCAGCGCGGATCGGAATAGTGGCTTTCGGTCAGGCCGTGGGCGAGCGGCTCGATCCAGTCCGGCTCGATCTTCGCCACGCAACGCGCATAGAGTTTGCTCGTATCCATCAGTTCGGCCGCCACCACCCACTTGGGTCTGGATTTCTTCAACACCGAGCCCGGTGCGATGACATAACGGATACCGCGCGCACCCAGATAGGTTTCCGCTTCGCCATCCTTGAAACCGATATTGCCCAGCAGGCCTGCCAGCAAGGCGCGATGGATCTGCGCATAATCGGCTTCCTTCTCGTTCAGCCGGAATTCCATCTCATCGACGATCTCGCAGAGCTGGTGATAGAGCTCACGCCATTCCTTCAAGCGCAGGAAGGAAAGGAAGTTCTGATGGCACTGGTTGAGCAGATCCTTGTTCGATTTCTTGTTTTTCAGCGCATCTTCATAAAACGCCCATAGCTTGAGGAAACTCATGAAATCCGACTGTTCATCGGCGAATTTCCTGTGTGCCTGATCCGCCGCTTC
>DLMX01000122.1:0-8584 GCA_002479405.1 Methylophilaceae bacterium UBA7525
TTCACCGTCACCGAGCAGATGCTGAAATACTTCATCCGCCGCATTCATGAATCGCGCCTGTTCTCGCCCAACCCGCGCATCATCATCTGCGTGCCGGTCGGCTCGACTCAGGTTGAACGTCGTGCGATTCGCGAATCCGCCATCGGCGCCGGGGCCAGACAGGTTTACCTGATCGAGGAACCTATGGCTGCTGCCATCGGTGCCGACATGCCGGTCGCTGACGCAACCGGTTCCATGGTCGTGGATATCGGCGGCGGCACTACCGAAGTCGGCGTCATCTCGCTCGGCGGCATCGTCTATGCCAAATCTGAACGTGTCGGTGGCGACAAGTTCGACCAGGCCATCATCGACTATATCCGTCGCAACTACGGCATGCAGATTTCCGAACCAACCGCCGAACTGATCAAGAAGAAAATCGGCTCGGCCTTCCCCGGCTCCGAAGTGCTGGAAATGGAAGTCACCGGCCGCAACCTGGCAGAAGGCTTGCCACGCAAGTTCACGATTTCCAGCAACGAAATTCTCGAGGCACTGACCGAACCACTGAACGCGATCGTCGGCGCAGTGAAATCCGCGCTGGAACAAACCCCGCCGGAACTCGGTGCCGATATCGCCGAAAAAGGCATGGTACTGACCGGCGGCGGCGCACTGTTGCGCGATCTGGACCGTCTGCTGGTAGAAGAAACCGGCCTGCCGGTGATCGTCGCTGAAGACCCGCTCACCTGCGTCGCCCGCGGCTGCGGGCGTGCACTGGAAGAAATGGACAAACTGGGCAATGTATTTGCCAGCGAATAATCAGTACGTAAAATTTTTAACACAACCAACAGGCCGCTATTGCTTCACGCGGCTTGTTTTTTTCTGAAAGCAATCAGGCACCATGCCTCGCGCTCTGGAACCTCAGCAAACACCGGCATTTTTTGTTCGCGGCCCGAGTCCTCTTGCCAGGCTGGTGTTCTTTTCCGCATTGTCACTGGCACTGATCGCTACCGATTCACGCCTGCATTATCTGACCGAAGTCCGCCAGGGGTTCATTGCCCTGCTGCATCCGCTACAGCTTGTTGCCAACGCCCCGTTCAATCTCTATCACGCCAGTACCGAATACCTGACCGGGCACAACACGCTGCTGGAAACCAATCGCGAACTGAGCGAGCAGGCACTGCATGACGGTGCCAAGCTGCAGCGCCTGAATGAGCTTGAGGTGGAAAACGAACATCTGCGCAGCCTGCTGGGCGCCTCGCAGATCATCGCCCAACCGGCTCGACTGGGTGAGATCCTGCATATGGGACGCGACCCCTTTTCACAGAAAATGGTCATCAATCTGGGCACGCGTCAAAACATCAGGCCAGGCCAAGCCGTCGTTGATGGCGATGGCGTCATCGGCCAGGTTACACGCGCCTATCCCTTCTCCAGCGAAGTGACCCTGATCACCGACAAGGAGTTGTCGATCCCGATCCAGATCGAACGCAACGGCCTGCGAGCCATCGCCTTCGGCGCCGGTGTCGATAATGTACTGGATCTGCCATATCTGCCGGTCAACGTCGATATCCAGATCGGCGATCGCCTCATCACATCCGGCATTGATGGCGTCTACCCGGTTGGCCTTGCGGTTGCCGAGGTTACCAATATCGAACGCAACCCGGATTCGCCATTCGCCCAGATCACCTCCAAACCCATAGCAGGCATCAAGAACCACCGCCAGGTGTTGCTGATCGGCATCCCTGAAATCGAATCGGCACTGGGCACGGTCATCAACAAAACCGATGGCAAAACAAAAACCGGAAAACCGACCGAAAATAGCAGCCCAGTCACACCAACTCCAACAGGATCTGCCAGCCAGAATGTCAACCGTCAGCCTTAAACACGTCTATGCCTCCATGCTGCTGGCGCTGCTATTCCAGCTGATCCCCTGGGAAGGACTGGCGCTGGAGTTGCAGCCTGACTTCATGCTGCTGGCCGTCATCTACTGGCTGCTGCGCGCGCCGCATCTTTGCCATATCGGCACAGCCTGGTTTGCCGGACTCCTGATCGACCTGGCGACCGGCGGGCTTTTCGGCCAACACGCACTGGCTTACGCACTGACAGCTTTTCTCGCAGTCAGCTATCAGCGCAGACTGGCCCTGTTCAACATCTGGCAACAGACCGCCTATGTCTTTTTTCTGCTGCTGCTTACACAAAGCACGGTCATGGTGCTCAAACTGTTCGGCGGAGATGATTTCCCCGGCTGGGATTACTACCTGCACAGTTTCAGCAGCATCCTGCTCTGGCTGGTCGTCATCTTCTCACCTATCGGTGTAGAAGCACCTCCGCACAAGAGTTAAAGGTCAGGCTGGCAGCATGAGAGCGCGTTCCGAGCTGAAAAACTACCGGCAGGAAAGTTACCATTTCCGTATACGCCTGGCGATTGCCGCAGTGTTCGTGCTGTTCTGTTTCGGCATACTGGCTGCCCGCCTGTTCTATCTGCAGATGTCCAAGCACGAGCACTATCACACGCTGGCCGAGAATAACCGCATCTCGCTGGTTCCCATCGTGCCGAACCGCGGCCTCATCTTCGACAAAAATGGCGTGGTGCTGGCTCATAACTTTTTTGTCTACACGCTGGAAATCACACCGGCCCGCGTCAAGAATCTTGAAGAAACCATCAACCAGCTTGGCGAACTGGTAGAAATCGGCCCTCTGGACCGCAAGCGCTTCAAGAAGATACTTTCGGAAAGTCAGGAATTTGAAAGCGTGCCGCTCAGAACCCATCTGAATGAAGCTGAAGCCGCGCGTTTCGCCGTCAATCGCTACCGCTTTCCGGGCGTTGAAATCAAATCGCGACTTTTCAGACACTATCCGCAAGGTGCGCTCGGCTCACATCTGGTCGGGTACATCGGCCGCATCAACGACAAGGACCTGATCAACCTGAAGGAATCAGGCGAACTTTCCAATTACAAAGGTTCTGATCACATCGGCAAGACCGGACTTGAGCAATATTACGAAAGCGTCCTGCACGGCAAGACCGGCTTCAAGCAGGTGGAGACCGATTCCGGCGGCCATGCCGTGCGTGTGCTTTCTAGCACACCGCCCGTACCCGGCGACAACCTCATACTTTCGGTGGACAGCAAGCTGCAGAAAATCGGCGAGGATGCGTTCGGTGAGCGGCGTGGCGCACTGGTCGCTATTCAGCCCAAAACCGGTGAAGTGCTGGCTTATGTCAGCATGCCGACTTTCGACTCCAACCTGTTCGTCGGTGGCATAGACACCGAGAACTGGAAGGCGCTCAACGAGTCACTGGACAAACCATTGATCAACCGTCCTTTACGCGGCATCTATCCGCCGGGCTCGACATTCAAGCCCTTTGTCGCACTGGCCGGGCTGGAGGCCGGCAGACGCGCACCACCATTCAGTATCAACGACCCCGGCTTCTTCACGCTGCCCGGCAATACCCACCGCTACCGCGACTGGAAACCGCAAGGCCACGGCGTAGTGGACATGCGCAAAGCCATCACCATCTCCTGTGACACCTTTTTCTACGGACTCGCCCATGAAATGGGCATCCACGCCATGACCGACTTTGTCCGGCACTTCGGTTTCGGCCAGAGATCCGGTATCGATATCAGTGGTGAACTCGAAGGCTTGTTGCCGACACCGGAATGGAAGAAACGACGCTGGAATCAACCCTGGTATCCGGGCGAAACGGTGATTTTCGGCATCGGTCAGGGTTACATGCTGGCAACCCCCATGCAACTGGCCCAAGCGACGGCAATCTTCGCCAACAACGGTGTCGCCATGAAACCGCATCTGGTCACCGGCATTCAGGAAGCCAGCTCGGGAACCGTCCGCCCGGTCGAACATGTGGTGACCGACCGAATAGAGCTGAAGCCGGAAAACGTCGAAATCGTCAGAAAAGGCATGGAGGATGTGACACTGCCCGGCGGTACTGCCGTCGCGGTCGGCGCAGGCGCGCCCTACACGGTCGCTGCCAAGACCGGCACCGCGCAGGTGGTCGGTATCAAGCAGGGCGAAAAATACGATGCCAGCAAGCTGGATGAACGCCACCGCGACCATGCTCTGTTCATCGCCTATGCACCGGCCGACGACCCGCAGATCGCATTGGCCATCATCGTCGAGAATGGCGGTAGCGGCGGATCTGTCGCCGGGCCGATTGCACGCAAGGTGATGGACTACTATCTACTCGGCAAGGAACCCGCAGAAAGCACACCGGCAACACCGCTTGCCTTGCCGGAAGCCGCGATCGCACCTGCAAGCACCGAGGAACATGCGCATGATTGATCGTATCTACAAACGTCTGACCTTGCATATCGACGGCTTTCTCATGGGCTGCCTGCTGCTGACCCTGTTGCTGGGACTCTTCGTACTTTACAGCGCATCGGGCGAAAGCAGTGCCAGGATATTTGCGCAACTGACCAACATCTCCGTCGCACTACTTGTCATGTGGCTGGCCGCCAACATCCCGCCTCAGCATCTGGAACGTATCGCCTTGCCGCTCTACCTACTAGGATTGCTGCTGCTGCTCGGCGTCGCACTGTTCGGCGAAATCACCAATGGCGCACGCCGCTGGCTCGATCTGGGCGTGGCGCGCATCCAGCCCTCGGAGCTGATGAAAATCGCCGTGCCCATGATGCTGGCCTGGTATTTCGCCAAACGGGAGGAATCCCTGCGGCTGACGGACTATGCGATTGCCGCCATATTCCTCGCCATCCCGGCCGCCTTCATCCTGAAGCAACCGGATCTGGGCACGACACTGCTGATTCTCGGCTCCGGTATTTTCGTCATTTATCTTGCCGGTTTCAGCTGGAAACTGATCATCGCCATTGCGGTGGGCGCCACCGCGCTTGCTCCCTTGCTCTGGACCATGCTGCACGATTACCAGCGGCGGCGCATCATCATCCTATTCGACCCGCATCAGGACCCGCTTGGCGCAGGCTATCACACCATACAGGCCAACATCGCCATCGGCTCCGGCGGGCTGGCGGGCAAGGGCTGGCTCAATGGCACGCAGTCGCAACTCGACTTCATTCCGGAACGCACCACCGACTTCATCCTCGCCGTGTTTGGTGAAGAATTCGGCCTGCTCGGAAACCTTTTGCTGCTATTGCTGTTCACACTCATCATTGGCCGAGGACTGGTGATTGCGGCGCAAGCACAAAGCACCTTCTGCCGTTTACTCGCAGGCAGCATCAGCCTGACCTTCTTCACCTATGCGTTCGTCAACATCGGCATGGTCAGCGGTATCCTGCCCGTGGTCGGCGTACCGCTGCCGCTGATCAGCTATGGCGGCACTTCGCTGGTGACACTGATGTTAGGTTTCGGTATTTTAATGAGCATTCAAACCCATAAAAAACTGGTGGCGACATGATGAGAATCTTGCATGTATTGACTGTCATCCTACTCAGCCTGCTGCTCGGCGCCTGCGGCAGCACCAGTGTCAAGCCGGAGCGGCCTGCCGGCCCCACAGCACCGACCAGCAAACCAGGCACTGGCGGCGGCTATTATCTGGATGACGGTCCCGGCGAGATATCCCAGGCCGAACTGGAACGTATTCCCGATGCCATCCCACGCGCAGAACCGATACGCGCAGCCAACAGCCGCCCCTATACCGCGCTGGGCAGGCAATACGTGCCGATGAGCGAATACCGCCCCTACAAGCAACGCGGCGTCGCCTCCTGGTACGGCAAACGCTACCACGGCAACCAGACCGCCAGCGGCGAGCGCTATGACATGTATGCCATGACCGCCGCCCACACCACACTGCCCATTCCCAGTTATGTGCGCGTCACCAATCCGGAGAATGGCCGTTCGGTGGTGTTGCGCGTCAACGATCGCGGCCCTTTTCTGCATGACCGGCTTATCGATGTTTCCTATGTCGCCGCGCACAAACTCGGTATCGCAGGCAAAGGCAGCGGCGTGGTCGATGTCGAATGGATAGACACCCGGTCAGCAAACATGGCCCGCTCCCCATCGGCCTCGACAACCACTTCAAGTAATTCGGCAGTCGGCGCTGGCGGCGTCTATGTGCAGGTCGGTGCTTTCAAATCCCGGGAAAATGCCGACCGGTTGCGCGAGAACCTGCAGAACCAGAATCTGGCCGTCACCGCTGACGGCAGAAATGTACCCATCAAGAACTGGTATAATGAAAACACCTATCGAGTCAGGCTAGGCCCCTACCAGAATCATTCCGAGGCAGACCTGGCCGCCAGCAGAATTAACCAGAGCATAGGCACCAATGCCATTGTTGTTTTCCAAAACTAATCCGCTTGAAGATTTGAACATGCCCATATTGAGATCGCTTTTCCTCGCCGCATCCCTGGCCTTTGTTTCCACCTTTGCCGTCGCCGCTGACATCCCGCCGCCGCCCAGCATGGCGGTCAAGTCCTATGTACTGCTTGACGTCAACAGCAACCGCTTTATTGCCGAACAGGGCGCGGACATGCGCGTGGAACCGGCCTCGCTGACCAAGGTCATGACCGCCTATCTGACATTCAAGGCATTGAAGAACGGCCACCTGCAGCCGGATCAACAAGTTCCGGTCAGCACGGCTGCCTGGAAGGCCGAAGGCTCCAGAATGTTCATCGAGCCGAACCGGCCGGTCACCGTCGAAGAACTTGTCCATGGCGTCATCATCCAGTCCGGCAATGATGCTTCTATTGCTCTGGCGGAAGCGGTCGCCGGCTCAGAGGAAGTCTTTGCACAGCTGATGAACCAGGAAGCCAAACGGCTGGGCATGCAAAACAGCAACTTCATGAACGCTACCGGCCTGCCTGACCCGGACCACTACACCACAGCGCATGACCTCGCCATCCTGGCCGCTGCGCTGATTCAGGACTACCCGGAACAGTACCAGCGCCTGTATTCGGTGAAGGAATACACCTATAACAACATCACGCAACCCAACCGCAATCTGCTGTTGTGGCGCGACCCGCATGTCGATGGCATCAAGACCGGCCACACCAAGGCCGCCGGTTACTGCCTGATGACCTCGGCCAAACGCGGCGACATGCGCCTGATCTCTGTCGTGCTCGGCGCCACTTCGGAAAATGCACGCGCAGCGGAAAGCCAGAAACTGCTGAACTACGGCTTCCAGTTCTACGAATCCCAACTGATCTACAAGGCAAGTACGGCCATCAGCGAACTCAAGGTCTGGAAAGGCAAGGACAACACACTGGCCGCCACTGTCGCAGAAGATTTGTACATCACATTGCCCAAGGGCGAATATGGTCGGGTCAAGGCCACGCTGACCACACAACAGCCTCTGATTGCGCCAATCAAGGCCGGTCAGGAAGTAGGCACCATTGAATTCACACTGGATGGCAAGGTCATCGACAGTCAGAAACTGGTTGCCTCCAGGGACGTCGGTATCGCAGGCTTCTTTGGACGCCTGTGGGATACCATCCGATTGTGGTTTGTATAAACCCGAGGTACGCCTGACTTGACCGATATCGTCTACCTCAATGGCCGGTTTCTTCCATTGGAAGAAGCGCGGGTGCCGGTACTCGACCGCGGCTTCATCTTCGGCGACGGCGTTTATGAAGTCATCCCGACCTATTCGCGCCATCCGTTCAGACTGCGCGAGCATCTGGAACGTCTGCAGCAGAGCCTGCACGGCATCCGGCTGAAAAGCCCGCACACGCTGGAGCAATGGGAAGCACTGGTCATCGAGCTGATCGAACGCAATAGCCTGCAAGACCAATCCGTCTATCTGCAGGTCACACGCGGCCCGGCGCCGCGCGACCAGGCATTTCCCAAACAGGTAACACCAACCGTGTTCCTGATGTGCATGGAACTGGTGACACCATCCCGGGATCTGGTCCAGCATGGCGCGTCAGCCGTCAGCGCCAGGGATATCCGCTGGGACCGCTGCGATCTCAAGGTAATCTCGCTGCTACCGAATGTGTTGTTGCGACAAATGTCGGCGGATGTCGGTGCCGCCGAGACCATCATGTTCCGCGACGGTATCCTGACCGAAGGTTCAGCCAGCAACATCTTCGCGGTCGAAAATGGCATCATCCTCACGCCGCCCAAGGACAATCACGTACTGCCGGGCATCACATACGACGTGGTGCTGGAACTGGCCGCCGGCGAAGGCATCCGTGTCGAATTCGGCCATTTCGAGGAAGCCCGCATTCGCCGTGCCGACGAACTCTGGTGCACCTCCTCGACCAAGGAGATACTGGCGATTGTCGAACTTGACGGCCAACCGGTTGCAAACGGCAAGCCCGGCCCCATATTCCATCGCATGTACCAACTTTATCAAGCATACAAGAACGAGGTCATGCGTCATGGCTGAGCAGGAAACCCTGGTCGAATTCCCTTGCGCCTTCCCCATCAAGGTCATGGGCGAAACCCGCGACGAATTCGCACAAACCATCATTGATGTCATCCGCATCCACGACAGCGACTTCGACGCCACCAAGGTAGAGATGCGCGCAAGTTCCGCAGGCAAATACCTGAGCCTGACCTGCACCGTCTACGTCACCTCCAAACCGCAACTGGATGATATCTATCGCGCGCTGACCGCGCATCCGATGGTCAAGTTCGTGCTCTGACCGTATGCCGCAACGTCTGACCATACGCCGGCTCGGCCGGA
>DLMX01000122.1:8804-9185 GCA_002479405.1 Methylophilaceae bacterium UBA7525
CACCATGGACGAACTGTGGGTCACCGAACACCCGCCGATTTACACTCTGGGCCTGAACCGCCGCGATGTGCGTCTGCCGGCGCGCGACGACATTCAACTGATGCTGGTCGATCGAGGCGGCAAGATCACCTATCACGGCCCGGGCCAGGTCATCATCTACCTGCTGCTTGACCTCAATCGCAAAGGACTCAAGGTACGCCAGCTGGTCAGCGCCATGGAAAATGCCATCATCGAACTGCTAGCCGCGCATGATATCGAGGCCAGTGCACTGGCCAACGCTCCCGGCGTCTATGTCGCCGGCCGCAAGATCGCCTCGCTCGGCCTGCGCCTCAAGAAAAACCATTGCTATCACGGCCTCGCGCTGAATGTTGCCATGGACCT
>DLMX01000122.1:9405-11920 GCA_002479405.1 Methylophilaceae bacterium UBA7525
CCGGCTGCGGCCGACGCCCTGCTGCTCAACCTGTGCCGCGATCTGGCTTATACTGACATCCAATACACCGACGAAGCCCCCGCATGAGCGACATCACCAACACCACAATAAAACACCCTGGCGTCAAGGTCGCCGGCCTCAAGGAAACCGGTGCTTCCAAGACGGCGCGTATCCCGATCAAGATCGTGCCGCAACCGGCTATGCGCAAACCGGAGTGGATCCGCATGAAAGTGCCGGACAGCCCCCGCTTTCAGGAGATCAAGCAAGTACTGCGTGACAACCAGCTGCACACCGTCTGCGAGGAGGCCTCCTGCCCCAACATCGGCGAATGCTTCAGCGGCGGCACCGCCACCTTCATGATCCTCGGCGACATCTGCACGCGGCGCTGCCCGTTCTGCGACGTTGCCCACGGCAAACCGCTGCCGCCGGACGTCAACGAACCGGAGAACCTCGCCCGCACCATCGCCCAGATGGAACTCAAGTATGTCGTCATCACCAGCGTCGACCGCGACGACTTGCGTGACGGCGGAGCCGGCCACTTCGTCGATTGCATCCGTGCCGTGCGCGCGCAATCGCCGGAGATCAAGATCGAAATTCTGGTGCCGGATTTCCGCGGCCGCCTCGACCGCGCCATGGAAATTCTCACCCAGTCTCCGCCCGACGTCATGAACCACAACCTTGAAACCGTGCCGCGCCTATACAAGGAAGCCCGTCCCGGCTCCGATTATCGCAACTCGCTGGAATTACTGAAGGTATTCGGCGAACAGCATCCGCAAGTACCGACCAAATCCGGCCTCATGCTGGGCATCGGCGAAACCGATGAAGAAATACTGCAAGTAATGCAGGACCTGCGCGACCACGGCGTCACCATGCTGACGCTGGGCCAGTACCTGCAACCCAGCCCGCACCACCTGCCGGTCAAGCGCTTCGTCGAACCGGCCGTGTTCAAGGATTTTGAAACCAGGGCGCTGGCCATGGGCTTCACTCACGCCGCCTGCGGCCCCATGGTGCGCTCAAGCTACCACGCCGACCAGCAAGCACATTCCGCAGGGGTCTAGGCCAACAAGACGCCGCTCAGCGCAGCGAACGATAGACCGTACGGCGCATGCGCTTGCTGAGAACGAGCTGCCAGAGCTGGCCTTGCCGTGAGCGGAAGTAGCCGGCGCAGCACATCAGGTAATACTTCCACATGCGGTAGAAGCGCTGGTCGTACTTGCCCCGCAGTTGCGGCCAGGCGCGGTTGAAATTGTCCCACCACGCCATCAGCGTGCGGTCGTAGTCCTGGCCGAAGTTGTGCCAGTCCTCGATGATGAAGCGTTGTTCCAGATTCCTGGCAATCTGTTCGGCAGAGGGCACCTTGCCGTTGGGGAAGATATAGCGGTCGATCCACGGGTCGGTGCAGATCGAGGTCTTGTAATGGCCAATGGTGTGAAGCAGAAACAACCCGTCGTCCTTCAGTAACTCGAAGGCTTTCTGGAAATACACGGGATAGTTCTTGGGGCCGACGTGCTCGAACATGCCGACCGAGACGATCTTGTCGAACTGGCCTTGCAACAGCCGATAGTCCATCAGCTGAATATCCACCGGCAAGCCGGCGCAACGCTCTTCTGCCAGCTTCTTCTGCTCTTTCGAAACGGTAACGCCCAGCACTTCAACGCCGTAATGCTCCGCCGCGTGCCGCGCCAGACCGCCCCAACCACAGCCGATCTCCAGCATGCGCTCGCCCGGTTTCAACTCCAGCTTACGACAGATCATGTCGAGCTTGTCGTGTTGTGCCTGCTCCAAGTTGTCAGCTTTCGCCCAATAGGCACAGGAGTAGCTCATGCTGGAATCGAGCATGGCCTCAAATACGTCGTTACCGATGTCGTAATGCTGCTCGCCGACCTGGAAGGCGCGGGCGAAGGATTGCAGGTTGAACAGGCGATGGCGCAGGCTTTCCCCCAGCATGCGAACCTTGGCCCAGCCGATAAGCCTGGTCTCAATCTCAGCGCTCAGCAGGCGTTCGATAGTTTCATCGAGCCGTTCCGAATCCCATAGGCCGTCAACATAGGCATCGCCGAAACCGAGAGAACCTTTATAGAGGATTTGTCGATAGGCTTCATGATCGTGGACTTGAATATCCCATGGCTGCTTACCGTTGAACTGCACGCCTGCATGCGCAAAGATTTCCGCAACAATCGCCGGTGCCGCCGGTCCTGAAGATTGACTCGTCAATATACTGCCCCCTGAAGAATTGTCAGAAACAAAACACTCAAAGATCTCAGTCAGTCGACATCTTAATCTGAATCCGCGCCTTTTGTGCAAACTCATGTAGCTGCCATGCCCGATTCTATTGCCTCACAGGCATGGCGCAGGATTTACCCTAAACAATCAAGCCATCGATAGCAAGTTACCGCATAATAACGGCAAAAATATTTTCTTGAGGTGGTCTATGGCAGATTGTGAATTATGTACCGGCGCTGGCGGTGAACTGATCTGGCAGGATGGGTTTTGCCGCGTGGTGCGCATTGAGGAT
>DLMX01000122.1:12191-13720 GCA_002479405.1 Methylophilaceae bacterium UBA7525
ACGTGAAACTCTGCAGCCGGAAAAGATCAACCTTGCCAGCCTCGGCAATATGACGCCGCACCTGCACTGGCATATCATTCCACGCTACAGGCAGGACAAGACCTTCCCAAACCCGATCTGGGGGCAGAGCAGACGTGAGACCATGGCCGCGCCGCTGGATGCAGGAACGGCAAGAAAACTGAAAGCTGCCATTCAGCGCTATCTCGGCTGACTTGAAGATTGCGCCAATTTGTAACCTACAGTGGATCGACCAGCAGACGCTCGACCACTTGACCCTTTTTCAGGTGACTCTCAATGATCTCGTCGATATCGTCGATATCGACAAAGGTATACCAGACTGCCTGCGGATAAACCACCAGCAAGGGGCCTTCGCTACAGCGATCGAAACAGCCGGCACGATTGACGCGCACCTTGCCTTTTCCATTCATGCCAAGCTTTTTCACACACGCTTTCATATGATCGAACGCCGCCTCCGCACCATAATCCGTGCAGCACGCCGCGCCGTCCTCGCGCTTGTTCAGGCAGAAAAAAACATGGTACTGAAAGTGGTTGGCTGTCATATTCGCTCGGTGGTGGCTTGGTTATAGCTTGGCTCAGTGTTAACCCAGGTGCAGACTAGTCTGTTGCAAGACTGTCCTGACGGGTAAAGGTCCAAGTTCTGGTAATACTGAGAATGTCGGTATCTTTGCGGATATCTTCCGGGAACGGCGCATAAGGTGCGGCCAACTCCACGATACGATGTGCTGCATTGTCGAGTATCTGATGACCGGAACTCTGATTGATCTCGATCTTTTCGAGAGATCCATCCGCCTTGATTGAGACCGTCATGCGTAGCTGGCCATATATCCTCTGCTGTTTGGCTGCTTCCGGATAATTCAAGTTGCCCACGCGCTCGACCTTCTGCCGCCAGGCTTCGACATAGGTAGCAAAGCGGTATTCCTGGGTGCGGGCGCCAATGAACTTGCGCTTGGGTCGCTTCTGATACTCATCCTGCTGCTTGGCTATCTGCGCTTCGAGACGCGCCATGTCGGCAATCACGGAAGCCAGAGCGGCGCGATCCAGGGTCTGCGATACGGCTTCGCGATTCCGGCCTTTTTCCGGCTGCGGCACTTCCATCTGCTTGACCGGCTCGCTTTCCGTCACCTGCCGCGATTTGGCCTGCGTCATCAAGGCTTGCGCCTGCTTCTCCAATTCGGCCACACGTTGCATCTGACGCTCGGCTTCGGCATCCATCTCCGCCTTTTTCCGGGTCTGCCTGAGCTCCTCGGCCGGCTTGACTCTGGTCTCTGCTGGCTTGTTCCTGGGTGCCGGCAGCGAAGTTTTGGCACGTCGCTCTTCATCCGTGTTACCACCCCGATCCAGATTGGCCTGCGCCAACGCATCCGCTTTTTCCGGCGCCGATTCAGTCTTGGCATTCACCAGGACGATCTCCAACGCAGGAATATTGTCCTTGAAGCGCTGCAGGTCCGGCGCCTCAAACTTGACGGCTACGATCACCGCCGCATGCAGGACTACCGACACCATCAATG
>DLMX01000122.1:13954-16378 GCA_002479405.1 Methylophilaceae bacterium UBA7525
CCTGTCCAGCAATTGCTGGTGGATACCGCCGAAACCGCCATTGCTCATGACCAGGATATGGTCCCCCGGCTTCGCAGTTTGCACTATCGCAACAACCAGTTTTTCCATGTCATCAAAAGTGCCGGCTTTATGCTGGATGGGGGCAAGTGCCTGTTGCGCATCCCAGCCGAGATTGGCGCCATAGCAGAATACGCAATCAGCCTCAGCCAGGCTGTCGGGCAAGGCTGCCTTCATCACGCCCAGCTTCATGGTATTCGAACGCGGCTCCAGTACTGCCAGAATACGCGCATTACCGACGCTGGCCCGCAGCCCCGCAACCGTTGTCGCAATTGCGGTCGGGTGGTGGGCGAAGTCATCATAAACAGTGATACCGTTGACCACGCCACGCGTCTCCATACGGCGTTTTACATTCTTGAACTGCCCCAGCGCCTCGATGCCGACCTCAGCCGCCACCCCGGCATGTCGGGCAGCGGCAATGGCGGCCAATGCATTCATGCGGTTATGCTCGCCAAGCAGATCCCAGCTTATCCGTCCTTGTAACTGTTGCTTGAACATGACATCGAAACTGCCGCCTGCATCCACGTTGTCTGCCTGCCAACCCGTCCCGGTTCCAAAGCTTTCCACCGGCGTCCAGCACCCGCGATCAATAACGCGTTGCAGGCTTTGTTCCTTGCCGTTCGCCACAACCAGACCTTGACCCGGAATAGTACGCACCAAATGATGGAATTGTGTCTCGATGGCCGCAAGATCGGCGAATATATCGGCATGATCGAATTCAAGATTATTCAGTACGGCGGTGCGCGGACGGTAATGCACGAACTTTGAGCGCTTGTCGAAGAAGGCGGTGTCGTATTCGTCTGCCTCTATGACAAAAAAAGGTGACGAACTGTTTTGATCCTGTTCGGGAACGCCGGGCAAACGCGCCGAAATGCTGAAATTCTGCGGTACGCCGCCGATCAGGAAGCCAGGCGCAAGGCCGGCATATTCGAGTATCCACGCAAGCATGGAGCTTGTCGTTGTCTTGCCGTGGGTGCCGGCGACTGCGAGCACCCACTTGCCCTGCAACACCTGCTCTGAAAGCCATTGCGGACCGGAGATATAAGGCAGGCCGCGATTGAGGATTTCCTCCATCAAGGCATTGCCACGTGAAACGACGTTGCCAACGACATAGATATCCGGATTGAGCGCTGTCTGCGCCGGATCAAATCCCTCTATCAGCTCTATACCTTGCGCCTCGAGTTGCGTGCTCATGGGCGGGTAGACATTGGCATCGCACCCGGTGACACGATGGCCGGCGGCCTTGGCCAGCACTGCGATACCCCCCATGAAAGTACCGCAAATACCTAGGATATGAATATGCATACTGGAATCAAGCCGCCTGCTGTTAAAGTTTTATCTAAGATTATTTTAGCAAACTATTAGTTTTAATGGGTTTTAACTCAAATTCGGCGCCAGCCAACGCTCCAGATACTCCCTGGTCAGGCCACGCCGTTGAACCATTTCAAGCAGCTGGTCAGCACCTATCTTGTCCACGCTGAAATACCTGGATGCCGGGTGGGCGAAATAGAAGCCGGAAACGGCAGCGCCCGGCATCATGGCAAAGGAGTCTGTCAAGGTCATGCCGATTTCTTCTGCCTGCAGCAGCTTGAACATATCCGCTTTCACCGTGTGATCCGGGCAGGCCGGGTACCCGGGTGCCGGACGGATGCCGCGATATTCTTCTTTTATCAGAGCCTCCTTGCTCAACTGCTCGTCCGGCACATAGCCCCACAGATCCTTGCGTACGCGCTCGTGCAGGTACTCGGCAAAGGCCTCAGCCAGCCGATCCGCCAGCGACTTCAGCATGATGGCATTGTAATCGTCGTGCGCATCGATAAAGCGCTGCTCGTGCTTCTCGATGCCGAGCCCGCCGGTGACGGCGAACAGACCGATATAGTCGGCAACACCGCTCTCCTTGGGCGCGATGAAATCCGCCAGGCACTGGTTGGGCCGGGCAATGCCGTCAATCACCGGTTTCACCGTTTGCTGACGCATGCCATACCAGGTGAAAGCCACCTGCGTGCGGCTTTCATCAGTATAGATCTCGATGTCGTCATCATTGACCGTGTTGGCCGGCATCAGTGCCACGACGCCGCTGGCAGAGAGCCAGCGGCCTTCGATGATCTTCTTCAGCATGTCCTGCGCTTCAGCGAACACCTTGCGTGCAGCATCGCCCACCACCTCGTCTTCGAGAATGGCCGGATAGAAACCTGCCAGATCCCAGGTCTGAAAGAAGGGACCCCAGTCTATATAATCCGCAAGCAAAGCCAGGTCGATATTCTTGAAGGTTCGGCGGCCGATGAACTTGGGTTTCACCGGCGCATTGTCGCCGCTGAAATCCAGCTTCATTCTGTTGGCACGCGCCTCGGCGATCGTCAGCAGCGG
>DLMX01000122.1:16599-17468 GCA_002479405.1 Methylophilaceae bacterium UBA7525
TAGGCATCGCGCTGCTCCGGACTGAGCAGGGATTGCATGATGGAGACCGAGCGCGAGGCATCCGGCACATAGATCACCGGCCCTTCGTAATTCGGCGCTATCTTCACTGCCGTATGCGCGCGCGACGTGGTCGCGCCGCCAATCAGCAGCGGCGTCTTCAGGCCCCGGAAATGCTCGTCGCGCTGCATCTCGCGTGCCACATGCGCCATTTCTTCCAGTGAAGGCGTAATCAGGCCGGAAAGCCCGATGATGTCGGCGTTCTCGGCCTTGGCCATGGCCAATATCTCGGAAGCGGGCACCATGACCCCCATGTTCACCACCTCGAAGTTGTTGCACTGCAGGACCACGGTCACGATGTTCTTGCCGATGTCGTGCACATCGCCCTTGACGGTGGCGATCACGATCTTGCCCTTGGCCTTCACATCGCCGCCGGCCAGCTCCAGCTGGCGCTTTTCTTCCTCGATGTAGGGCACCAGGTGGGCCACGGCCTGCTTCATCACGCGGGCGCTTTTGACCACCTGCGGCAGGAACATCTTGCCGGCGCCGAACAAGTCGCCGACGACGTTCATGCCGCTCATCAGCGGCCCTTCGATGACCGCCAGCGGCGGCTTGCCTTCGCTTTCCAGCTTGACGCGCACTTCCTCGGTGTCGGCGACGACGAAATCGGTGATGCCTTTGATCAGCGCGTGTTCCAGGCGCTTCTCGACCGACTGCTCGCGCCAGGAGAGGTCAGGGCCGGCGTCCTTGGCCTTGCCTTCCTTGACCGTCTGCGCGAAATCAACCAGTGCCTCGCCGGCGCCGGGGTTCTTGTTCAAAACCACGTCTTCGACCTTGGCCCGCAGTTCAGGCTCCAGGTCGTCGTACACGCC
>DLMX01000055.1:0-4873 GCA_002479405.1 Methylophilaceae bacterium UBA7525
ACCAGCACCGCGTTCATGGCGCCGTTGACGTTGGCGACCAAGCGCTTCTCCGGGATCAGGGTCGGATGTACACGCAGTTCGACACCCTGCGCATTCCGCTTGGTAATACCGAGCAGTTTGACGCGGTAGCCCAGTTCCTCGGCGTAGCGGATATCCTTGCTTTCCAGCCTGGTGATACCTTCGGTGTAGACCTTGTCGAACTGCATCGGGATACCGAAACCAATGGCCGACAGGATCATCAGTTTGTGCGCGGCATCGATACCTTCGACATCAAAGGTCGGATCCGCCTCGGCATAACCGAGACGCTGCGCCTCACCCAGCACATCAGTAAAGGCCAGACCTTTTTCGCGCATTTCGGTCAGGATGAAATTGGTCGTGCCGTTGATGATGCCGGCGATCCACTCGATATGGTTGGCGGAGAGGCCTTCGCGCAGCGCCTTGATGATGGGGATTCCGCCGGCCACGGCCGCTTCGAAAGCGACAATGACGCCACGCTTCTGCGCCGCGGCGAAAATCTCGTTGCCATGCAAGGCGATCAGCGCCTTGTTGGCAGTCACCACATGCTTGCCATTTTCAATGGCTTTCAGCACCAGGTCCTTGGCAATCGTGCAGCCACCAATCAGTTCGACCACGACGTCGACACCCGGATCATTGACAACGGCAAACGCGTCATCCGTCACTTCGCACGCACCTGCTGTCGCCTGACGCGCGAGTTCGAGATTGCGGTCGGCTACCTTCACAATCTGAATGGTACGACCGGCGCGGCGGCTGATCTCCATTTGATTGCGCTTCAGCACGGTGAATGTTCCACCGCCTACGGTACCGATTCCTAACAGACCTACATTGATTGGTTTCATATCAAAATCCGTGAATGGTGAAGGGTAAAAGGTGAAGGGCGAACCCTGACCCTCCCGGCAGGGAGGGTGGCGCATGGCGCCGGGAGGATATCACCCTTAACCCTTCTCCCTTCACTGTATTAATTTCCATGTTGCTTGCGATAATTCTCAAGGAATCTTGCAATGCGGCCGATGGCTTCCGTCAGGTCATCCACATTCGGCAGGAAGACCACGCGGAAGTGATCCGGTTTTTTCCAATTGAAGCCGCTACCCTGTACCAGCAGGACTTTCTCCTCCAGCAACAGGTCGAGGATGAACTGCTGGTCATCCTCGATCGGATACATCGCCGGATCCAGCCTGGGGAACAGATACATGGCGGCAGCCGGTTTTACGCAGGTGACGCCCGGAATATCGGTCAACAACTTGTACGCCAGATCACGTTGCTTGCACAGGCGACCAGTCGGCGCCACCAGGTCGTTGATGCTCTGGTAACCGCCCAGCGCGGTCTGGATCGCCAGTTGTCCCGGCACGTTGGCGCACAGGCGCATGGAAGCCAGCATGTTGAGGCCTTCGATGTAATCCGATGCATGCTTCTTCTCGCCGGAAACCACCAGCCAGCCTGCACGATAGCCACAGGTGCGGTAATTCTTGGAAAGCCCGTTGAATGTGACGAACAGCACATCATCGGCCAGCGAGGCGATTGAGGTGTGCGTGTTGCCGTCGTACAGTACCTTGTCGTAGATCTCGTCGGCGAAGATCACCAGCTTGTGATGACGGGCAATCTCGATGATGCCCTCCAGTACCTCTTTCGGGTACAGCGCCCCGGTCGGATTGTTGGGGTTGATGATGACGATGCCGCGCGTATTGGCCGTGATCTTGGCCTCAATATCCTGCAGATCGGGCAGCCAACCGCTCTCCTCATCGCACATGTAATGACGCGGCGTACCGCCGGCCAGCGTAACGGCAGCCGTCCACAAGGGATAATCCGGCATCGGCACCAGAATCTGGTCACCGTTGTTGAGCAAGGCCTGCATCGCCATCACAATCAGCTCCGAGACACCGTTGCCGATGATGATGTCGTCTATCGTCACATCGGCAATGTTCTTCTGCTGCGTGTAATGCATGATGGCCTTGCGCGCGGCAAACAACCCCTTGGAGTCGGTGTAGCCGGATGCCTGATCCATATTGCGGATGACATCCTGCAATATCTCTTCCGGCGCCTCAAACCCGAACGGTGCCGGGTTGCCGATATTGAGCTTGATGATGCGATGCCCCTCTTCCTCCATCTCCCGCGCGCGCTCCAACACCGGGCCGCGAATGTCGTAGCACACGTTGTTGAGTTTGGTCGATTTCAGTATGGGGTCCATGTTGATCGCTAACGGCAGAATCTGCCCTGCAAAAAAGTGTGTTATCTTACATTGTCGCGTGCCTGCCAGCAATGAAAGCGGGCAAGCAAGCCCCTATCTTCAACCCGATATCCGCCAAACACAATCCGCCATGAAATTGCACCTGACCCAAGCCGCCGGCAACCAGCTGATTACCGGCTATGACACCGGCTGGGTCGAAATCAACGCAATACGCCACACACAATCATTGATTGTTATGCCGAACCAGCTGATCGAAAACTGGGTTACTGGCGATTTTGACAATCTGGTGGAATTGGATTTCGCGTTGCTGCTGGAACTGAAACCTGAGGTAATCCTGCTTGGGACCGGGTCCCGGCACCGCTTCATCCATCCGCGCGTCACACGCAACCTGACCAATGCCGGCATCAGCATCGAATGTATGGATACCGCGGCAGCCTGCCGCACCTACAACATCCTGATGGCAGAAGGCCGCCATGTGGCGGCGGCGCTTCTAATCTAGATTCCTAATTACCCGACTCTTCCCGCTAATCCAGACTCCGGCGCGAGAACGTCAGACTGGCATTCGTGCCGCCGAAACCGAAACTGTTGGAAAGCGCAGTCTGGATATTGGCATTATCGATGCGCTCACGCACGATGTTGAGGCCTTCTGCTGCCGGGTCCAAAGTCTCGATATTGGCGGAGGCAGCGATGAAGTTGTTTTCCATCATCAGCAAGGTATAGATCGCTTCATTCACCCCGGCAGCGCCCAACGCATGACCGGAGAGTGACTTGGTGGAGGCGATGGCGGTTGGGCTTTCGCCGAACACGGCGCGAATGGCTTCGAGTTCCTTCACATCACCGACCGGGGTGCTGGTACCGTGGGTGTTGATGTAATCCACCGGCCCTTCAACCCCCTGCAGCGCAAGTTGCATGCAGCGCATGGCACCCTCGCCACTCGGCGCGACCATGTCGTAGCCATCGGAAGTCGCGCCGTAGCCGACCACTTCAGCGTAGATCTTGGCGCCGCGCGCCTTGGCGTGTTCGTATTCTTCAAGCACGACAATACCGCCGCCGCCGGAAATGACGAAGCCGTCACGGTTGGCATCGTAGGTGCGTGAAGCTTTTTCCGGCGTTTCGTTGTATTTGCTGGAAAGCGCGCCCATGGCATCGAACATGAACGACAGAGTCCAGTGTTCTTCTTCGCCACCACCGGCAAACACAATATCCTGCTTACCCAGTTGAATCTGCTCGACACCTGCGCCGATGCAGTGCGCACTAGTGGCGCAAGCAGAACTGATGGCGTAGTTGATGCCCTTGATCTCAGCACCCGTGGCAAGGCAGGCGGACACGCCGCTGGCCATGGCCTTGGTCACCATATAAGGCCCGACCCTGCGTACACCTTTTTCGCGCAATGTGTCGATGCCCTCCAAAATGCTTTCATGCGATGCTCCGCCCTGGCCGACGATGAGGCCGGTGCGGATATTGGACACCAGTTCCCTGGGTAACTTTGCGTCTTCGATGGCTTCCTGCATGGCAAGCCAGGCATAGGCATGGCCTTTCGCCATGAAACGCATGAGCTTGCGGTCGATCAGTGCTTGCAAATCCAGGCCCTTGATTGAACCGGCGACGTGTGAACGCAGGCCCATTTCAGCATATTCGGGCTGATATGTAATTCCGGAACGGCCTTCGCGCAGGCTGTCCAGCACTTCGGATTTGTTGTTACCCAGGCTGGAGACGACCCCCATCCCTGTGACTACGACACGGCGCATCGTGATTCTCCCAATAGCGTTGTCTGCATATATAGTTTTTTTATTGCATCAGAAATTGTCAGTACGTGTGAACAGCCCTACGCGCAAATCATTTGCCACGTAAATTTCACGGCCGTCCAACTCCATGGTGGCGTCGGCAATCCCCATTACCAGTTTGCGCATGATGACGCGCTTCAGATCGATTTTGTAAGTCACCAGTTTGCCGGTCGGCAACACCTGGCCGGTGAACTTCACCTCACCTGCACCCAGCGCACGGCCACGGCCGGGGCCACCCATCCAGCCCAGATAAAAACCGACCAGTTGCCACATGGCATCCAGTCCCAGACACCCTGGCATCACCGGATCATTTTCGAAATGACATTTGAAGAACCACATATCCGGGTCGATATCGAGCTCAGCGATGATCTGGCCGTTGCCGTACTTGCCCCCATCCTCGGTAATCGAAACGATACGACTGACCATCAGCATCGGCGGCAAGGGCAGTTGTGCATTACCAGGCCCGAACATCTCGCCACGACCACAGCTCAGCAACTCCTCATAAGTGAAACTATTTTGTTTTGACATCAGAGACTTTTTCTTTTGGTGAATAGGATTATTACCGCTATTTTCGCCGGAAATGCCTTCGAGCGGAAGCCCTCGCTGATTTATAACGGTTCAGGGGTATACAGATCTGTTTACACCAGAGCGGAATCTGTTTACTATGACGCCCTGTTACATTATTTTACAAATTCGTAATCTTCGTTTACATAAATCACTTGAGGTAAGTCAATGAGCGACCGCCAACTGGCCGACTGGCGCGAACATGCGCTGAAACTGGAATCAGAAATCAACAAGGTGGTCGTGGGCCAGGAATCTCCCATTCGACTGATTACCACCGCTATTTTCGCCCGCGGCCATGTGCTGCTGGAGGGAGATGTCGGCT
>DLMX01000055.1:4986-10284 GCA_002479405.1 Methylophilaceae bacterium UBA7525
CTGCTGGAAGGCGATGTCGGCGTGGGCAAAACCACCCTGCTGCGCGCCTTCACGCGCGGCATCGGCGGCGGTTACCAGCGGATTGAAGGCACCATCGACTTGATGCCGAACGACTTGGTCTATCACACATACCTGGGTGAGGACGGCAAGCCGCATGTAAGCCCGGGGCCGTTGCTGATGTCAGGTGAAGATCTGTCGATCTTCTTCTTCAACGAAATCAACCGTGCCCGCCCGCAGGTACACTCACTGCTGCTGCGCGTGATGGCGGAACGTACATTGACGGCATTCAACAAGGAACATCATTTCCCTCACATGCTGGTATTCGCCGACCGCAACCAGGTGGAGAAGGAAGAGACCTTCGACATCCCATCCGCCGCTCGTGACCGCTTCATGATGGAAATCCCTATCGTCGTGCCTAGTGACCCGGCGATTCGGGAAGAGCTGATGTTCAATCCGAAGTTTCATGACGTCGATGCCTTGGTCAGCACGGTCGAACCGGAGATTCTGGAATTCGACAAGGTCAATGGCATCGCCCGCATCATCCAGAATTCCATCGACGCCAGCCAGACGCTGCGCCGCTACGCACTGGACCTGTGGACTGCAACCAAATCGCCGGAACTGTTCGGGGTGCAGGTGTCGGGGGTGGAAATGAGCCGCCTCATCATCTCCGGCGCCAGCCCGCGCGGTGTCGGCATGCTGCTGTCGGCAGCACGCGTCAATGCCTGGCTCAATAACCGCACAGCCGTGGTGCCGGAAGACATCCATGCCGTCTTCCATGAAACCATTGCCCACCGTCTGGTGTTCAGTCCGGTTTATGAAATGCGCCGCACAGAGATCGCCCGTGAATTGCTGTCCGGCATCATCAATGGCGTTTCGGCGCCTTGATAAGGCCAGTTTCCGAGCCTACAGAAGAATGAATCAGCCGATGGAAAAACTGAAAGCCGCCACAGGCATACTGTCTGGGTCTGCCTGGCTGATCGAGGGCGCCATTTAACATGACTGCACTCGACCAGATCAAGCTTTTCAATTACCACCTCGGCTGGCGCTCCCGCGGGCGCCGCCCCGGCAGCCATAACAGCACGCAACGCGGCATGGGCATGGAGTTCCGTGGGCATACCACCCTGCTCTCCTATCCCGACCCGAGGCGCATCGACATCCGGCAGACCATCCGTGACCCGCTGGAGCAGGTCTATGTGCGGATTTTCAACCAGAAAAGCGCAACGCCGGTTTTCGTGCTGTGCGACATGTCTGGCTCCATGCATTACGGCAGCTACCAGCGCAAGCTGTCGGTAGCTGCAGACATCGTGCAATCCGTCGCAAAATCCGCCAACGGCAATGCCGACCCGTTCGCCTTCGTCGGCTTCGACGACGAGGTGCGTGAAGACTGGCACTGCACGCCTTCGTTCAGGCCACACCATGCACTGGAGATGGCCGAGCAGCTGCGTGACTACCACCCGGGCGCCACCGGCAGCAAGGGATTGCTTGATGTCTCGCGCTATCTGCCGCGCGAACGATCACTGGTGTTCCTGGTATCCGATTTCCACATGCCGCTAGCCGACCTGGAAGCTGCACTGGCACTCATGCTGCGCCACCACATCGTACCCATCGTGCTGTGGGACGAAGCGGAATACAAAAACCTGCCGGAATTCGGCATCGCCAGCGTTACCGACCCGGAAAGCGGGGCGAAGCGTACCCTGTTCCTGCGCAAGAGTTACCGCGAACGCATCATCCAAAACTTTGAAGCACGTCGCGAGGCGATCAAGGCTCTGTTCCTGCGCCTCGATATGCCGCCCTTGTTCATAGAACATGGCTACGACGCCGACGTCCTGACCGATTATTTCCACCAATATGTGGCCGCCTGAACTCATGAAAACCGCCTTAGCCTATATGCAAAAAATCCTTCTGCAATGCGTCGCGCTGTGCCTGCTGCTTTCCGCCAGTACCGGCCTGATGGCCGATGAAGTCAGGTTGCCTGCACTTGACCCCAAACTGGCAAAAATCAGCATCGTAGAACCCGAGCGCGACTCCGGCTATACCGTGGGCGACCTGCTGACGCGCGTTGTCACCCTGGAAATCAAAAAACCCTACAAGCTGCTGGACACGTCTCTGCCGATCGTCGGCTACGAGAAGCGCTACCAGGGCCAGGTCATCGGCATCGAACTGCGCGGCATCAGCAAAGACGAGCAGGAAAAAGCCGACAGCACCATCTATACGATAGCGCTGACTTATCAGGTATTCACGCGAAATGTCGTCGCCAAGCCTGCTGCGCTGCCGCCCGAATTCGTCAAGGTGCAAGGCGGCAAGGATATCTACGAATATCGCATCCCCAGCTGGAATTTCCGCATTTCGCCGATCGCCGTCTTCGGTGAAGTCAAACTGGAAACCGATTTGAGTCCATTCCGCGGCCCTATTCTGAAAACGGACGACAGGGAAAGTATCATCCTTAACACTGCGCTGGCAGTTCTTGCACTGGCAGCGCTTGGCCTGCTCTACATCCTTGGTGTCCATGCCTGGCTACCGCGCATGGGTGGCCCGTTCGCCCACGCATATCGAGAATTGAGAAAACTGCGCAAGCTGCCAGCCTCCGATGAAACACTGAAGCTGGGGCTGAGCCGAGTGCACCAGGCTTTCAATGCAAGCCTCGGTGGCAGCGTGTTCAGCGGCAATCTCGAACAGTTTCTGCAGCAAAAACCGGTTTTTGCTGTTATCCGGCAGGACATCGAACAGTTTTTCGATTTGTCGCGCCATGTATTTTTTGAACATGCCGGCACACAGCAATCCGGCGCGGATCAACATGAATGGCTGCGTCGCTTCACCCGCCGCTGTCGCGATTGCGAGCGCGGCCTGAAACCAGAGAAGCAGGTCTGACACCATGAGCTTTGCCAATCCATTGGTATTGTGGCTATTGCCACTGGCACTGCTGCCCTTGCTGCTGGAACGCTCGCACAACCGCAGCTATTCCTGGGTCGCCATGCTGCCGAGTGATCCCTTGTCCAATATCATCGCCATTTTTCTCAAATTGCTGGCAGTGATTGCGTTGACGTTCATTTTGCTGGGGCTCGCCTCACCGCAAACGCCGGAACAACATGTCGAGAAAACCGGTGTAGGCGCACAAATCGCGCTGGTACTGGACCGCAGCGCCAGCATGGATGATCCGTTTTCCGGCGCCGGCATCGGCGGCCGGGTCGGCGAAACCAAATCCGCTGCTGCCAGCCGCTTGATTACCGACTTCATCCGCCAGCGTGAAAACGACCTTGTCGGCCTCATCACATTCAGCAACTCCGCCATGCACGTACTGCCGCTGACAGAAAATCGCGAAGCGGTTGTTGCCGCCGTGCAGGCCACTGCGGACAATGCCCTGTTCCAGACCAACATCGGCAGCGGCCTGACCAGCGGCACCAGCCTGTTCGAAAAAATCCCCAATTCGGGGTCGCGCGCCATCATCCTGATATCGGACGGCGCCGGTCGCATCAGCGCCGATGTGCAGCAAAAAGTGCGTGACTGGCTGGATCGCATGGATATCGGGCTTTACTGGATCGTACTGAAACAGCCGGGCGGCCTGAGTATTTTCGATGAAACCTTCGTACCCAAGGAAGATGAGCCACTGCCGCCGGTGATCGCCCTGCACGAATACTTCCAGACGCTAAAAACCCCGTTCAATGCCTACGAGGCCGATGATCCAGGCTCTCTCGCCAAGGCGATTGCCGACATCAATCAGAAGGAAAAGAAACCCATCATCTATCTGGAAAAAATTCCGGGCAAGAACTACACACAACATTGCTTCATGCTGGCAGCATTGATGATCGCCCTGCTGCTCGGCGTCAAATATCTGGAGGTGCGCACATGGCACTCAGCGTAAAGAAAGTCACCTGGACACTGGCTGTGATAGCCGCTGTCAGTTCAATAACCGCACTCTATGCATGGAACCGCATTCATCAGATCCATGACTTCAATCGGGCAATCCTGACAGCGAAAACGCCGGACACGGACCGTCAGAGCTATGAGGCAAAATTCTCCACGGCCTACTGGCTGGCGAAGAATGAACGTTACAAGGAAGCAACCCTGCTGTTCCTGCAACTGGCCGAGCAAGGCGACTTGAACAAACGCTCCGCAGTACAGCACAACCTGGGCAACATCTTCTTCCTGCGAGGCCTGACCGTCAACGGCAACAGCATGACCGTACGCGATGAGAGCGAATATCTGTTCCGTCAAGCCAAAGGTGCTTATGTGCAATCGCTCAAACTGGACAACAGCCACTGGGACACACGCCACAATCTCGACCGCGTGATCGGCATGCTTCCGGAGACACCGACGCCGGGCGTCGGTGAATCCGATAGCCCCGGCCTTATCATGGGCAACATTCCGGTGGGCTTGCCGTGAAATACTTCCATCATCTGCAACGCTATCTGGTGCACAGGCGCGACGCCACACTGCTACTGCTGGCATTGGTTTTTCTCATCGTCGCGCTGTTCCAGCCCGGCATCCCGCTCAAGCGCAATATCTACAGCTACATCCTCGTAGCTGATATCTCGCAGAGCATGAACGTGGCCGATATGGGCAGCGAAAACAAGCCGGTGACGCGCATCGCGCATACACAAAAGATGATGCATGAAATCATCTCGGCCATGCCCTGTGGCACCAAGGTCAGCATCGGTTTGTTTGCCGGCGTCAGTGTAGCGGCCATGTACACGCCAATCGAGGTTTGCAGTAACTTCGCTGCCATCAATGACACCATCGATCATCTGGACTGGCGCGCCGGCTGGTCCGGCAACAGCCGCATCCGCGAAAGCCTGCCAAATCTCGCACGCACACTGCGCGCCTTCCCGGAACCCGCGCAAGTGGTCTATTTCACGGATGGCGAAGAAGCCCCCAGGTTGCATGTATTCAACACGCGCGATCTCAGCGAATTTCAGGGTGGCGACGACTGGCTGTTCGTCGGCATCGGCAGCGACAAAGGCACACCAATTCCGAAGCTGGATGAAAAAAACCAGCTGATCGGCTACTGGTCGGGTCAAAGTTTTGCATTGCAGCCGGGCATCGCGCAAATTTCCGAATCCAACATTGGCACCCGGGACGACAATGTGGCCAGCGGTGAGGGTGACCGTTATCTGTCCATGCTGGACGAAACCTATCTCAAATCACTGGCAGAAGAGATCCATGCGAAGTATGTGCGCGGTGACAAGCTGCAGAACATTCTCGCTGCCATGAAGGAACAGAAACCGGCCCGGCGCGACATCGCACCCTACAGGATAGACTGGGTACTAGCGAGCATCGCCGGCATCCTGCTGCTGCTGGCCT
>DLMX01000098.1 GCA_002479405.1 Methylophilaceae bacterium UBA7525
ACAACTTGAAAGCTCACGACACTCACGACACAAGAGCTTGACCGAACAATTGTTAATTAATAGAATGCGCGGTTCTTTAGAACGTTTTTGGAGTCCAACATGTATGCGGTCATAAAAACCGGCGGCAAGCAGTATCGAGTTATCGCTGGCGAAAAAATCAAGGTAGAACAGATACCGGCAGATGTGGGCGCTGAAATTTCCCTGGATCAGGTGCTGATGGTCGGCGAAGGAGAAACCGTGAAGATCGGTACTCCCACGTTGTCCGGAGCAACCGTTACCGCCAGGGTGGTTTCGCAGGGCCGCCATCCGAAGGTGAAGATTTTCAAGATGCGGCGGCGCAAGCACTACCAGAAACACCAGGGTCACCGCCAGAACTATACGGAGTTGGAAATCAGTGGCATCAATGCCTGATTTCCTAGACTAGGAGCACACCATGGCACATAAAAAGGCAGGCGGCAGTTCTCGCAACGGCCGCGATTCGGAAGCGAAGCGACTGGGTGTCAAGCGCTTCGGCGGCCAGCTGGTCGCTGCCGGCAACATCATCGTGCGTCAACGCGGCACGCAGTTTCACGCTGGCGAGAATGTTGGCATCGGCAAGGACCATACCCTGTTCGCCAAAACCACCGGCACAGTACAATTCGCCGTCAAGGGGCCGCTGCAGCGTAAATATGTAAATATCGTTCCTGCCGCCTGATTACAGCGGGAGATATTGAATAAAGCCCTGTCCACCTGGATGGGGCTTTTTCTTTTCAATCATGAAATTTTTCGACGAAGCCCTGATATCGGTTAGTGCCGGCAATGGTGGCAATGGTGCCGTTTCGTTCCGCCGGGAGAAATATATTCCTCGCGGTGGGCCTGATGGCGGCGACGGGGGGCGTGGCGGCAGCATCCGCATGATCGCGGATCGCAACCTGAATACGCTGATCGATTACCGCTATACACGTAACTTTCGTGCCGAACATGGCGAGAATGGCCGTGGGGCCGACTGTTACGGCAAAGGCGGAAACGATCTGTTGCTTCACGTCCCGGTCGGGACAGTCATAACGGATATCAATTCGGGGGAGGTGCTTGCTGACCTTAACGCTGATGGCATCAGCGCGATCATAGCCCGTGGAGGAAACGGCGGACTAGGCAATATTCATTTCAAATCGAGTACCAACCGGGCGCCGCGACAATTCACCCCGGGCGAGGCAGGCGAAACCCGGGACCTGAAACTTGAACTCAAGGTCCTTGCCGACGTCGGTTTGCTTGGCATGCCCAATGCGGGAAAATCCACTTTCATCCGGGCTGTCTCCGCAGCCCGGCCAAAAGTCGCAGACTACCCTTTCACCACGCTGCAACCCAACTTGGGCGTAGTCAGGGTAGGTGAAAACCAGAGTTTCGTGATTGCGGATATCCCTGGACTGATCCGGGGTGCATCCGAAGGGGCTGGTTTGGGCCACCGTTTCCTGAAGCATTTGCAGCGTACTCGCCTGCTTCTGCATTTGATCGACATCGCGCCTCTGGACCCTTCAGCCGATCCCGTTGCAGACGCTCACGCCATTGTCGATGAGTTGCGCAATTTCGACGAGGCTTTACATAGAAAACCGCGTTGGGTCGTTCTCAATAAGATCGATCTCCTTCACGAGGACGAGCGCAACGGCAAAGTTTCTGCTATTTCACACGCGCTTGGCAGCACGCTGCCAATATTCGTTGTTTCGGGGGCGACCGGTGAAGGCTGTCAGCAACTTTGCCAGAAAATAATGCAGTTCTTGTCGGTCTCTGAAGAAAATGCGTAACGATATTGCCAATTTGAGACGTCTGGTCGTCAAGGTAGGCAGTGCGCTCGTAACCAATAATGGGACGGGCCTTTCCACCGAATTCATCACTGAATGTGCGCGACAGATTGCTATTCTCCATCAGACGGGACGACAAGTACTTCTTGTCTCATCCGGAGCCATAGCTTCCGGCATGCAACGTTTAGGTTGGTCTAAAAGGCCGCGTGCGATGCACGCGTTGCAGGCAGCTGCAGCCGTCGGCCAGATGGGACTTACCCAGGCTTATGAAACAGTATTTGCACAACACGGGCTTAAATCAGCGCAGATATTGCTAACGCATGAGGATCTGGCAGATCGGAATCGCTATCTCAATGCCCGAATCACCTTGACCACTTTGCTTGATCTGGGTGTTGTCCCCATCATCAATGAGAATGACACCGTAGTCACAGATGAAATCCGGTTCGGTGATAACGATACTTTAGGCGCCTTGGTCGCCAATCTGGTTGAGGCCGAGTCCCTGATCATCCTTACCGATCAGAAGGGCCTCTACACTGCAGATCCACGACTCGATCCCGAGGCAACGCTGATTTCCGAAGGCAACGCAGATAACCGCCATTATGAATTGATCGCCGGAGGAGCGGGGAGCGCTATCAGCAAAGGAGGGATGATTACCAAGATTCGTGCAGCTCAACGAGCTGCTCGCAGTGGGGCTCATACATTGATCGTAGGTGGCAGGGAACCCGGTGCATTGATACGCGCAGCCAACGGTGAAGTTATCGGCACCTGCCTGCGGGCCAGCCAAACGCCGTTGGCCGCTCGCAAGCAATGGCTTGCCGACCACCTGCGCGTTTCTGGTTCCGTCCTCATCGACAATGGTGCGATCGAAGCCTTACGAAACGGCAAAAGTCTCCTTCCAATTGGAGTTCATTCCGTTAGTGGTGATTTCGATCGCGGTGAAGTGATTGCTTGTATCGACGTCAGCGGCAGCGAGGTTGCCCGGGGTCTAGCCAACTATCCAAGTGGCGACGTGAAGAAGATTGCTGGCCGTTCAAGCCTGGAAATTGAAAACCTGCTCGGCTACATGGATGAATCGGAGCTGATTCACCGGGACAATCTGGTTTTATCCTGAATTGCCGCGTGCAAAGCAAAACGCCCTGCGATCCAGTGATCGCAGGGCGTTTTATTTTGGGGAGTCTGGTGCTGACCTACT
>DLMX01000028.1:0-149 GCA_002479405.1 Methylophilaceae bacterium UBA7525
CATGCAGGTAGTCTCGTCCATGACGATCATGGAGCCGGCACCCAGACTGGAACCGGCTTTTGAGAGACCATCGTAGTCCATGGTCGCGCCCATGATGGCTGCAGCCGGCATCACTGCGGTGGAAGGACCGCCGGGAATCACCGCCTTCA
>DLMX01000028.1:299-17472 GCA_002479405.1 Methylophilaceae bacterium UBA7525
ACCGCCGGGAATCACCGCCTTCAGCTGACGACCTTTCCAGACGCCACCGGCCATTGCCAGCAACTCCGGGAATGGCGTACCCATCTTCACTTCGTAGTTGCCTGGCTTTTCAACATGGCCGGAAACCGAGAATATCTTCGAACCGCCGGAATTGGCGACACCCAGATCCTGAAATGCCTGGCCGCCGTGCTGCATGATCCAGGGGATCGAGGTAAAAGACTCAGTGTTGTTGACCGTGGTCGGGCTGCCGAACACGCCGTAACTGGCAGGGAAAGGCGGCTTGAAACGCGGCTGACCCTTCTTGCCTTCGATCGACTCGATCAGCGCGGTCTCTTCGCCGCAGATATAAGCGCCATAGCCATGAACGGCATAAAGATCAAAACTGAAATCGGTACCGAACAGCTTCTCGCCGATGAAGCCTGCCTTGCGAGCCTCTGTCAACGCCTGCTCGAAAGTCTCGTAATCTTCCCAGATCTCGCCATGAATATAGTTGTAACCGACGCGTGTACCCAGCGTATAGGCGGCAATCGCCATGCCCTCGATCAGCTGGTGCGGGTTGTAACGGATGATGTCGCGGTCCTTGAATGTGCCGGGCTCACCCTCGTCCGTATTGCAGACCAGATATTTGACGCCGTCATAGTAACGCGGCATGAAACTCCATTTGAGACCAGTCGGAAAACCTGCACCGCCACGTCCGCGCAGACCGGAGAGCTTGACCTGACTGATGATGTCGGTGGGCTTCACTTTTTCCGTCACGATACGCTTCAGCTGTTCGTAACCGCCCAGCTTGATATAGGTTTCCAGGCTGTTGGGCCTGGATTCGGTGATGGTTCGGAGACAGACCAGTGTCTGTTGCTCCAGGTTATGGGCCAAAGGCTTCATTATTCCAGCCCCTCCAGAATCTCGTCCACCTTGGCCGGCGTCAGCGATTCGTGCATTTTGGTGTTGTTCACATGGAACAGCGGCGCACCACCGCAAGCCCCCATGCACTCGCCCTCCTTCAGCGTGAACTTGCCGTCCGGAGTGGTCTCGTTGAAGCCGATACCAAGTTTGCATTGCAGATGATCGACGATCTGGTCGGCATCGCGCAGCATGCAGGAAATGTTGGTGCACACGGTGATCTTGTACTTGCCCACCGGTTCCAGCTCATACATGTTGTAGAAGGTCGCCACTTCCAGCGCCGCAATGGCCGGGATTCCCAGATAATCCGCGACAAAGGCAATGGTCTCTTTCGACAGCCAGCCCTTTTCCACCTGCGCGATACGCAAGGCAGACATCACCGCGGCCTGCCGTCTGTCGGCAGGGTATTTAGTCAGTTCGTAATCAATCTTGGCTATGGATTCTGGGGATAACATATTCGCTTATCTATCTATCTCGCCAAACACGATGTCCTGCGTCCCGATGATGGCAACGAGGTCGGCAATCATGTGGCCTCGCGTCATTTCATCCAGCGCTGCCAGATGGGGGAAGCCAGGCGCACGAATCTTCAGGCGATACGGCTTGTTGGCACCGTCGGAAATCAGGTAGATGCCGAACTCGCCCTTGGGGTGTTCGACCGCCGCATAGGCCTCACCTGCCGGTACATGAAAACCTTCGGTGAACAGCTTGAAGTGATGGATCATGGATTCCATGTCCTGCTTCATGTGCTCGCGCGAAGGTGGCGCGATCTTGTGATTGTCGCTGATGACCGGGCCCGGATTCTTGCGCAGCCAATCCACACATTGCCTGATGATACGGTTGGACTGACGGAACTCTTCGATGCGCACCAGGTAACGGTCATAGCAGTCACCATTGACGCCCACCGGGATGTCGAAATCCATCCTGTCATAGACTTCATAGGGTTGCTGCTTGCGCAAATCCCACTCGATACCGGAACCGCGCAGCATAGGACCGCTCAAACCCAGCGCCAGCGCACGCTCAGGCGACACCACGCCGATGCCGACCGTACGCTGCTTCCAGATACGGTTATCGGTCAGCAAGGTCTCGTATTCGTCTACATATTTCGGGAAGCGCTTGGTGAAATCCTCGATGAAATCAAGCAGGGAACCCTGACGGTTCTCATTCATGCGATTGATATCCGACTGGCTGTGTACCGTGGATTTCTCATATTGCGGCATGCGATCCGGCAAGTCGCGATAGACGCCACCCGGCCGGTAATACGCCGCATGCATGCGCGCGCCGGAGACAGCCTCATAGCAGTCGAACAGATCTTCACGCTCGCGGAAGGCGTAAAGGAACACCGTCATGGCACCAACATCCAGCGCATGTGCGCCCAGCCACAGCAGGTGATTCAGCACACGTGTGATTTCGTCGAACATGACGCGGATATATTGCGCACGCAATGGCACTTCCAGGCCCAGCAACTTTTCGATCGCCATGACATAGGCGTGTTCGTTGGACATCATGGAAACGTAATCGAGACGATCCATGTAAGGCACGGACTGCAGATAGGTGCGGTTCTCCGCCAGCTTCTCGGTCGCGCGATGTAGCAGGCCGATATGCGGGTCAGCACGTTGAATAACTTCGCCATCCAACTCCAGCACCAAGCGCAACACACCGTGCGCCGCCGGGTGCTGCGGCCCAAAGTTCATTGTGTAATTTCTAATCTCAGCCACGGCATTCACCCTTCAAGCACCGGCTCATCGGAGTGCGTTCACAATGAACTTCAGTGGAGGCTAATGCCTGTGCAGCAGGCGTTATGCCGGAGCTAAAGTTCATCGTATAGTTGCGAATCTCAGCCATGCCTATCCCTTGTGGAATCCTTCGTCCCGAATAATCCGCGGCACGTTATTACGCAGTTCGATGGATACCGGCTGGTAGATCACACGCTGCTGGTCCGGGTCATAACGCATCTCGACATTGCCGATCATCGGGAAGTCCTTGCGGAACGGATGGCCGACAAAACCATAGTCGGTCAACAAACGGCGCAGGTCCGGATGATCCTCGAACATGATGCCGAACAGGTCAAAAGCTTCGCGCTCGAACCAGTTGGCAGCGGGCCACAGATTCACCAGCGTCGGCAGCACCGGAAAGTCTTCGTCCTCGGCATAGACACGCAGACGCAGGCGCTGGTTAAGGCTGACGGAAAGGAAATGATAAACCACGGCAAACCGCGGGCCCTCCCAGGTGCCATCGCCATATTCGGCATAGTCCACGCCGCACAGATCGATCAGCTGCTCGAATTTGAGTGCCGGAGCATCGCGCAGAATCCGGCAAACCTCCAGCAAATCTGCCGCTTTGACTTCAATCGTGATCTCAGCGACATGCACGCTGAGCCTGGACAGTTTTTCGCCCAAGGCCAGCTTGATTTCTTCGGATAATTTTTCCAGACGCGCGCTCATCAATATTCTTTCTGCCTATCGCGCAATTGTATTGGTACGCTTGATCTTGTTCTGCAACTGAATGATGCCGTAAAGCAGGGCTTCAGCCGTTGGCGGGCAACCCGGCACATAGACATCGACCGGCACGATGCGGTCGCAACCGCGCACCACGGAATAGGAATAGTGATAGTAGCCGCCACCATTTGCGCAGGAACCCATGGAAATAACCCAACGCGGCTCTGCCATCTGGTCATACACCTTGCGCAAGGCCGGCGCCATCTTGTTGACCAGCGTACCCGCCACAATCATGACATCCGATTGCCTTGGGCTGGGCCTGAAAACGATACCGAAACGATCGAGGTCGTAGCGGGCAGCACCGGCATGCATCATCTCGACCGCACAACAGGCGAGACCGAAGGTCATGGGCCAGAGGGAACCGGTACGGGTATAGTTGATGACCGTATCCAGCGAAGTCGTTACAAAACCTTTTTCAAGTATGCCTTCGATGCTCATGCTTTATGCCATCACTCCCACTCAAGGGCGCCCTTCATCCACTCGTAGATAAATCCGACCACCAGCACGCCGAGAAACACCATCATGGCGACAAAGCCGAACATGCCGATTTCCTGGATAACCACTGCCCAGGGAAAGAGAAAAGCAATTTCAAGATCAAAGAGAATAAAGAGGATGGCAACGAGGTAATAGCGCACATCGAACTTCATGCGCGCATCTTCAAACGCCTCAAAGCCACATTCGTATGGGGAATTTTTTTCTGCGTCAGGACGACTGGGGGAGACCAGCTTGCCGAGCACGATGGGGGCAACGCCGACTGCAAGTCCGACGGCGATGAACAACAGGATTGGAAAATAATTTTCCAGCAAGTTAAAACCCCAATTCTACTGCCCGTCCGGCCAGACGCCCGACCGGCAAAAGCAAACTAAAGATTATTCTGGTGCCGTCGGAGAGACTCGAACTCTCATGACTTTCGTCACCACCCCCTCAAGATGGCGTGTCTACCAATTTCACCACGACGGCAACTTTGCGGGCTTGTCGCCCGTGAAAGTAATTTTGTTATTCCGGCACTACATCTGCTGCACTGGACTCAGCAGGAGCGTTGTCACTGTCAGCTGGGATATCCTTGGATGGCGATGCAGCCGAATTTGTTTGCGCCTTGACCACACTGCCGGCCTCGCTGCGATGACCGGAGATATAAGCCAGCGATAGGCTGGCAGCAAAAAATATGACAACACAGATTGCAGTGGCACGGCTCATGAAGTTGGACGAACCGCTCACACCGAACAGACTGCCGGAAGCGCCGCTACCGAACGCAGCACCCATATCCGCCCCCTTGCCATGCTGCAACAGAACAAGGCCAATCACGCCTATCGCCGACAACACATGCACTACCAACGCTAAAGTTTCCATAATTCCCTAATCTCCCGCCCATCAGCCAGCATTCATGCTGATTTCCGATGCGGCGCGACATATTGCAATAAATTCATTGGCATTCAACGAGCAACGCCCGATCAATCCGCCATCTATATCCGGCATAGCCAGTAATTGTGACGCATTTGAAGGATTTACGCTACCCCCATAAAGGATACGCACCCGGTTTGCGACATCCGCATCACGCTCTGCAATCTGCCTGCGAATGAAAGTATGCATGGCTTGTGCCTGCTCCGGCGTCGCAGTTCTGCCGGTGCCGATTGCCCATGAAGGCTCATAAGCGATCACCGCCCGCAACTGCACCGCCTTGGACAACACTTCCAAACCAAGGGTATTCAGAATCGCGATCATCTGACTGGCAACGACCGCCTCAGAAACCCCGGCTTCACGCTCTTCCAGCGTCTCACCGACACAGAATATCGGCGTCAATCCCGCCTTCAGCGCCATACCGAAGCTGGCCGCGGCCGAGGTATTGGTTTCGTGGATCAACACCCTGCGCTCGGAGTGCCCGATCAGCACGTAGGTACAACCGAAATCCGCCAGCATTCTGGCCGAGACAGCTCCGGTATAAGCGCCATACTCATGCGGGCTGACATTCTGGCCGCCCCAGGCAATATTGGTTTCCTGCAACAGCGACTGCACCTGAAACAAATAGGGAGACGGAACGCAGACAGCAAAATCCGCATTGCTCAAATCACGCAAACCGGACGTGATTTCGGTAATCAAGGCCTGATTCTGCGCCAAGCTACCATGCATTTTCCAGTTGCCGACAACCAGCTTACGACGCATTTTTTTACTCATAAATTTTGCCGGATTCTACCGCGCAGCACGTTATACGGTCAATGAAATAAGCACGCGCAAAGGCTAATCCACCGCCTGCCAGTGCTTGATGCGAAGCTGCAGGGTTTCATTGCCGTTATACAGATTACTTTGCAACTCGTAGACCAGCGCCACCGGCGATGGCAACAGCTCCTGCTGCTGAAAAAAGATAGCGTCGTACTGCCGGCCATCCTTGAGCAGACTGAGCTTGAGATGACGTTCACCGACGATACGCTGGCTTTGCACCTCGAACACATCAAAAAAATCCGGCGGCGGGAACCCTTGACCCCAGACCTGCTGCTGCAATTTTACGGCCGTCTGCAGATGCATCTCTTCGTTGCTGAGTGCGCCATCCACTTCGATCACCGCGTCGAGGTCGGCAGGCGACAGGCTTTCCGCCACCACCTCTTCAAACACTTGCACAAAACGCTCGAAATCCCTTTCCATGATGGACAGCCCTGCCGCCATGGCATGGCCGCCGAACTTCATGATGAGACCAGGCTCACGTTTGACGACCAGATCCAGCGCATCACGCATATGCAAGGTTTTGATGGAGCGGCCCGACCCCTTGAGTATTCCGCCACCCGCGGGCGCGAAGGCAATCACCGGACGATGATGGCGCTCCTTGATTCTGGAGGCCAGAATGCCGATGACTCCCTGATGCCAGTCCGGATGATAAAGACTCAAACTGTAGCGTTCTGCCGGATCGAACTCGTCGAGGGTGATACCGGCCAGTTCCTGCATCTCAGCCTCGATCGAACGCCGCGCCTGATTCAGTTCATGCAGTTGCTGCGCCATGCGCAAGGCTTCGGGCTCACTATCCGTCAGCAGGCAGGCAATACCGAGTGACATGTCATCCAGACGACCGGCCGCATTCAAACGCGGCCCCACGCTGAACCCCAGATCCTGCGCCGTGACCTTTTCCAATTGGCGTCCGGCAACCCTGAGCAATGCGTTGATGCCAGGGCAAGCCCTGTCCGCCCGTATGCGCCGAAGGCCCTGCTCGACCAGAATGCGGTTGTTTTCATCCAGCCGCACCAGATCCGCCACCGTACCCAGCGCCACAATATCCAGCAGCCCTGTCAGATTGGGCTCAGCCCTGTTTTCGAAAGCGCCGCGGCTGCGTAATTCTGCGCGTAATGCCAGCATAGCGTAGAAAATCACGCCGACTCCAGCCAGATGCTTGCTGGGGAAATCACAGCCATGCTGGTTCGGATTGATCATGCAGGCCGCCGCCGGCGTGCGTTCACCCGGAAGGTGATGGTCGGTGATCAGCACCTGCATGCCCAGCGCGTTGGCGGCATCGACCCCTTCCACACTGGCGATACCGTTATCGACGGTAATGATGACGTCGGGTTTGCGCGTGGCCGCCAGCGCGACGATCTCCGGCGTCAAGCCATAGCCATACTCGAAACGATTGGGCACCAGAAAATCCACGTCCCCTCCCATGCTGCGCAAGCCGCGAACTGCAACCGCCGTTGCTGTCGCACCATCGGCGTCATAATCGCCGACCACCAGCAAACGCTTCTTTGCGGCAATGGCATCTGCCAGCAACTGCGCCATCCGCTGGTTGTGGGTCAGACGCTCGGGTGGAATCAGGCCGGCCAACGAAACATCCAACTGATCGGGCGACCGAATGCCGCGCGCGGACAGTATCCTCGCCAGCGTCCTCGGCACGCCGGATGCCAGCAAGCAGGCCATGGCCTCATCATCGAATTCACGTGTAACAACAGTCGTCATTCATGCCTCAAAATAGGTATTCAATGGATGGCGCTTGCGCCAGAATTTGAAGAGATCGCGCCGGCGCAAAGTCGCGCTCAAGAGCTTGCCATTAAAGGCAAAGCTCAACTGCAGGCGGCACATTTTGCCACGCCTGAGCGCATCTACCGCCGGCCGGAACCAGTCATCCTCGATATTTGCGGATGTATCCAATTGCACCCAGATTTGCTCTTGGCCACCCAATGCGGAAAAGTCGCGCGGCAAGTCGGCACATTCGATGCTCCCAAGCCGGCCCAAACCTTTCAGCAATGGCATGGCGCCATAAGCCCGGATCGACATCGCAGCACTCTTTTGCGGCAACTTGCCGCCGCCCCAGAACCACAAGCTGTTGCATGCAGCTTGCCCGAGGCTTTCCCTGCGTTGATTGACGGCATGACCATACAGCAACATCTGGATCTCATTGCCCAACCGATGCCAGCGCGCTGCGCCAGAACCCCGCGGCAAAAAGGTCCGTATATCACGATCGAGAGCCAGACCCGGATGACAGGTGACAATGGATGGCGATTCCGCCAGTTGCAGATACCAGTGACCGGATGCCCCGGCGATGAAACGCAGGCCATCTGAGGCAAAATGACGGTTCAGAGAGTCAAGCAGGCTTGCGGTTTCTTCAGCTGTCAGGGCCATCAGCTCCGGCGCCGACAGAGAAAACGAATCACGCTGCAGCAGCAGATGCACGGGATCGGCAAACAGAAAATAACCCGTTCCGGCATCCGGAGCCTGCGCCAGCTTCTTCTCGCCCAGATAAGAAATGGCCGCAATCGGCAGCGGATCCATTTCGCCATTATCCGGACCTGTTTCAATACCAGCCTGACGACAAAGCAGATTTTCCAGGCTGTCGTTCAATGGTTCCAGATGCGCCTTTGCCAGCAATCCGGCAAGCGCGGAATCCTGGCCGAGCTGGAATATCTGCGCGAACAAAACTTGCGGAATGAGGAGGTGGAGATGCACAGCGAACTTTAATAATGGGTTAACTGAAATATACCATCTATCCCAGCGGATTTGAGGCCGGCACTGAACACCTGCAATCATTCATCAAACCAGAAAATTCATGCCGTATTCATAAAATTGTCACTTTCGCTCGAACTATATGACCGCTAAGATAGCCTATTGTTATTGTCACACATCTGAATAGACACCCAGGTTTCATATGATGAACCTTATCTTGTGGCGGCACGCCGAAGCCCATGACACCAGCCCGGATATCGAGCGCGAACTGACCAGCCGGGGACGAAAGCAGGCGGAAAAAATGGCAGCATGGCTCAAACCGCAGCTGCCTGACGACACCCTGATACTGGTCAGCCCTGCCGCACGCACCCAGCAGACCGCACAGGCACTGACGAAAGATTTCACAACGCTGGAGACATTGGCGCCTGGAGCCTCGGCAGACCAGCTATTGGCCGCTGCAAACTGGCCGCGAGCAAACGGAACAGTGCTGATAGTCGGCCATCAGCCTACACTCGGCATGGCGGCAGCCAAAGCGCTGACCGGAAAAACCGATTACTGGAGTGTGAAAAAAGGCGCAATATGGTGGCTGACCAGCCGCGTGCGAGGAGATGAGCGGCAGACGCACCTGCGCGCGGTGTTGTCTCCGGAACTGCTGAACGCACATTAAACCACTCGCAATAGAAGAGCACAGAAAAACCCGTCAAGAACCGGAGGATCCATTTGAGAACGATACTGATCGCCAACCCCAAGGGTGGTAGCGGGAAAACGACCATCTCGACCAATCTTGCCGGTTACTTTGCCAACCGCGGCAGGCACGTCGTCCTGTCGGATATGGATAGACAAAAATCGGCGACCGCCTGGCTCAGCCGTCGTGATGGATCGCTACCGCTGATCCACGGTCTGGATGGTCGCGGCAAGCATGCAGACAGCATGAGCGCCGAATGGACTATCATCGATGCACCCGCCGGCATCCATGGCGACAAATTGAGTGACGCCGTCAAAAAAGCGGACTGGGTCGTTGTGCCGATCCAGCCTTCGGCCTTCGACATCGGCGCCACCGAAGACTTCCTCGACATCCTGCGCGCCGAAAAGGCCGTGCGCAAGGAGCGCACCTTTGTCGCCATGGTCGGCATGCGCGTGGACCCACGCACCAGAAGCGCGATCAAACTGCAGGAGTTCCTGGGCAATGCAGGCTTCCCGGTGATGACCAACCTGCGTGACGGTCAAATCTACATGCAGGCGGCCGAACAGGGCATGAGCATCTTCGATATGCGGCCATCCCTGGTCAAGCGCGACATCCAGCAATGGACACCTCTGCTGCACTGGCTGGCCAGTGCCGACCAAGATGCAAAATGAGATAGAGCTCAAGCTCCGCATCAGCACCAGGGACGTTATGCGCCTGCGGCGCCATGCCGCCATCAGGCAACATCTGACCGACAAGCCGGTTACGCGCAGGCTGGTCAGCATCTACTACGACACGTCGGACCTGCAACTGCTGAAAAAGAAGATCAGCCTACGCGTCAGGCGCATGTCCGGAGGATGGTTCCAGGCAGTGAAGGGCAGCGGCCACTCGCTGGCAGGGCTACACCAGCGTCTGGAATGGGAGGACATTATCGCCCACGGCCATCCGGACTTCACCAAAATCACCGAACCCTCACTGGCGAAAATCTTTGCCGATCAAACCCTGCGTGACGCCCTGCAGCCGATTTTCCTGACGGACGTCAAGCGTACGGAGTGGCAACTGGCATATGAAGACGGCACTGCCATCGAAGTCGCCCTCGATCTGGGCCGTCTTGAAATCGGTGCACATTCCGAGCCGATCAGCGAAGTAGAGCTGGAACTGAAAAAGGGCAAAGCCTGGCGACTATTCGAACTTGCCGCACTACTGCAGCAAACCATCCCGCTGCAGATTGAAAACATCAGCAAGGCTGAACGCGGTTATCGTCACTTCCAGCCAGCGACGCCGGCCGCATCGTACGCCCAGGCCGTCAGACTACCGGCGAAATCCTCCAGCGCGCGGGCGTTTCAAACTATCGGGCTGGAGTGCCTGCGCCATATGCAGGCCAATCAGGAACTGGTGATGCAAGCCGACATTGAAGCGACACATCAGATGCATATCGCAGTGCGTCGCCTGAAGGTCGCATTCAAGTTGTTCGGTTTCAAAAACCCGGCAATACGTGAGGAACTCGACTGGCTCAATCAACTGCTGGGCAACGCGCGGAATTGGGATGTGCTGGCAACAGAGACATTGCCGCAGTTGCTGCCCCAAGCACCGGAACACGAAGCGATGCAGGCACTGGTCGAAAAAAAACGGCATGCCAGCTATCTGAAACTTAAACAAGCATTTGAAAGTCAGCGTTACCAAGCCTTGCTGCTAAGTCTGGGCACGGAACTCACAAGAAAATTAGAAAAAGGCAGCCGCTCAGCCAAAACGCTGCTGCAGCGAAAACTGCAACGCATAGACCGCAAACTGCCCTGGGAACGACCAAGGCTTAACACACTCAGCCAGAAACAGCTGCACCGCACAAGAATCCACTTCAAGCAACTGCGCTATATACATGAGTTCTTCGCCCCATCCGATTTCAGCGGGCTTCCCATCAAACCCGTCATCCGCTTGCAGAAGCGCATGGGAACCCTTAACGACCTGCGTGTCGGCAAGCAACTGCTGGCCAGCATCACCAGAAGCCTGCCTGCGGACATCAAGAAGTCCGTGGCAGAAAAAATCAGCAACCGTTCAAACCAGCTCACGCAAATCGCCAAGCTCCGGATGCAGTCCTGCTGGGAGAAACTGCATCAGAAAAAATCTGGACATAACTGATGCCGTGAGCTCAAAAATCCTCTAAACTTCCCAGCATTAAAACGTCATAGAGAACCGCCATGAATCTGGAAAAAGTAATCTTTGGATTTTTCATTGTCCTCGCTTTGACACTCAATTTCGGCTACTTTATCGGCGACATTGACAATCCGGCCCATCACCATGTCTACGAGCTCTATGCAGCAATCATTGTCAACCTGATCGCCACAGTACTGAAATTCGGTGACCGCACCCAGATCGGCGCAGTCCATCTGGCGACCAGCCTGGTAGCCGACCTCCAGTTAATCACTGCAGCAGTCCTGTTCGCCGCTGTCAGTGGCACTCCAAGTGAAGCCACCATAATCAACCACGTCGTTTCACTGTCAGGTGGTGCATTGCTGGCAAATGTCATTTCAGTCATTCTGCTGATGGCTGAAACCATTACCCTGCGTCGCTAGATGTTGACGGCCGGACAGCGGCCGCAACAGCCGGGATACTGATTTGAACAATATTACCTTCCTGATTCTGCGGCGCATGCGTGCGCCGCTGATTGCCGTGATTGCCAGCTTCGGCATCACGGTCGCCGGGCTGACCTTCATGCCCGGTATCGAAATTGACGGCAAAACCACCTATCTCTCACTGTTCGAATCGTTTTACATCATCAGCTATACCGCCACCACCATCGGCTTTGGCGAAGTGCCTCACCCTTTCAGCACCTCACAACGGCTATGGATGACGCTATCCATCTACATGACTGTCATTCCCTGGTTCTATGCCATCGGCAAGATCATTTCACTATTCCAGGATTCCGGCCTGCGCCAGGCTTTCACCACTTCAAGATTCGCCCGGGAAGTGCAAAACCTGCACGAACCCTTCTATATCATTTGCGGTTATGGCGAAACCGCCAGCCTGCTGGTCAGCGCACTGGATCGCAAACAGATACGCACAGTGGTGATTGAAAACCAGCAGGATCGCGTCAATGAACTGGAGTTGGAAGATTACCAGTTCGATATCCCGGTGCTTTGCGCTGACGCACATATGCCCGACGTCCTCATCAAGGCCGGCGTACGCCACCCGATGTGTGCCGGTGTCGCCGCGCTGACTGACCACGACCATGTGAATCTGGCGGTCGCAATCGGCGTCAAGTTGATGAACCCGGACCTTATGGTGCTGGCGCGTGCCGACAACAATGAGACCGCTGCCAACATGGCCTCTTTCGGCACAGATCACATTATCAACCCTTACACGCTGTTCGGCGATCATCTGGCAATGGAAGTCCATGCACTGGGCACCTACCTGTTGCATGAATGGCTGACCGGCGTGCCCGGTAACAGCCTGCCCTCGCCCGCCTGCCCTCCCATCGGCAGATGGATAGTCTGCGGCTATGGCCGCTTCGGCAAATCCGTGGTCGAAAATCTGCAACGCGAACAGATCACGACCACCATCGTCGAAGCAGACCCTGAACTGACCGGCTGCGAGAACTGCATCATCGGCAGCGGCGCAGAAGCACGTACACTGGAAGAAGCCGGGGTCAGGGATGCAGTCGGCATTGTTGCCGGCACCGACAATGACATCAACAATCTGTCCATCGTCATGACCGCGCGCGAAATGAACCCCGAACTGTTCGTCGTCATCCGCAAAAACAGACGCTACAACGAACCTCTGTTCGAGCACTTCAATGCCGACATCAGAATGCAGCCCAGCGACATCATCGCGCACGAATGCCTGGCTCACATGATCTCGCCGCTATTGGCACAGTTTCTGTCCATGGTGCGCAACCAGACCAACGCCTGGGCCAACCAGCTCATCAGTCAACTGGTCGGAGTCGTCGGTGAAAACGTCCCCGAAACCTGGGCAATCACCATTGACCAGTACCACGCCCCAGCCGTCTACAACTTCCTGTCCTGGGGGAAATCCATCACGCTGGACACCCTGATGCGCGACCCCAGCGACCGCGACCGCAAACTTGATCTCGTGCCATTGCTGCTGCTGCGCGACAACCGGCATATACTGCAACCGGAGACCGACATGCCGCTCCTGCCGGGCGACCAGATACTGCTCTGCGGTCAACCCGGCGCAAAAGACGCCCTGCCACTAACCCTGAGCAAATACAAGGCACTAAACTATATCCTCGACGGCACCGAAATCCCGGATGGCTTCATCTGGCGCTGGGCAAGCGGCAGAATGAAAGCAAGAAAAGGCAGGAAAGAAATCAAATAAAAAACCGCTGAGAATTTCAGCGGTTTTTTTACAGCTTCATCAATAATAGTGCCTGCCCTTGAGGGCCTGACGGTCATGCTTGTCATTGCCTTTATTCCACGGCCCGCCCTTGTCATTCCTGTAATGGATGTTCATTGCGTAAGGCTGCGCGCGATGAACTGCTACCGGATGCCCGGGTACAACATAGGTCGGTGAAGTGTAGCCATGCTGATGGTAGATGATGTTGGACACCCCGTGATTGGCACTCACGCTGACGCGCACGGGAATAGTCCTGCCCGGGTCATGATCCAGCATTGTCGTGTAATCACGGCCGTTGTAGCGGTAGCTGACCAGATAACCCGTGTTCACGGTCTGCCAGTTATCCGTGACCACACAACGTTCAATCGGACGGTTGCTATAAGTCGTCGTCTGGCTGTTGCCGATACGGTCACCCACCACAGCGCCGACCCCGGCGCCTACAGCCGCGCCGGCGACACGACCATTACCCTTGCCGATCTGGCTACCAAACAGGCCACCGGCAACGCCACCAATAATCGCGCCTATCGGCGAATGATTGTTACTGATGGCACTTTCACGTACATATTCGGTATGACAACTCTGAACCGGATGGTTGACCCGCTCGTATTGAGGTGTCACGGACAGCACACGGGCCTGATCGAAATACTCATCATTGGCCAAGGCCGGCAGGGAAACGCCGGCAGCCATCAAGGCGGACACGATGATCTCTTTACGCATTTTTATTCCTCGCTTTCAAGTGTCACTGCAACATACTGCAGGTCACTCTTCAACGCCGGTCAAATGTGACCTGATGACGGGACTTTGTAACAAACTTGTAACTCATGATTTTCATGAGTTACAGCATATCCACATAAGGCTGGGCTTCCGTTTTGGAGCCTGACGCCGCTAAACAACCATGGGCTTAAACCGCGCATCTGCGCATTGAGCGGTGCCAGAATCGATCTGGCTACCAGGCATGAAGTGCCGACATTCGGAATAGAAAAAGACTTTTCTATGATTTATTGTTCCCTCCGGACAGTATGTCTTCAATGACTCTCAAGCCGAAACCGACACCAAAACCGCTGATATCGCTTGCAACAGCACCAAGACCGCCTTTGCGGTTGGCGGCAGAAAGATCAACGTGCATCCAGGGCAAATCGCCCTCAATGAACCTGGCCAGGAACCTGGCTGCCAGCACATGATCAGCCTCCGAGTCCAATGTGCACTGCTTGACGTCGGCCACCATGCTTTCGATATCCTCATCGTAATCCTCATCAAACGGGAAAGCGCAGACACGCTCACCGGTGACGACCCCTGCGCCCACCGCCTTGCACAGGAGTTCCGGACGGTTGCCGAGCACCCCGCTGTAACGCGTACCCACCGCTGCCACCATGCTGCCGGTCAGCGTGGCGAAGTCCATGATGAACTCAGGTTTTGCGCGTGAGGCCAGCGTCAGCGTATCCGCCAGGACCATACGGCCTTCGGCATCGGTATGCACGATCTCTATCGTTGTGCCATTCAGTGCGGTTACCACATCATTCTGCTTATAGGCTTTGGGGCCTATATGGTTCTGCGCGATCGGCAGCCAGCAGTCAATCCTGACAGGCATATTGCTTTCAGTCGCTGCCAGCAATATGCCTAGCGCAACCGCCGAACCATTCATGTCCTCATGCATGCCGTTCATGTAACGTGCGGGTTTCAGATTATGGCCACCGGTATCGAAACAGATACCTTTGCCGACCAGAGCGACATGTTTCTTCGCTGATTTCGGGCTATAGCTCAGATGTACGATGGCAGCATCCTGCGGCTCAGAACCCTGACCGACGGCGACAAAAGCTCCCGCACCCAGCTTCTGCAGCTTCTTCATGTCGTATTCTTCCAGCTGCCAACCCTGCGCCTTTGCCAGCTTGGCGATCCTGTCCCGATAGACTTGCGGTGTCAGTTCATTCGGCGGCAGCATGGTGAGTGAGCGGCACAGGGTATTACCAGCCACCTGCGCCTCGATACGCGCGACATCGTCCAGTTGCACGCCCAGCAGCCTGATGGATTTCAAGGGCTTGCTCTTGTCTTTCTTCGACTTGCGCGTCGGCAGGTTCTGCGCATTGATCAGCGCTACATAATACGCATCATGCGCCGCCGTCCGGCGGAAGGCTTCATCACCATAAACCGCAATGACAAGCTGCGCCGGCTTTTCATCCAGCAATGGCTTGATTGCCTTGCGCAGGCTGGTGTGCCGATTGAATGTGCTGTGTTTTGCGTCCAGGGCCACCCAACTGGCCAGCGCACCATTCGGCAGGTCCATCGTCAATGCACTTTTCAGCAAATCGGCATACTTGCCGTGACTGCGCTGCAGCTTCATTTCCAGGACAGTGGCAAACGGCAGGTTCGCCGGTTTTTCTGGCGGCAGGACGAAAAGGATATGCGTACTTTTATCCAGCGCCATTTCATCGGCTGCAATCAGGTTTTGTTCAAGCTGTAGGGACATAAACTGCCTTTTAATTTTCACTTAGATTTGAGTAGCATAGCGCAAGACTTTCAAGCCGGAGAAACGGTGCCAAACTTGACCAATAGCGGCAAAAAAGCCAATATAGCGACTTTCTGGACCGCGCTTGTACGTTAAATTGCGCATAGTTTTTTTAAGGTTAGACCAAACCACCTGAATAACCTTGCCCTGCATCATTGAATATAAAAATTATGGTATTCCGGTTTGATGCAGCTCTCTGACTGATTATACCCATCGCAACTGAAGAAAAGTTTCCTGGAGACTCCTACATGGCATTAACCCCCGATATCGACCAGCAAGAAACCCAAGAATGGCTCGAATCACTCGACTCCGTTCTGGAAAATGAAGGCGCAGAACGTGCCCATTTCCTGCTTGAGACCATGGTTGATAAGGCGCGACGTTCCGGTGCCTATTTGCCTTACAACGCGACTACTGCGTACGTAAACACGATTCCTGCCCATCTGCAGCAGAAGCTGCCGGGCGATCCCGGCATGGAACGCAAGATCCGCGCGCTGGTTCGCTGGAACGCCATCATGACAGTGCTGCGCGCCAATGAGAAATCACCGGGCGTCGGCGGCCACATCGCCAGCTTCCAGTCTGCCGCCACGCTTTACGATGTCGGCCTCAATCATTTTTTCCGTGCTGCCAACGAAAACTTCGGCGGCGACTGCGTTTACTTCCAGGGCCATTCTTCCCCTGGAATCTATGCACGCGCATTCCTCGAAGGCCGCATTAGCGAAGAGCAACTGGACAATTTCCGCCAGGAGACCGGCGGCAACGGCCTGCCTTCCTATCCGCATCCATGGCTGATGCCGGATTTCTGGCAGTTCCCCACGGTTTCCATGGGCCTGGGTCCATTGCAGGGCATCTATCAGGCACGCTTCCTCAAATACCTGCACAACCGCGGCATCGCCGACACTTCCGACCGCAAGGTCTGGGTATTCTGCGGCGACGGCGAGATGGACGAACCCGAATCACTCGGTGCGATCTCCCTGGCTGCGCGCGAGAACCTCGACAACCTGATCTTCGTCATCAACTGCAACCTGCAGCGTCTGGACGGTCCGGTACGCGGCAACGGCAAGATCATCCAGGAACTGGAAGCCGACTTCCGCGGTTCCGGCTGGAACGTGCTGAAAGTCATCTGGGGCTCCTACTGGGATCCATTGCTGGCCATGGACAAGGACGGCCTGTTGAAGAAACGCATGGAAGAATGCCTGGACGGCGAATACCAGAACTTCAAGCAGAAGGGCGGTGCCTACACCCGCGAACACTTTTTCGGCAAATACCCCGAACTGAAGGAAATGGTTGCCGCCATGTCGGATGAAGACATCTGGCGCCTCAACCGCGGCG
>DLMX01000007.1:0-4247 GCA_002479405.1 Methylophilaceae bacterium UBA7525
CCGGCGCCGACTTCCATGTCGTAAGGTTGCAGCAGCGTGCAGCCTTGTTTATCCCAGTATTGTTGTAGTGTGAGAATGATCTCTTGAAATGTGAGTGACATCTGTATGTGAGCCGTTTTTTGTATTGGGCGAAAGGGTTGATTTTACTTCTTTTTACGCAGCCACAAAAGGCAAACCAGGCCTGTAGCAGTGATGAGCAGGAACAGCCAGTTGCCGAACCGGATGTATGGCGTGCTGCCGCTGTAGCCCTGCGCTTCGCCTTCGAGGATGCCTGTGCGGAAATGCGGCAGCTGTGCCCGTACTTCGCCATTTTTCTCGATGATGGCAGTGGCGCCGGTGTTGGTGGAGCGCAGCATCATGCGGCCGGTCTCCAGCGCGCGTGCCTGCGAGATCTGCAGGTGCTGGTAAGCAGCGGGAGATTCGCCGTACCAGGCATCGTTGCTGGTATTGACCAGTATCGTCGCCTCCGGCAGCTGATAAATGATCTCTTCACCGAACACATCCTCGTAGCAGATGTTGACGGCGACTTTCTGGCCGGCGATGGCCAGCGGTCTCTGGTCGAAGCCGCCTCTGGCCAGATCGGTCAGCGGGATATTGAGCCAGTCCTCATAGATCCAGCCGAATACGGTCTTGAGCGGAATGAATTCGCCGAACGGCACCAGATGGGTTTTGCGATAGGCCTGTGTCGGTGAGCTGCCGATGCTCAGCATACTGTTGTAGAAGGCCTTGTCCTCGTACTCGACCACGCCAAACAGGATATCGCTTTCATGTTGCAGGGCATGGGCCTTGAATGTGGCCAGATAGTCTTCGGGCACATACTGTAGCAGCATGGGCAGAGCGGTTTCCGGCAGTACGATCAGTCTGGCCGTGGTGTCCGTCGTCAGCTGCAGGTACTTGTCCAGTGTGCGCTGCACTTCGTCTTCCTGCCATTTGAGATCCTGGGCGATATTGCCCTGCAATAGAGCAACGGAAATCGGCTCTCCAACCGGTGAAGTCCAAGGCACCATTTTCAGCAGTGCGCCGCTCACCCAGAGTGCAATCAGAGCCGTGAGCATGATTCTTCTGCGTGTTTTTAGCAGGATAAAGACCAGCAATACTGCTGTGATGGCGGTGAGCAAAGACACGCCATAGACCCCGATGATGGGCATGAAGCCGGCAAGCGGGCTGTTGGGTGTTTGCGAGTAGCCTATGGTCAGCCAGGGGAAACCGGTGAAGATCCAACTGCGTACCCATTCCGCCAATGCCCAGAACAAGGGGGCGCTTAGCAGTACCAGAGACGAGCGTTTGCTCAGCCAGCCGACCATGGCAGGGAACAGTGAAAGAAATGCACACAGGCAGAAGGTCGAGAAAGCCGCCATCCACCAGGGCATTCCGCCGAAATCGTGCAGGCTGATGTAGATCCAGTAGATGCCGGCGATGAACAGACCAAGTCCGAAAAAAAATCCCAGCCATGCCGCTTGTCTGCTGTCATCTGCGCGATACCACAGGTAAAACAGGCCGGCGATGCTGAAGATGGTGCTTGGGTAGATATAGAAGGGTGCGAAACCGAGGACGGCAAGGCTGCCAAGCAGCGCGGCCACTAACAGCCTGAGATTGGCAGAAGGGAAAAATGAGTTCAATGGAAATCCTGGACGGTGAGATAATCTTTTTGCATTATAGCGGCTGAGCCGCTTAACTTAATCAGGGAGATGAAATGTTAAAGGAATTCAAAGCCTTTGCCATGCGCGGCAATGTGGTGGATATGGCAGTCGGTATCATCATCGGGGCTGCGTTCGGTTCCATAGTGAAATCTCTTGTCGATGATGTGATCATGCCCCCGGTTGGTTTGCTGCTGGGCAATGTCGATTTCAGCGAGCTGTTCTTTGTGTTGAAGGAGGGTGCAACTTCGGCACCTTACGCCACTGTGGCAGCCGCGAAGGAAGCTGGCGCCGTGACTGTGAATTACGGCCTGTTTGTCAATGCCCTGGTCAGCTTCGTCATCGTGGCATTTGCCGTATTCATGCTGGTGCGCACGATCAATCGACTGAAGAGGGAGGAGCCTGCTGCACCTCCTGTCACACAGGAGGAAGTATTACTGTTACGCGAGATTCGCGATGCCTTGAAAAAATAAAGGTCGGCGATAAAGATAAAATGAAAAAGGGCGATAAATTCGCCCTTTTTTGCTGTCTTGATTCAATTTTCAGGCGTTGTTTACAACGGAATTTCCGGCAGCGATTCTTGTGTCTCCGGTGAGGCGGGAGGTTCGATGGAGATCTTTTCCTGACCATCGTGATTCATGAACACTACCATCACCACCTTGTCGCCGAGAAAGTCCAGTTCGGTGGTTTCGTAATATTCCCCCTCAGTGTCGGTGTTGATGAAGTGGTAATGCCAGATGGAGGCAATCACTTCGCCGGTTGAAGCGATCTTCATGTTTTCCATTTTGGCCGGTTCGCCGAATTGCGCGATGATTTCGGCCTTGTTGTATTGATTGATTGCGGCAACGAATTCCTGCTCCGCAGTAGGGATCTCGCTGGTGGGTGTGGGTGTTTCGGTATTGCCGGCAAATGCGGCGCCGGAAAAAACCAGAAACATGGTCAGAAATAATGCGCGCATGCCGGTGCTCCTGAAGGTTGATCAAATCACCTACTTATGAACTTGTGCGGCCGGAATAAGTTCCCGCCTGCAGAGTCTGGAAAGCGGAGAATGGAGAGCAGAGCGCAGTGCGAGGATGTTATCCGGCAGTTTCAGTCTCGATTTCGGGTTTTGCAAGCATCTCCACACTCATCGAATGCAAACGCCGGCTGTCTGCGCGCAGGGCAGTGAAGCTGAGATTGTCGAAAGTGACCTGTTCGCCGCGCTTCGGCAGGTGGCCGAACTTGCTGACGACCAGGCCACCGATGGTGGAATATTCCTCGTCGCTGAAGTTGGTGCCCAGCGCTTCGTTGAAATCGGCGATCTCGGTCAGCGCCTTGACACGGTAGCGGCCGTTGACATCGCGGATGATGTTGTCTTCGGTTTCGTCAAAATCGTATTCATCCTCGATGTCGCCCACGATCTGTTCCAGCACATCCTCAATCGTCACCATGCCGGCCACGCCACCATATTCGTCGACCACGATGGCGATATGGTTGCGGTTGCTGCGGAACTCCTTCAGCAGGACGTTGAGACGTTTGGATTCGGGAATGAATACTGCGGGACGCAGCATGTCGCGCACCTCGAAATCCTCGCCGGCGTAATAGCGCAGCAAGTCCTTGGCAAGCAGGATGCCGATGACATCGTCCTTGTTTTCCTCGATCACCGGGAAGCGTGAGTGTGCTGTTTCGATGACGAAGGGGATGAATTTTTCCGGTGGATCGGTGATGTCGATGACATCCATTTGCGAACGCGGAATCATCACATCGCGCACCTGCATCTCGGAGACCTGCAGTACGCCTTCGATCATTGATAGTGCATCGGCATCCAACAGGTTGTTCGCATATGCTGAATGCAGCAGTTCGATCAGTTGTTCGCGATCTTCCGGTTCGCGTAACAGAAAGTTGCTTAGCCGCTCCAGCCAGCGCGGCTTTTCATGGGTATTCTGTTTGTCATCTTCACTCATGGTTGAGCATTTTCCTTATAAGGGTCGGGGTAGCCAAGATTCATGACAATCCCGGTTTCCAGCGTTTCCATTAATTCTGCCTGAGGCTCGGTTTCGTGGTCATAGCCATGCAGATGCAGGACGCCATGCACGGTCAGGTGCGCGAAATGTGCCTCGGCGCTTTTGTGCTGTTCTTCTGCTTCTCGCAGGACGACCGGTGCGCACAGAATGATATCGCCCATCAGGTACGGTTCTTCGGCTAGCGGGAAAGTCAGTACATTCGTAGCATAATCCTTGCCACGATACTCGCGATTCAGCATCCGACCTTCTTCTTCATCGACGATACGCAGGGCGATTTCAGCATCGACGCGCAGGGTTTTTCTTGCCCAGCGTTTGAACTGCGCTGGCGTGGGCAGGCCTTCAAGCGCCGATGCGTATTGCACATCCATGGACAGGCCGGGCATTATTTCGCTGAGTCTTTCTGCGCGGTTTTCTGCTCCTGATCTTCGCGCGTCTGGTCATATTTCTCATAGGCGTTGATGATTTTTTGCACCAATGGATGGCGCACCACATCCTCCGAAAGGAAATGCGTCATGGCAATGCCGCGTACATCCTTCAAAACCTGCTTGGCCTCGACCAGACCGCTCTTCTGATGGCGTGCCAGGTCGATCTGCGTGACGTCGCCGGT
>DLMX01000007.1:4443-4709 GCA_002479405.1 Methylophilaceae bacterium UBA7525
GTGTTCTGCGCCTCATCCAGAATGATGAAGCTCTGGTTCAGCGTGCGACCGCGCATATAAGCCAGTGGCGCGACTTCGATGGCGCCACGTTCGAACATCTTGTTGACGCTGTCGTAACCTGCCAGGTCATAGAGCGCATCGTAGAGCGGGCGCAGGTAGGGGTCGACCTTTTGCGCCAGATCGCCGGGCAGGAAGCCCAGACGTTCACCGGCTTCCACCGCAGGGCGGACCAGGATGATGCGTTTGACCCGGTCGCGGCTCAGCGC
>DLMX01000007.1:4977-8301 GCA_002479405.1 Methylophilaceae bacterium UBA7525
TGCAGATATTCGACCTGGCGCGGTGTACGGCCATGCAGGTCGGGACGGCGGGTCATCAGGGTCGGCATGCTGGCGACGGAGATGGCTTCCGGGCTCAGTTTGTCGAGTTCGACCAGCCCGAGCTGGATTTCTTCCAGTTCGATCGGTTTTTTCGCGCGCAGGTAAAAGCTTTCCAGCAGCTGCGCAGCAAGCTCCACGTTCTGCTTGTCGCCCTTGATCTTGAAATGTGCGCCGCGACGGGCAATGCTCACATCGAGCGCATCCTCGATTTGCTTGATGTTTTCATCCAGCGTGCCGCAAAGATTGGCCAGGCGGATGTTGTCTTCAGGTTTTAATGTGATGTCCAAATTCAGTCTTTCAGTAATTCGCCGCGTAAGGTGTGGGCAACGGCTTGCGTGATCCTGACATTCACAAACTGGTTGATCAGTTCGCGGCCGGCAAGAAAATTGACGATGCGGTTGTTATCGGTGCGGCCGGCAAGTTCCTTGTCATCCCTTTTGGAGGCACCCTCAACCAGTACGCGCTGCACGCTGCCGACCATGGCTTCGCTGATGGCTTTGCCCTGTGTTTCGTTAAATTCCTGCAAGCGTAGCAGGCGGCCCTGTTTCACCTCCGGCGTCGTATCATCCGGCAGATAGGTTGCCGGTGTCCCAGGACGCGGGCTGTAGGCGAAGCTGAAACAGTAATCGAAGCCGACATCGCGCATCAATTGCATTGTCGCCTCAAAATCCGCCTCGGTTTCGCCAGGGAAGCCAATGATGAAGTCCGAGCTGATGCAGATATCCGGTCGTGCGGCGCGCAGTTTGCGGATGATGGATTTGTATTGCAGCACCGTGTGATTGCGTTTCATCGCCATCAGGATTCTGTCCGAACCGGCTTGCACCGGCAGGTGAATGTGTGAGACCAGCTTGGGTATACGGGCAAAGCATTCTATCAGTGCCGGGCTCATTTCATTTGGATGCGAAGTGGTGAAACGGATGCGTTCGATCTGCGGAATCTCGGCGATATATTCGATCAGCATGGCGAGATCGACTTTCTCGCCATTGTTATCCTCGGCGCGATAAGCGTTGACGTTCTGGCCGAGCAGCGTGATTTCCTTGACACCTTGCCCTGCCAGCGTTGCGGCCTCTGTCAGTACATCCTCGAACGGGCGCGATACTTCTTCGCCGCGTGTGTAAGGCACGACACAGAAAGAGCAGTATTTGCTGCAGCCTTCCATTATCGACAGGAAAGCCGCTGCTCCTTCAACCCGTGGTGGTGGCAGGCGGTCGAATTTTTCGATTTCCGGGAAACTGATATCCACCTGTGAAATTCCGCTCAGCCGTTTGGCTTCGATCATTTCCGGTAGACGATGCAAGGTTTGCGGCCCGAAGACGATGTCGACATAGGGTGCACGCTTGACTATGTTGTCGCCTTCCTGGCTTGCCACGCAACCGCCGACGCCGATGACGAGACCGGGGTTTTTTTTCTTCATCGGAATGAAGCGGCCCAAATGACTGTAGACCTTGTCTTCTGCCTTTTCGCGAACAGAACAGGTGTTGAGCAGGATGACATCGGCATCTTCCGGGTTGTCCGTTGCGATCATGCCATTGTCGACACTGAGCAAATCTGCCATGCGTGAAGAGTCGTACTCATTCATCTGGCAACCGAAGGTCTTGATGAATACTTTCTTGGGCTGGGCTGGGTCTTGCCGGTTTTTGTTCCGGCTGATGTCCGTCAGCGTTTCTTTGTCTGGCGGCGTCATGTGATGAGTGTTGCTGCAGGTGAGGGGTGCAAATTAGTCTGGCAAAACAATTAGTAAGCCGAAATTCTACTCCAAGCTCAGGTTAAAAGCGAATCTGCGAGTAAAATGTGCGGCATGGAAGCGCTACCGATTTTTATGAAGCTGAAAGGCCGCCGTTGCGTTGTCATCGGCGGCGGCGAAGTGGCTGCCCGCAAGGTGACGATGCTGCTTAAGGCCGATGCCGAGGTGGAAGTCGTCGCGCCGGCCCTGCATCATGAATTGGCCGATCTGCTGACAGCCGGCAGTATCCATTACTTGCCCGCGATCTTTGCGGCCGACCAGCTGGATGGCGCCAGCCTGGTGATTGCGGCAACCGATGACGAGGCGGTAAATCAGGCGGTTTCAAGCGAGGCCAAAGCACGTAATATCCCGGTCAATGTGGTCGATGCGCCAGATCTATGTACATTTACCATGCCCTCCATCGTTGACCGTTCGCCGCTGGTGATCGCCATCAGCAGCAGCGGCAGTGCACCTGTGCTGGCGCGCCTGCTGCGCAGCAGGCTGGAGACCCTGATTCCCTCAACTTATGGCCGCTTGGCAAGCTTGGCTGCAGATTTTCGCGAGGTGGTAAAGCAGCGCTTCGCCACAACGCAGGAAAGACGTATTTTCTGGGAAAATACGCTGACCGGACCGGTGGCGGAAATGGTGTTTTCCGGCCGGGAGGATGCCGCCAGGGCCGCTTTGGCCGAGAGCCTCGCAAGCCCTGTGGGACAAGGTTCGTATGGTGAAGTCTATCTGGTGGGGGGCGGGCCGGGCGATCCGGATCTACTGACTTTTCGTGCCTTGCGCCTGATGCAGCAGGCGGATGTCTGCGTCTATGACAAGCTGGTGAGCAAGGAAGTCATGGAACTGGTGCGGCGTGATGCCGAGTTGATCTATGTCGGCAAGGCGCGTGACCGGCACACCCTGCCGCAGGAGGAGATCAATCAGCTGCTGGTGCGTCTCGCCAGGGAAGGCAAGCGCGTGCTGAGGTTGAAGGGCGGCGACCCTTTCATCTTCGGCCGTGGTGGCGAGGAAATCGAGACTTTGATGGAACAGGGGATACCGTTTCAGGTGGTGCCGGGCATTACGGCGGCAAACGGTGTTTCAACCTATGCCGGCATTCCCCTGACGCATCGCGATTATGCACAATCCTGTCTGTTCACTACCGGGCATCTGAAGGCCAGTGCAAATGGCGAGATTGATACCGTAGAGTTGGATTGGCCGGCCCTGACCCGCCCCAATCAGACCGTGGTCATTTACATGGGGTTGGTGGGTCTGGCGGAAATCTGCCGCAAACTGGTGCTGCACGGCTTGCCGGCAGAAACGCCCGCCGCAGTTGTGCAACAGGGTACGACCATGCGGCAGCGGGTGGTGGTGGCCGATCTGGCGATGCTGGCGGAAAAGGTCAGTGCAGCAGAATTGAAGCCTCCGTGCCTGATTATCGTTGGCGGTGTCGTGGCGCTGCACGAAAAACTGGCCTGGTTCCGGCCGGGCCGTGATGTTTAAAGCGGCAGGCTGAGGCGTGCCTCAAGGCCGCCTTCGGGCCGATTGAGCAATTC
>DLMX01000007.1:8417-10883 GCA_002479405.1 Methylophilaceae bacterium UBA7525
CAATTCCAGCTTGCCTTTGTGCAATTTGGCGATACGGTCGGCGATCGCCAGGCCGAGCCCGCTGCCGCCTTCATTGCCTCGTGCGGAATCCATGCGTTCGAACGGCCTCAACAGCCGGCTCATCTGGCTGGAAGGTATTCCCGGCCCGTTATCCATGATGCTGACGACGATATATCCGGCAGTGATGCGGGTGCTGACCGCGACTTTGCCTTTGCCATAGGCGAAGGCGTTGTCGATCAGATTGCCGATCAGCCGGTGGATCGCCAATGGCCGCAGTTGAACCTTGTAATTGGAGGCGAGATTCAGTTCCACGTGCCGACCGGCCCGTGCGTGGCGATCGGCGACGGACTGGATCAGGGCGTTGATGTCGACCATCTGTGGTGGCTCGCCTTCGACACCGCGCACGAAATCCAGGAACTGGTTGATGATGTTGTCCATGTCGGATATGTCCTGAATCATGCCGTTACGCGTGCCTTCGCCGACTTCCTCAGGCAGCATTTCAACGGCAAGTCTCAACCTCGCCAGCGGTGTGCGCAGATCATGCGAGATACCAGCCAGCAGCAGCGTTCTCTCACTGTCCAGTCTCGCCAGGGCCTCCGACATTTCATTAAATGTGCGCTGCACTTCACGCATTTCTTCCGCCCCTTCTTCCGGTAGCCTGGGCGGTTGCTCACCATGGCTGATGCGGTCGGCAGCCTTGACCAGGAAGCGCAACGGACGGTTGATTCGGGCGGCAATGACGTAGGCGCCGCCTAGTGAAAGCAATGCAACAAGTGCTGCCCAGCCGAACCACTGCCAGGGGAAAGGGCGTTCGGCAAGGAAGCGCGGAATGACGACCCAGTAGTCATCCTGCTCGATGCTGAAACTGATCCAGAGGCCGGGTACGCCCAGATGGTTGATCGTAACCAGCGTCTCCTGACCCAGATTCTCGCGAATCTTGTCCGCGACCAGACGGATAAAAGGATCGTCCGGTAATGGCTCGACTATCTCCAGCAGATCTGCAGCATAGATGCGAACGCCTTCGCGCCCTGACAATTCTGAAAGCAGTGCGATGCGGCGGTTTTCATGTGATGCAAGCAGGGATGCGCGCGTGTAATTGACGACCGTCACGGCTTGTAGCGCGGCGGCCTGGGCACGTGGTTCACGTTCGAAGTAATCGAAGATATGAAGTGCGCTGAACTGGCCTATCGCCAGTAACAGCGCGATGAGTACCATGATGCGGGCAAGTAGGGTACGTGGAAAGAGTCTCAATGATATGCAGGTATATTGGGAGTGGTCAGGAACTTAACTCTTCTGGATTTCACCATCCGGCACAAAGACATAGCCGAAGCCCCACATGGTCTGCAGATGTCTCGGGTGGGCGGGATCCGGTTCAATCAGCCTTCTCAGGCGCGAGACCTGCACATCAATGCTGCGATCGAATACATCCAGTTCGCGTCCGCGTGCCAGTTGCATGAGGCGATCGCGTGACAGCGGCTGGCGCGGATGGTCGACAAACACCTTGAGCAGAGCGAATTCTCCGCTGGTAATGGTGACGGCTTCTCCGTTGCGTGTCAGGCTACGAGTGGACGGGTCGAACACGAAGTCGCCGAAGCTGACGGTGGTCGTATCCATGGCCGGCGCGCTGGGGATGCGCTGTTCCTGCCTGCGCATGACGGCGTTGATTCGTGCCAGAAGTTCGCGTGGATTGAATGGCTTGGGCAGGTAGTCGTCAGCACCCATTTCCAGGCCGATGATCCTGTCAACCTCATCACCACGCGCGGTCAGCATGATGATGGGTATCTTGCTGTTATTGCCGCGCAGGCGCCGGCAGATGGCAAGTCCGTCTTCACCGGGCAGCATCAGGTCCAGCACCAGCAGATCGGGGTGTTCTTGCGCCAGCGCGGCATCCATTTCAGTGGAATCCGAGACGGCTTTGACGCTGAAACCCTGCTCACCTAGATAGCGTTGCAGCAGTTCCCGCATGCGCAGATCGTCATCGACCAGCAATATTTTCTTCATATTTGTTTGCATGGTGCTATTTTGGGCATAAATTCTTTCGATTGAAAGACTTCACATGTACAAAGCGACAAATATCCTGTTGATATCCATGTTTGTTACAATTTTTTACAATCAGCAGAGTAGGGGAAACATTCAATTTACATTCTTAAGTCATTATAACCGCTCTTAAATGAGCGAGTAGCTCAAATAAGCCGCACATGCGTTTTAATGCGGGTTCGGAGTTTTTCTGGCCGGATCGACTGGTCACAGTCAAACTTTTAACCCGCTGAAGAATCACAATATCAGTCAGTACAGACAAAAGCGGCAGCATGCGATGAGGAGAGCGTAAGTGATGCAATACCCATTTAGCCATTCCAAAGTCTATTTCATGGTGTAGGACTACTGATGTTATTTATGCATTCATCAGCAGCTCCCAAACATACATTGCTCGTGATGTGCGTTTGTCTCGGCCTGTCTCAATCCGGC
>DLMX01000007.1:11096-11803 GCA_002479405.1 Methylophilaceae bacterium UBA7525
CAGCCCGGTGATGAGTCCAACTCCGAGCAGTTGCAGAGCCTGGGCGGCGTCAGTCCGGAAGAGCGTATGCGCCTGCGTATGGACCTCAATAATTATTCCCGTACCAGTGACCCTATCCATAGCCAGATCCAGGATCGTCGACGTTCCATGAGCAAGGGCATACAGGAACGCTTTTTCCGGGCGGACAAGGATAATGACAATCTGCTGTCTCGGCAGGAGGTTGTAGACAGCCTGCCTCAAGTTGCCAGACACTACAATCAGGTTGATCTCGATGCTGACGGCTTTATTTCCATAACGGAACTCATGGAGTATCAGAACAAGTTGGTCGAGCGCCAACGTGCCGCAGAATTGCGTATTCAACAGGCCAGGGAGGCTGAGTTGATGGAGACGCAAGCTGCTGAAGAAGAGGCACAGAGCAAGCAGACCAAGCGTCCGAAATTGAAAAGCAAGCAGGCTGAGATCGAAGGTAAGCCGGCATTGTAAGCCCGATGTTGGCCTGGGCTCTCAGGCTCATCATGTGACTCGGCGCAAGTTCCTTTGTGCTCCGTATTTCCAATTCATCGTGTATTCTCATCCTGCTCATGCATAATTGAAACATGAGCCTGCAAGTTGAAATTGCACCCGGTGTTTGTGACCTTGATCCTGTTGCTTGGGATGCCCTCACCGATGGCTCGCCTTTTTTGAGTCATGCTTTTTTGAGTGCGCTG
>DLMX01000007.1:11968-12970 GCA_002479405.1 Methylophilaceae bacterium UBA7525
TCATGCTTTTTTGAGTGCGCTGGAAAAGACCGGCTGCGTGGGTTCTGGAACCGGTTGGCAAACCTGCCCCTTGCTGGTGAAAGAGGGCAGTCGTCTGTTAGGCGCAATGCCGCTGTATGCCAAGAGTCATTCCTATGGTGAATATGTCTTCGACTGGTCCTGGGCCAATGCTTTTGAGCAGCAGGGCTTCAACTACTATCCGAAACTGATCTGCGCTATTCCCTTTACGCCGGTTACTGGCGCCCGCCTGCTGTGTCCCGATTTGGCAATGCGTCAACGCATGCTTGAAGTGTTGGGAAAGCAGTTGCTTGATTCTGGCTTGTCATCGGCACATATCCTGTTTCCGGATGAAAGTTCGGCACAATCGCTCGAAGATGCCGGCTGGCTCCGGAGAAACGGTATGCAGTTCCGCTGGGAGAATGAGAGTTTCGATGATTTTGAGACCTTTCTGTCTGCGCTTACGCATGACAAGCGTAAAAAGATTCGTCAGGAACGCAAGAAAGTCGCTGCTGCCGGCATCCGGATCCGGCGCTTGACCGGCAATGACATTACCGGGGATGACTGGGAGATGTTCTATCGCTGTTATGTAAACACCTATCGTCAGCACCGTTCCAGCCCTTATCTGACCAAGGCATTCTTTCTCGAAATCGGGCAAAAGATGGCGAAACATATCCTGCTTGTTGTGGCCGAACGTGAGGGCGAGAAAATCGCCGCTGCCTTGAATTTTTACAGCGATGATCATGCTGGCGTCAGCCAGCTTTATGGGCGTTACTGGGGTGCGCTGGAATATGTACCAGGCTTGCACTTCGAGCTTTGTTATTACCAGGCGCAGGAGTTCTGCATCGAACGCGGCATCCGTTATTTTGAAGGTGGTGCTCAGGGTGAACACAAATTGGCGCGCGGCTTCAGGCCGAGACCAACCTGCTCATACCACAGGATTGCCCGGCCGGACTTTGCCGCCGCAATCTCCCGGGTGCTTGAACGTGAAGCCGGAATGATGGA
>DLMX01000004.1:0-239 GCA_002479405.1 Methylophilaceae bacterium UBA7525
TTGATGGTGATGGTGACGTGGTCGATGTTGTATTTGCAGATTTCGTCGACCTGCTCCGGCAATGCCAGACCATTGGTCGAAATGCAGAGCTTGATGTCCGGTGCGGTCTCGTGAAGCATGCGCATGGTATCGAAGGTCTTCATCGGGTTGGCGAGCGAGTCGCCGGGGCCTGCAATGCCGAGCACCGTCATCTGCGGAATCTCGCTGGCGACAGCCAGCACTTTCTTGACGGCCTGTTC
>DLMX01000004.1:471-8269 GCA_002479405.1 Methylophilaceae bacterium UBA7525
TTGCAGGCAGGGGCTACAGCTACATGCATGCGGGCAAAATGGTGATGGGCTTCTTCGGAATAGCAGGGATGGTTCTTGACTTTGTCCCAGATTTCCGCCGGCATGTCGTCGGGGCCGGCAGAGGAACCGCAGCTCGCCTTGCCTTCGCCGCCGGTAGAGCCGCAACCTGAAGCGGCTTGTCCCGCGATTTCGACCTTGATACCGTTCAGTGGTTTGAGCCGGCCCTGGCCCGGTGCCGCGTCTTGCAGTGCGTTTTCCATGCTGATGCCCTCGGTAAGAATGATTTGCTGGGATATCAGCAAGTCGCGTGCCATCGCAGATTGAAATTTAAAAATCATTAAAATCAGTGGCTTGCGCCGATGTTTCGACGTTGGGTGGCTTTGTCGCCATTGCGACAAAGCCATGGGCTTTTGTCGCAAATGACACATGGCAGGATTGTCGGTAATTATTGGGTTGGAATGGAGGGCAGGACGATGACGAAGTCTAGAATTTCTTCACTTCGATGTGATATTTTTTCAGCGCATAACCCATCTGACGTGGCGTCAGATTGAGCAGGCGGGCAGCTTTGGCTTGCACCCAACCGCTCTTCTCCATCGCGCTGATCAACTGCTCGCGTTCCGACATGTGTTCCGGCATGTCGATGATGTTCTCGGCCTCGGTGTGATGCTCGTGATGTTCCGGTTCTACGGCGACTGGCGCGATGGGGATGACCTGGCCCTTGGGCTGGTATTTCCATAGTGCCGATGACAGGCATTGGTTGGTCTGGCAGGGGATATCGACCTCGCGAACCAGATTACTGCGTGCCATGGTGGCAAAGCGTTCCACGCAATTTTCCAGCTCACGCACATTGCCGGGCCAGTGACAGTTGGAGAGTACGTGCATGGCCTCGGGTGTGATGCCGATTCTGGCGCTGTTTTCGCGGTTGTAGCGGGCCAGGATATTCTCCACCAGCAGCGGAATATCGTCGCGTCTTTCGCGCAACGGCGGCAGAAAGATGGAAATGACGTTGATGCGGAAATACAGGTCGGAACGGAAATCGCCGCTGCTGACGGCTTCTTCCAGATTGCGGTTGGTGGCGCAGATCAGGCGCACATCGACCTTGATGGTCTTGTTGCCGCCCACACGCTCAAATTCACGCTCCTGCAGTACCCGCAGCAGCTTGACCTGGAATGCCGGTGAAATGTCGCCGATCTCATCGAGGAATAGCGTGCCGCCATGCGCCTGCTCGAAGCGGCCTTTTCTTTCCTGCAGGGCGCCGGTGAATGCGCCTTTTTCATGGCCGAACAATTCGGATTCCAGCAGGGACTCGGTCAGCGCGGTGCAGTTGACCTTGATGAAGGGCTTGTCCTTGCGTGAGGAAAGGAAATGGATCGAGCGGGCGATGACTTCCTTGCCGGTGCCGGACTCGCCGCGCAGCAGGATGGTGCTCTTGCCGGGCGCCGCCATGTGTACGTCGGCAAAGACTTCCTGCATGCGTTTGGAGTTGCCGATAACGTTTTCCAGGCTGTATTTGCCTGCCAGTTCCTTCTGCAGGCGCGATTTCTCCTGCAGTAGCTGTTCGCGGTCGGTCGCAACCTGCTGGTTGAGCCGCATGCTTTGGCCGATCAGGTTGGCAACCATCGTCAGTAGCTGCAGGTCGTCCTGAAAGCCGCGTATCTTCTCGCTGTGCTTGCGTTCGAAGGCAAGTACTCCTATGCATTCGCGGCCAAGTTTGATGGGTACTCCGAGAAAGGAGATGGCTTCATTCTCTGCGCGTCGCATGACGCCGGTGCGATTGAGGAACAGCGGTTCTTTCGAAACATCCGGAATCACTGCCGGGATACCCATCTGGAATATGCGTCCGGTGACGCCTTCACCCGCGAGAAATTGCCCGCGTTGTATTTCTTCGGGGCTGAACCCGACTGCAGCGATAATCCGGAGGCTATCCGGGGATGCGCTGGCGCAGACCATGCCGCGTTCCATGTTCAAATGCGTGGCAATGACATTCAGTACCTGGCGCAGGGTCTTTTGCAGTTCCAGCGATGAACTGAGTATCTTGCCTATCTCGTAGATGGTGATCAGGGATACGTTGGTAGATTCGAATGCCTGCTTCATGATTTTTTCCGAGGTGCTGAGATTTTCACATGAGATTACATGCAAAAATCGTACCTGAAGTTTGTGCTGGCCTGGATGTCGAAGACGTATTTAATTTGAAGCAGTCCTGGATTGCGCCGGAATACCGGGAATTCGCTGGAGGACCGAACGAAACGAATAAATTAAAGACGTTGTTATTGTGATGATGTGTCGTAAAATAGCTTCAACTGCTTTTTCGGACGGGGGGTGGTGTTTATCTCGAACGAAAGCTACATCAGTGAAATTATGAACAACAGGATTAAGTCTTTGAAACCAGGGGTGTATCTGGTGCCCAGAAGAGGACTCGAACCTCCACAGTGTTGCCACCACTAGGACCTGAACCTAGCGCGTCTACCAATTCCGCCATCTGGGCATTTCTCGATGGGGTGAAACGAAGAGCGCAAATTCTATAGGAACGACATATTTTGTCAACGAGAAAAAAGATTATTAATACAAAAAAGAAGATTGACAGAACAAATTTGTCAAAAAACAGCCCACGTCGCAGTGATCCATATGCTGAACGAGAGGCCGGAAATTACGATCATCCCTTGCCCAGCCGGGAATTTATCCTGCAGACCATGACGGAGCAGGGCGTGCCACTTTCCGTGGAGGAGCTATATCGCCTGCTGGCAATCCATGATGAAGAGCGCGAGATTTTCAATCGACGCTTGAATGCCATGGAGCGCGACGGACAGATCATTCGCAACCGCAAGGGCGCGTTGTGCATTGCCGAGAAGTTGCATCTGATCTCCGGTACGGTGCAGGGGCATGCCGATGGTTTCGGCTTTCTGGTGCCGGATGACAAGGACAAGACCGGCGGTATCGATCTGTTCCTGTCGCCACGCGAGATGGCGCAGGTTATGCACGGCGACCGTGTTATGGTGCGCCAGTCCGGGTTGGATAGACGAGGGCGGCCGGAGGCCAAAATTGTTGAAGTGCTGGAGCGCAAAACGACCCGACTGGTTGGACGCATTATGCGCGGCAACGGTTTTTCAATTGTGGCTGCAGAGGACAAGCGTGTTAATCAGGATGTCCTGATTCCATACCATCTGGACATGAAGGCGAAGGATGGCCAGGTGGTGATGGTGGAACTTACCGACCAGCCATCGCCTTTTGCCAAACCGATGGGTAAGGTGGTCGAGATTCTCGGGAACTATGCCGATGCCGGCATGGAGATTGAGATCGCATTGCGCAAGCATCAGCTGCCTTACGAATTTTCTGCCGAGGCTTTGCGTCAGGCCGAGCGTTACTCCAGACAAGTGCAGGAAAAGGACTGGAAAGGGCGTATCGATCTGCGCGATCTGCCTCTGATTACGATCGATGGTGAGACTGCGCGCGATTTTGACGATGCTGTCTACTGCGAACCGCAGGGCAAGGGCTGGCGCCTGGTGGTGGCGATTGCCGATGTCAGCCACTACGTCAAACCCGGAGACGCGCTGGACAAGGATGCCTACGAGCGTGGCAATTCGGTTTATTTCCCGCGGCGCGTGATTCCCATGTTGCCGGAAGCGCTTTCCAACGGCTTGTGTTCACTGAATCCGCAGGTCGATCGCCTGTGCATGGTCTGTGACATGCAGCTGGATGCCTTCGGCAACGTCAAGCGTTATCAGTTCTTCCCCTCAGTCATGCTGTCCAAGGCTCGGATGACCTATACCAAGGTCTACGACATGCTGATCAATCCTCAGGGTGAAACGGCCAAGGGCCATGCCTGGCTGATGCCGCATGTGCAGCATCTGTATGCGCTTTATCAGGTCATGGTCAAGGCGCGTGCAAAACGCGGTGCCATCGAGTTCGAAAGCAGCGAAACCATGATGATCTTCAATGATAACGGCAAGATCGAGCGGATTGAGGCCGTGGTGCGCAACGAGGCGCATCGCATCATTGAGGAATGCATGCTGGCAGCCAATGTCTGCGCGTCGGATTTCCTCAAGGGGCATGAGCATCCTGCGCTGTATCGCATCCATGAAGGACCGACCCCGGAAAAACTCGAAGCCTTGCGCACTTTCATGGGTGAGTTCGGTTTTGGTGTCGGCGGCGGCGACAGCCCGCATGCCAAGGATTACGGCAAGCTGCTGGAGCAGTTCCGCGGCCGGCCGGATGAACAACTGCTGCAGACTGTACTGCTGAGATCGATGCAGCAGGCGGTCTACAGCCCGGACAATATCGGCCACTTCGGCCTGGCCTATGAGTCCTATACGCACTTCACATCGCCCATCCGGCGTTATCCTGATCTGCTGATCCATCGTGCCATCAAGGCCGTGCTGCATGGCGAGAAGTACAAGGCCGGCGACTGGCAGGGGCTGGGTCAGCATTGCTCGATTACGGAGCGCCGCGCGGATGATGCGACACGCGATGTGGAGGCCTGGCTCAAGTGTTACTACATGCAGGACAGGATCGGCGAAGAGTTTGACGGAACGGTTGCCGGTGTCACCAGCTTTGGTCTGTTCGTGGCACTGGATGGTGTTTATGTAGAAGGCTTGCTGCATGTGACCGAGCTGGGCAACGACTACTTCAATTACGACAAGGCGCGACACGAGATGGCAGGCGAGCGCACAGGCGTCCGCTATCGCCTGGGAGATAGACTGCGCGTAAAAATCAGCCGGGTCGACCTGGAAACCAGTAAAATAGACTTTGTTCTGGCAGCGCCGCTTGCGGCATCGGGTGCAGCGGCTGATGTTGTATCGAAAGTTGAACAGGCCGGGAGGCCAGGCAGGACCCAAGCCGACAGATCGGTTTCGGAAATTGCAGCGCCCATGGCGACCGGCAGAAAGCCACGTCCGGCTGCCGGTAGAAGTTCGGCTGGTCAGAAGGCCGGAAGCCGTAAAGTTGTAAGCAAGAAAACATCAGGCAAGAAAACACCAACCAAGAGTGCGCCCGCAAAAAGCGCTCCGACCAAAAGCAAGAGCAGCAGGAAAAAGCCGGCAAGTCAGGCAAGAAAATCCACCAGAAAATAGACATCAAGGCGTTAATAGTAAATGAGTGATACTCGTATTTTGTTCGGCTTTCATGCCGTATTGAGTCGATTGAGGCAGCATGCCACCAGTGTGCAGGAGATTCTGATCGATCGTGACCGTGTCGACGCCCGGATGAAGGACCTTTTGAGCATGGCCGATAGCGCCGGTGTCAGGTGCATGCAGGTCGAGAGGTCGCGTCTGGATGGGCTGGCTGGTATCAACGGCCGGCATCAGGGCGTGATTGCCCGCGTGATCGACGCACCAATTCCGTACAAGGATATCCATGACATTCTGGAGTCGGACCTCAAGGAGCCGCCGTTCTTCCTGATTCTGGACGGTGTCGAGGATCCGCACAATCTGGGCGCATGTCTGCGTGTCGCGGATGCCATGGGAGTACACGCCGTAATCGCGCCCAAGGATCGCGCAGTCGGCCTCAATGCGACGGTACGCAAGGTGGCTTCCGGCGCTGCGGAGACCGTGCCTTTCATCGCAGTCACCAATCTGGCACGCACCATGCGGGAATTGAAGGAAGCCGGTGTCATGCTGGTCGGTACTGCGGCCGATGCAGAGCATGACTTGTTCAGCATGGAGCTGAGCGGGCCGGTTGCGTTGGTGCTGGGGGCGGAGGGTACCGGCTTGCGTCGTCTGACCGCCGAAACTTGCGATGCGCTGGTCAGCATCCCCATGTTCGGTTCGGTTGAAAGCCTGAATGTTTCAGTGGCCAGTGGTATTTGTCTTTATGAGGCGCGTCGACAGCGCAATGCACTAACCGGATAGGCGCCGGATTTGCGCATAAATCATCCGTAAAGGTTTATTTCAGACCGTTAAAATGGTATTTTAACGGACTTTGCACACCCTGTAAGTTGCACGCAAATTAGTGCCCCGTTTTTTTCATCTGTTTCATCAATTTATCGGAGTTAACATGGCTGTAGAACGTACTTTATCCATCATCAAACCAGACGCAGTTGCCAAGAATGTGATCGGCAAGATCTATTCACGATTCGAAACCAATGGTTTGAAAATTGTTGCTGCCAAGATGGCGCAACTGTCCCAGGCCGAGGCAGAAGGCTTTTATGCTGTGCATAAAGAGCGTCCTTTCTTCAATGACCTGGTCAAGTTCATGATTTCCGGTCCAGTCATGATCCAGGTGCTGGAAGGCGAAAATGCGGTTGCGAAGAACCGTGAGCTGATGGGTGCAACCAACCCCAAGGAGGCCGCTGCCGGTACCATCCGTGCCGATTTCGCTGAAAGCATCGATGCCAACGCAGTGCATGGCAGCGATTCCGCAGAAAATGCCGCGATCGAAATCGCCTACTTCTTCGGTAAGTAAGTCTTAATGACTGTCAATCTGCTCGATTTCAACCGGGCCCAGCTCGCCGAATATTTCAAGGGTATAGGCGAGAAGCCCTTTCGCGCCAAACAGTTGATGCGCTGGATGCATCACTTTGGCGTGAGTGATTTCGCGCAGATGACGGACATCGCCAAATCGCTGCGTGAGAAACTTGCCGCAGAGGCAAGTATCACGCCGCCCGAGGTGCAAATGGAGCAGGTTTCCGACGATGGTACGCGCAAGTGGCTGATAGGTACCGATGTCGGCAATGGTGTGGAAACCGTGTTCATCCCGGAAGATGATCGTGGCACATTGTGTGTTTCGTCCCAGGTGGGTTGTGCGCTCGAATGCACTTTCTGTTCAACCGGCCGCCAAGGGTTCAACCGCAATCTCAAGGTTTCGGAAATCATCGGTCAGCTCTGGCTGGCCAATCGCTCACTGCGTCAGGCTGATGGTTACGATATGTTGCCGCCTGGCGAGCGTATCATCAGTAACGTCGTCATGATGGGCATGGGTGAGCCGTTGTCCAATTACGACAATGTCGTCACCGCCATGCAGATCATGCTCGATGACTCGGCCTATGGCCTCAGTCGTCGTCGCGTGACCTTGTCCACATCCGGTCTGGTGCCGGCCATGGACAGACTGAAAGAGGATTGTCCGGTTGCGCTGGCCGTTTCTCTGCACGCGCCGAATGATGCCTTGCGTGATGAGATTGTGCCGATCAACAAGAAATATCCCTTGAGGGAATTGATGGCAGCCTGCCAACGTTATCTGGTTAAGGCTCCTCGTGATTTTGTGACTTTCGAATATGTGATGCTGGATGGTGTCAATGACTCGGTTGAGCATGCCCGGCAGTTGCTGGAAACGGTCAGGGATGTGCCGTGCAAATTCAATCTGATTCCCTTCAATCCATTTCCCAACAGCGGCTATCAGACTTCAAGGCCTGATAACATTCGTCGCTTCCGCGATATCCTGATGCAGGCCGGCTATGTGGTGACCACCAGAAAAACCCGTGGTGAAGATATCGATGCTGCCTGTGGGCAGCTGGCAGGCAAAGTGCAGGATAAAACCAAACGCAGTTCGCGTCGTATCCCTCTGGAGATTGTTGCATGAAGAAGTTGTGTGTGGTGTTTGCCATGATGTTGCTTGCGGGCTGTGCCAGTCAATCGAGCAACGACAGGGCTGATACCCAGAAACGCGATAGCGCACGCATTCATACGGAGCTTGGCGCTGGCTATTTCTCGCAGAACCAGATTGCGATCGCGCTGGAGGAATTTACGGAAGCCAGCAAGATCGACCCCGGTTATGCGCTGGCACACAATGGTCTGGGTATGGTCTATGCAGCTTTGGGGGAAGACGCCAAGGCTGATGCCAGTTTCAAGCGCGCCATCAGCCTGGAGCC
>DLMX01000004.1:8487-15528 GCA_002479405.1 Methylophilaceae bacterium UBA7525
TATCTCAATGCCGGCATCTGCTCGTTGCGCAAGCAGGATGTTGATAATGCCGAGGTCTACTTCCAGAATGCATTGCAAGTGCAGCCTTTGCTGCATCGCGCTTCCTACGAACTGGCGTTGATCAACTTCAATCGCAAGAAGTATGGCATGGCGCGCGAATACCTGCGCACGCCGTTGATCGGCAGTCCGTCAGCAGAGGTTCTGTGGCTGGCGATACGTGTTGAACGGCAGCTTGGCGACAGGGATGCAGAGGCGAGTTACGCCTTGGAGCTGCGTCGCAATTATCCTGATTCCGAACAAACCAAAGCATTACTTTCCGGGCAGTAAGCATGAACGATTCAAACGAACAGAGCGTTGTAGAAACGTCGCCGGCGGTCTCCGTCGGTGCAAACCTGAAGTCTGCACGTGAAGCCAAAAACCTTGATATTGATGATATCTGTAGCTATCTTCGCTTAAGTCGTCGCCAAGTGATTGCGCTGGAGGGCGATGATTTTTCGGCACTGCCTGAGGCGACCATCACGCGTGGATTTATTCGCAACTATGCCCGCATGCTTGAACTGGATGCCGAGCCTTTGCTGGAAGCCTATCGCAATTTCTCTGCGTCCGAACAACCGCGTCCGATCTCCATTCAGTCGGAGAACATCCGTATTCCCGGTAATGACAAGAGCCCGTGGCTATTCTATGTTTTTGCCAGTGTCCTGATTGTGCTGCTGGTGACCGCCTGGGTGATCTATGTTGATTACATGCCGAAACCTTCGGCTGAAGTTCAGTATGTCCCATCGGAAACCGAGGTGGAGGCTGCTGCAGGCAATGTCGAATCCCTGTCCGTGCCTGCTGCCGAGATTGCTTCTGCGCCTGAAGAGCCCGCAACAGATGCGGCAGCCTCAAATGAAGGAGCTGCACCTGCCGAAGCGGTGATGCCGGTTGTGTCGTCGACAGGTGCAGACGCTACTGCTCGGACTACTGATGCTGTAGCGGTCGCTGCACAAGCAGCTCCTGTACCTGCCGGCATGGCGGTGGTCAAGCTCCGGGCGACTGAGCGTAGCTGGGTCAGCATTACGGATCGCAACAACAAGAACATCTTTGACAAGATCATGGTCGCCGGTATTGAAGAGAGCGTGCAGGGCGAGCCGCCGTTGCAGGTGGTGATCGGCAATGCGCCAAGCACCACACTCATCTATAACAATCAACCTGTAGATATTGCCTCTGTTACGCATGAGCGCGTCGCAAGGCTGAAGCTGGAGTAGTGGTGGAATACACAGGAAAAATCAAGCGCCGCCAATGTCATCGCGTACTGATCGGCCATGTGCCTGTCGGTGGTGATTCGCCGGTGGTGGTGCAATCCATGACCAATACCGATACCGCTGATGTCGATTCCACGGTACGTCAGGTCTATGAATTGTGGCAGGCCGGCTCCGAGGTCGTTCGCATTACCGTCAATTCCCCTGAAGCTGCTGCACAGGTCGGCAAGATACGCGAAAAGCTCGACGCCATGGGCTGCAACGTTCCGCTGGTCGGCGATTTTCATTACAACGGTCACAAGCTGCTGGCCCAGTATCCGGATTGCGCACAGGCTCTGGCCAAATATCGCATCAATCCGGGCAATGTCGGCAAGGGCTCCAAGCGTGACGAACAATTTGCCGCCATGATAGAAACCGCCATCCGCTATGGCAAGCCGGTACGAATCGGCGTCAACTGGGGCAGCCTGGACCAGGCCAAGATGGTGCGCATGATGGACGAGAACGCCAAACGTGCCGAACCTCTTTCATCCGATGCATTGATGCGCGAAGCGCTGATCCAGTCGGCGCTTGAAAGTGCTGCGCAGGCCGAAGCGTTAGGTCTGCCGAGTGACCACATCATCATCTCCTGCAAGGTCAGCGATGTGCAGGACCTGGTCCTGGTCTACCGTGAACTGGCCGCTCGTTGCGAATATGCGTTGCATCTCGGCCTGACCGAGGCTGGTATGGGTTCCAAGGGCATTGTTGCCTCGACCGCAGCGCTATCCGTGCTGCTGCAGGAAGGTATCGGCGACACCATCCGTGTTTCTTTAACGCCGGAACCGGGCGAATCACGGACCAAGGAAGTGGTGGTGGCGCAGGAGATCCTGCAGACCATGGGTATCCGTTCCTTCACGCCGTTGGTCACCGCCTGCCCGGGTTGCGGACGGACGACATCGACTTTCTTCCAGGAATTGGCGCAAAAGATCCAGAGCTATTTGCGTGACCAGATGCCGGTCTGGCGCAAGCAGTATCCCGGCGTCGAGACCATGAGTGTTGCCGTCATGGGTTGCGTGGTCAATGGGCCGGGTGAATCCAAGCTGGCTAATATCGGTATCAGTCTGCCGGGCACCGGTGAGGTTCCGGTGGCGCCGGTATTTGTCGATGGTGAAAAGACCGTCACGCTGAAAGGTGATGCCATCGCAGAAGAGTTCCAGGCCATTGTGGAAGATTACGTGCAGAAGAATTATGCCGAAGGCGGCAAGTTGCGGCAGGAGTTCAAACTGCCGGAAGATCAAGCCAGAACCATTCCGATTCGTGCCGTCTGATTTCTGCCTGAATCAATCTGAAGCAGAATCTTGACAGCGATGAACAAATCACAGAATTCGAAATCACAGAGCGCAAAATTGCAGAGCACGAAACCTCAAACCACCAAATTCCAAGGCGTCAAGTTTCAGAGCATCAAGGGTTTTTACGACATCCTGCCTGAGCAGACACCACTCTGGCAGTTGCTCGAAGATACGGCGAGACGCGTATTGGCGCAGTATGGCTATCGGAATATCCGGATGCCGATAGTTGAAACGACGGATCTTTTCGTGCGTAGCGTCGGTGAGCATACCGATATTGTCGAAAAGGAAATGTATTCCTGGACGGATGAACTCAACGAGGACAAGCTGACCCTTCGCCCTGAAGGCACGGCGGGTTGCGTGCGTGCCGTGGTTGAGCACAGTCTGACTTACAACGGGCCTCAGCGTCTCTGGTATATGGGGCCGATGTTCAGGCACGAAAACGTGCAAAAAGGACGCCAGCGCCAGTTCCATCAGATCGGCGTGGAAGCATTCGGCTTTGCCGGGCCGGATGTCGATGCCGAGCAGATCATCATGCTGGCGCGTCTGTGGCGCGAACTCGGCATTACCGATGTCGAACTGCACCTCAATACCATCGGTGATGCTGATGAACGTGCCGAATACCGCAAAACCCTGATCGCCTATTTCGAGCAGCACGCAGAACTGCTGGATGAGGACGCCCAACGCCGCCTCCATAGCAACCCCTTACGTATCCTCGACAGCAAGAACCCGCGCATGCAGGCCATGATCGAAGCCGCGCCGCGCCTTCTGGATACGCTGGGAACTGAAAGCCGTGAGCACTATCATAGTTTGTGCCGGACGCTGGATGAGGCCGGCGTTGCCTACCAGTTGAATCACCGGCTGGTGCGCGGTCTGGATTATTACAACCGCACTGTGTTTGAATGGGTGACGACCAAGCTGGGCAGTCAGGGCACGATTGCCGGTGGCGGCCGGTATGATTCCCTGGTGGAACGATTGGGCGGGGAGGCCATGCCGGCATGTGGCTTCGGTATCGGCCTTGAGCGTGTGTTCCTGCTGATGCAGGAGTATGACGTGACGGCAAATCAGTCGCCGGATGTCTATCTGGTGAATGTCGGCGAGACGGCTGAAAAACAGGCGCTGCACATCGCTGAAGAGTTGAGGAATGCCGGATTGGCTGTTGTTCAGCATAGTGGTGGTGGCAGTTTCAAGTCGCAGATGAAGAAAGCTGATCGTTCGCAGGCAAGATATGCACTGATTCTTGGTGAAGACGAGGTGCTGGCAAACCAGGTGACGCTCAAGCCCATGCTGCAGGCGGGTGAACAACAGAGATTATCCATACAACAGGCCATCGAGATACTGCAAACATGACCGAACTGCTCAGGATTGAAGGATTGACGGTAACACCGCAGAATGCACCGGACAAACTGCTGGTGAATAACGTCTCTTTCACGCTTGAGTCTGGCAAGACGACCTGTGTCGTCGGCGAATCCGGCAGCGGCAAGAGCCTGACGGCGCTTTCCGTCATGGGGCTGCTTTCATCGCAGCTGCGACTGGCGCAAGGCAAGGTCATTTTTCAGGGGCAGGATCTGGTCGGTATCAGTAACGATGAGTTGCGTAAAATCCGCGGTGGCCGTATCGGCATGATATTCCAGGAGCCGATGACTTCACTCAATCCGGTACTGACCATAGGCAAACAGATCAGCGAAACGCTGATCGTGCATCAGGGTCTGCGCGGACAGACACTGAAGGCCAGGATTGCAGCCTTGCTGGAGCAGGTCGGCATACCTGCCGGCCGGGCCAACAGCTACCCGGATGAACTTTCCGGCGGCCAGCGTCAACGCGTGATGATCGCCATGAGCATTGCCTGCGAACCGGCCATGCTGATTGCGGATGAGCCGACCACGGCGCTTGATGTGACGGTGCAGGCGCAGATTCTTGCTCTGCTGAACGAACTCAAGACCCGCATGAACATGGCGATGCTGTTTATCACCCATGATTTTGGTGTGGTGGCGGACATTGCGGATGATGTGGTGGTCATGTTCCGTGGCGAGATCGTCGAGTCCGGACCGGTGGCCGAAGTGCTGCACAATCCGCAGCATCCCTATACACGGGCATTGCTGGCCTGTGTGCCGGATGCCGAGGGTAAACGTCCGTTGAAGCCTATTGATTACGCATGGCTGAATGAGGAGGCGGCAGCATGAGCGATATCATCCTAAGTGCCCGCCATTTGACCAAATCCTACAAGCAGCGGAGCGGGCGATTCGGTCTGGGCGCGACTCTGGTCAAGGCGCTGGATGATGTCAGTCTGGACTTGAAGCAGGGTTCGACCCTAGCTGTTGTCGGTGAGTCCGGCAGCGGAAAATCCACCCTTGCACGTTGTCTGTTACAATTGCTGCCCCTGGATGGCGGCGAGGTTCTTTTCCAGGGCCAGGATCTGGCCAAACTGTCAGGTTCTGCCCTGCGTGAACAGCGCCGCTTTCTGCAGATGGTGTTTCAGGATCCTTTCGCGTCTCTCAACCCGCGCATGCGTGTGGGACAGATCGTCGGCGAGGGGCTGCTGATCCATCAGCTCGGCACTCAGGATGAACGGCATGACAAGGTGGTCAGGATGCTGCAGCGTGTTGGTTTGAGCGAAGCCGATATGCAGAAGTACCCGCATCAGTTCTCTGGCGGCCAGCGGCAACGTATCGGCATTGCCCGGGCGCTGGTGCTGGAGCCCAGGGTGGTTGTCTGTGATGAACCGGTATCGGCGCTTGATGTATCAATACAGGCGCAAATCCTGTTGTTGCTGAAAGAATTGCAGGAGGAGATGGCTCTGAGTTATCTGTTCATCAGCCACGATCTGCGTGTCGTCAGACATATCGCGGACGAAGTGGCGGTGATGTATCAGGGCAAGCTGATAGAGCAGGGCGGTGTGGAAAGCATTTATGATGCGCCCGCACAGGAATACACCCGAAATTTGTTGCAATCCATACCCGGCCGCAGAGCATTGGCCGCTTAAATACGAAAGTTTCAGGAAATCAGAATGGCACTCGATTTAGAAGAACAGGATCAGCTGGACGCATTGAAAACTTGGTGGAAGGCTAATGGCAACAAGGTCTTGGCTGTTGCGGCAGCAGTTGTTATCACCGTCGTTGGATATCAGGGCTGGAACCAGTACCAGAAACAACAATCGGAAGCCGCCTCCAGCAAATTCATGTTGCTGGGCGATACCAGCCCAAGTGACGTGAAGGCCATACAGACCATTGCAGGTGAAATTATCGAACAGTATGCGTCAACACCCTATGCAGCCCGTGCAGCACTGCTGGCAGCCAAGGCCAGCTACAACGCCAAGGAAATCGATAGCGCCAGGACGCAGACTGAATGGGCATACAAGAATGCCAAGGAAGCCTCGGTCAGGACCTTGGCACAATTGCAGTTGGCTGGCATCCTGTTCGATCAGCAAGATTATGATGGTGCAATGAAACTGCTCAATGAAAAACACGAACCGAGTTTCGACGGCCTGTTTTCCGACCTGAAGGGTGATGTGCTGGTCGCGCAAGGCAAGCCGGATGAAGCCAAGGCTGCCTATCAGGCAGCAATCAGCAGCTTCGAGTTCGGTAGCCGCTATGCGCGTTATACCCAGCACAAGCTGGAAGCGTTGGGAGAATAAGCTTGCGTTTGCTGCCATCATTCGCAAGGCTCTTCGTGCTGTCAACGGCCCTGTTGGCCGGCTGTACTTCGCTCACTGATCTGAAGACAGACATTTCCGAACGAATGTTCGGGCGTGAGGAATTGAACCCGCCGGCACCGCTGGTCGAGTTTCAGCCTACGGCTACGCCTAAACTGTTGTGGAGCAGCAAGGTCGGTAGTGCAGAAAATTATGATTTTACGCCTGCTGTCGACAGCAAAGCTGTTTACGCCGCCAGTGCGCAGGGTGAACTGCTCAGGCTGGATGCAGACGGCGGCAAGGAAGTCTGGCGCGTTCGTTCTGATGAAAGATTTTCTGCAGGTGTGGGGTTGGGCGCCAACCTGGTTCTTGTAGGTACGCCGACAGGCTATGTCATGGCCTACGACCAGCAAGGCAAGCTGCTCTGGAAATCCAAGGTCAGCAGCGAGGTGCTGAGTGCACCGCGTGTGTATCTGGACATCGTCGTTGTCCGTGCCGGTGATGGACGCATCTTTGGTCTTAATGCAGTCGATGGTTCCCGCAAATGGGTGTTCCAGCGCAGTACGCCGGCACTGACATTGCGCAGTAGCGCCGGCATTGTCATCGCTGACGGCGTGGTGTATGCCGGTTATGCAGGCGGCAAACTGGTGGCTGTCAAGGCGGATGACGGCAACAGTCTGTGGGAAGCTTCCGTGGCGCAGCCCAAGGGCACGACGGAGATTGAACGTATCGCTGATATCACCAGTCTGCCTGTGGTCGATGGCTCGGCGGTATTCGCGGCCGCTTATCAGGGGAAGGTCGCCGCTATTGATCGCGCTACCGGAAGAATCGGCTGGAGCCGTGATAT